>OMZX01000006.1 GCA_900315665.1 uncultured Eubacteriales bacterium
GCTCTCAACCTACAGAGTACTATTTTTTGAGCAATATTTATTTGTCAAGGAGCAAACTGGGTGGCAATAACAATTTCATACTTTTGACACCCAAATCATTTTATGATGAAGAAGTCATGATTGCTCAGTATTTCGAGAAGGAGAACATCTGGACGATGGACTCGAAGGGCGAGCTTCTCATTACCATCATGAGCTCGCTTGCCCAGGAGGAGAGCCGGAGCATTTCGGAATTTCGGGATTCTCTTCTCGATGAACCGAAATGCCTTCCCAGGTACGGTACGATATGAGAATGAACTCGTCCGCTGCATCCTCACGATGGAGGGAACACTTCACAGGTTGTCATTTTCGGATGAGTCGCAGCAAATCAAGCAATCTGCAGTCTGATGGCAATTACAACGATAAGAGTAAAGGACGGTATAGACGATGGTGTTTATCATTTTTGAACTTATTCTCGGATCCATACTTACAAAAAATGATATTAAAAAGAGCGATGCTTATCAAAGTGGATTTCTTGAGGGTACGGCACCTACATATGATGCTTATCATGATTAATGCGATGTCTTTCGATGCATCCTGGGAAGTAAAATACATTGGTGAAGCGATTCAAGAAGGAAAATTCAGAAGCACAAGAACTACATCGGAGATAGTTCCGATGCTCCATAGCATTGAGTCAGAGTATATCGAGGATGAATATTTCACCGGGATGGTAAAGCCATATAAGGGCAGAAAGTACGCTCTGATGGCACTCCTTCCGAAGAAATTCAGCCGCCAATACTTACATCAGGCACTGGAGCAGGTGAATCTCACAGAACTCTACAAGAGCCGTGCTTCTGGCTACGATGTGTACGTTACAATGCCGGAGTTCACAGCAGAATTTGATGAGAAGATGACAGAGTATTGCCGTAATAAAGGGATCAGCACGTGTTTCAAGGATCAAGCGGATTTCTCGCGGATGTCCTCAAAACCCTTAAAAGTGGATCAAATTGTTCATAAGGCAAAAATCGAGGTGAATAGCCAGGGAACTAAAGCTGTCGCGGTATCATTCGCAGATATCGTATGTGCTGGTGCCATCATAGATAGAAGACCGCAAAAGCATGTCACACTGACAAGACCTTTTGTCTATGCGATCGCTCATACAGAAACCGGAATACCGGTATTTGCAGGAATCGAGAATAGAATTACGATTAATACCAATTGCGTAAAGTCAACCTAACATCCCCTGCAATTTCGCATCGTCTTGCCGACATATATAATCCGGTATATAGTCGTATTGTAAGGCACGGATCGGGAAACCGGGAGGTATCGAGATGAGCGAAGAAAGTTATCAGAACATCGGCAAGAACATAAAGAAGCGGATGAAGGAACTGGGGCTCAAGCAGGGTGATCTTGCGGACAAGCTTGGCTTCACGAGACAGACGATTGGCAGCTGGGTAAAGGAAGATAATCCTGCGATACCGGATTCCACGCAGCTTCCGAGGATTGCGGAGGCACTTGGAACGACGGTCGGCTGGCTCTATAACGGTGTGACGACACCGGACTGGCTGATCCGGGAGAAGATGTTTGATGAAGAGCATATGTTCACGCGGCTTAAGACCATCGCGATTCAGAAGCATCTGAGTCAGTTCTTCGAGGCACTCAGCTATGCGAAGGAAAAGCATGCTGGCGTCTATCGAGACCCGAATCTGTACCTTGGAAGTGAAGCGAAGGAGAAGGTTCCATATATTCTTCATCCGCTTATGATGGCGTGTCATGCGCATGCGTTAGGTATCCGTGATGATGAAGTCCTTACCTCAATCATGTTGCATGACGTATGCGAGGACTGTAACGTAAAGCCGGAGGAGCTGCCATTCTCCGAGAATGTACAGAAGATCGTCGCACTTCTCACGAAGGACCAGGCGCACAAGCATGATCCAGGCTATGACGACGAGTATTATGCAGCCATCAAGCTGAATCCGAAGGCAGCTATTGTGAAAGCCTTTGATCGCTGTAACAATGTCTCCACCATGGCTGGATCCTTCGAGCCGGACAAGCTCGCCGCGTATATCACTGAAACCGAGAAATATGGCTACGACCTATTCGACTTCATCAAAGAGCATTATCTCGAATACAATGATGCCATCTATGTGATTAAGTATCAGGTGATGAGCACCATCGAGACGATCAAATGTCTTCAGAAACGTTCAGCAGTAGTGATGCTGAGTGAAGCCAAATGAAGCTTGTAAGAAAGTTCGTTAATATTTAATAATCGAAGTTATTCTAACATTAGGATAGCTTCGATTTTTTCATTGGCTTGATGATATTTTTATATAGTACAAGATGTCATAAATATTCATCAAAATGAATAAGGCAAGCATTTATAAATACAATATGATTTTCTGCTATTCGTGCTATTATTAAAACAGAAGATTAAGATTGATAGTATGAGATTCATAAATAACGTAAATTATGTGATTTTTAGGAATATAAAATATGAGAGTTTTTGTAATTGACGTAAATGCTGGAACCTATTATACCGATGATATACAGGATGACATAAAAAGCTATTATAAGATAATTGACTGTCAACTGATTGATATTGCGGAGCTTGAGATTGATAATACGACATTTGATGTAATTTATGATGATGAAGGGATGTTTGTAAAGAACGGTGCTAGACCTTCCGTAGTCGATAAAAATGATAATGTAAGAATGGTAGGAACAGTGATTTTTTGCCATGCTAATAAAAATGGTGATGAAATTGGGCTCAATGATGGTGATGCAGCAACTCTTAATAAATATATGTTAAGAGTGGTGCCAGACCATTTAGATAAAAACGACTCAAGAGCAAAGACATGGTATGTTATGAAATATTCATTTAAGGATTAGTGAGAATAGGTTTCATTGAAGGATCACTATTATTTCATTGGAATATTTAAGGAATTGCAACTATGGGACCAGAAATATCATTTGAAAATCTTTCTGAAAGCGATCTTTATGTTGATTGTGTTTACAAAGGTGGAAATAAAGGAAATGCCGGTGATGATCCATTGCATTTGTTGATGGAATGTGATGTGTCAGGAGGGTTTCGTAAAAGAAGAAGAGAAGACAATCCAGATAAATTAGCTTATGTAATACTTTATACTTCGATGACTGAGTTGGAGTGGCCGGATTATCTTGACGAAGAAACTGGTATTTTCCGGTACTATGGTGATAATCGGACACCAGGTAAAGCTCTTACTGACACGAAACGAAAGGGTAACAGAATACTAGAAAATGTATTTACCATACTTAATAGCAAGAATGATCTGGATGAAATACCACCTTTTTTTATTTTTAAGAAAACTGGCCATGGAAGAGATGTGAAATTCTTAGGCCTTGCTGCTCCGGGTAATCCTAGCGTTTCTCCTGATAATGATCTAGTTGCATTCTGGAGAACATTAAAAGGGGATAGATTTCAAAACTACGAGGCATATTTCACTATTTTGGATACAGGAGCAAAACCTATTCCTCATGAATGGTTAAACGAATTGATAACTGATCATAAAAAGGCAATGGAAAACGCACCTTCAGTATGGAAAAAATTCATTCAAGAAGGACGAGAAGGTATAAAGCCATTAAAAGCGCCGAAGCAATTCGCGATTCCTGATAAATTTGAACAGTTACAAAGCGATGAAGAAGGAAGAACCTGCCTTGATATCATACGTAAGCATTATGAACCATTCCCACAAGGCTTTGAAGCCTGTGCGACGAATATCGTACAAAAGATAAACCATAATTTTACAGATTTCAACCTGACTCGACCGTGGCGAGATGGAGGTAGAGACGCAATCGGCAGATACATCATTGATTCCGGAAAGGTAAACCAATCGCTAAAGATGGAATGCGCTTTGGAAGCCAAATGTTATTCTGAAAATAATAGTGTTGGAGTAAAGGAGATGTCGCGTCTTATATCAAGAATAAGGTATAGACAGTTTGGCATATTAGTCACAACCAGTTATGTAAATAAGCAGGCCTATGAAGAGGTGGTTGAGGATGAACATCCAATACTTATTGTAACGGCTGCAGACATAGCCGCAGCATTAAGAAAAAGTTCAATATATTCAGGTAATGTAATCGAATGGTTATCGGAAATTGATGCGAATAATAAGATGTGGACTTATTCTACAATCTTATAAAATTTATCAACAGGCTTAAGTAAAATGAATGACAGTATAAAACATGAACCTAGGTTTCATGGAGATGTTTCTGAAAAAAGTCATCGAAATATGAGCCATATCAAGGGTAAGGATACTGGAATCGAGATATCTCTCCGAAAAGCATTATGGTCCAAAGGACATCGTTACAGAAAAAACTATTCTCTTCTTCCCGGAAGACCAGATATAGCAATCACAAAGCATAAAATCGCGATTTTTTGTGATGGAGAATTTTTCCATGGAAAGGATTGGGAAATTCTGAGACCGAAATTAGAAGTGGGCAAAAATGCGGATTATTGGATTCCGAAGATAGAAAGAAATATAGAACGGGATCAGGACAAAGACAGACAGTTAATGGCCATGGGTTGGACAGTCATACATTTTTGGGGAAAAGATATAATACGTCATACAGATAAATGTGTTCAAGTCATTGAAGAAACTATATTTGAAAATGAAATAGAGGAAAATAATAATGAGCTATTATGAATACGATAGTAGCAGTCCGCTTTCAATAGAGGAATATTCGAAAAAGTTAATCGGAAAGTCATTTCGCGATGTCATCAGGGAAGATGAAAAAAATAATGGTTTTACTCTTCATGAAAAAAATGAGGTCAAGTCTTTAAGTGAATTAAAAAAAGAAGCCAAATTGAATAAAGGAAATCTTGGGCAGCTGATTGAAGAACACTTCTTTCATTACCATTGTAATAGTGATGCTAGGCCTGACTTTCCAGATGCCGGGGTAGAATTAAAGGTTACACCGTATAAGATTGTGAGTGGCGGAAGACTAACGGCAAAAGAAAGATTGATAATTACAATGATTGATTATTTTGCTGTAGTAAATGAAACATTTGAAAATAGTCATTTATGGAATAAGGCAAAGCTTATTCTTCTGATTTATTATCTATATGAAGCTGACGTACCATATAGGTTAGACTATAAAATACATTTTTCTAAATTATTCACGCCACCAGAGGAAGATATCATAATAATCAAACACGATTACAATATCATTGTTGGCAAGATAAAGGCTGGTAGAGCCGAAGAGCTTTCAGAAGGAGATACTTTATACCTTGGAGCATCGACTAAAAGCTCGGATTCTAGTGTAAGGCGTGAGCAACCATATAGTTCAGTTCCTGCGAAACCAAGAGCCTTTTCATTTAAAGTTACATATATGACGTATGTTTTAAACACATACATAATTCCAGGGAAAACTACATACGAACCAATAATTAAGCGCGGTGAAGTTGAAACGTCTTTTGAAGACTATGTTGTGAATAAAATTGATAACTATATTGGATTTTCAGTTGAAGAATTATGTAAAGAATTTAATATTTCCAACACCAAGATGCCCAAAAATATAGAAGCAATATTGGCATATAGAATATTAGGGATAAAAGGAAATCAAGCGGAAGAATTTGTAAAAGCAGGAATAGTGGTTAAAACCATACGCATAAGTAATAACAATAAAATTAAAGAAAGTATGTCATTTCCAACATTTAAATTCAAGCAATTGGCTTCGGAAGATTGGGAAGATTCAATATTTGGAAACTATCTGCGAGATACACGTTTTCTATTTGTTGTCTATAAATATGGAGAGGATGGCGTTCTGAGGTTAAAAGGATGCCAATTTTGGAATATACCATATGAAGACTTAGAAGTACATGTTAAGGATGTCTGGAATCGGACGAAAAATGTAATCCTACAAGGCATACAAAAACGATATAAAAGCGGCATGGAGGAAAATTATCTTCCATTGCCGAAAGCATCAGAGAATCCAGTTTGCCATGTCCGTCCACACGGTAGAAATGCAGCGGATACTGATGAGCTGCCAAATGGGCAAAGATATACGAAACAATGTTTCTGGTTAAATAACTCGTATATTTATCAGCAGCTTAATGATAAAATCAGAGCTTGATCAAATCAATGAAATTTGATATGCTTTACGCATAAAAATCAGAGGAGTTTGTGACTAATGGAGAAGACGGTTTGTGAATTATTTGCTGGCGTTGGGGGATTCCGTTGCGGATTAAACCAAATCCACACGATAGAGGATACTAAAAAGAACGAGAAATGGAAAACGGTTTGGTTTAATCAATGGGAGCCTGCTGATCATTCAGTACAATGGGCACATGACTGCTATGTCAATAGATTTGGTACATGCCTGGATTTAGCAGGAAAAGATACGACAAATTATGACATCAATAAGGTTAACAAAAAGAATGTTCCGGACCATAATCTTTTGGTTGGGGGCTTTCCATGCCAAGATTACTCAGTAGCATCTTCTCTGGCCACTTCAAAAGGAATTGAAGGGAAAAAAGGAGTTTTATGGTGGGATATCCGTGATATGTTAGAAGCGAAGGGAGCACCATTTGTCCTTTTAGAGAATGTTGACCGACTTATAAAGAGTCCGGCAAAGCAACGTGGAAGAGATTTCGGAATTATTTTGGCGTGTTTTAGAGATCTTGGTTATACCGTTGAATGGAGGGTTATAAATGCTGCAGAATATGGATTTCAGCAGAGACGCCGCAGAACCTTCATTTTTGCATATAAAAATTCTACAAAATACGCGGATAGATTAAATGCAAAAGTAGATTTCGATATTACCGAAAGTGAAGATCCAAATAAGAATTTAGATGCTGTATTTAAGCTTTTAGAATCAGATGGCTTTTTTGCCGGAGTATTTCCGGTTAAAAAACCGGATGAGAAAAAAATTTCCGTTACTACGATTCCGACTATCGGAGAAGTATCTGAAAGATTTACTTTCGGATTTGAAAATACAGGAATCATGAAGGATGGGAAAGTATATACTATCAAAACATATCCTTTATATGAAGGCAATAATATTACCATAGGAGATATTATTGAAAAAGGTGATGTTGATGAAAGCTTTTTTATCCCAAAAGATCAGCTTTATTATACTGATCCATCTGTAAACCATAGTGATGAAAGTGAAGATAAATTACCATCGGCAGCAAGACATACATGGCAGTATCTTAAAGGTGGTAAGAAGATAAAGCGTAGAGCAAATAACGGTCATGAATATGTGTTTTCCGAGGGACCGATATCTATGGTTGATGAGTATGATAAGCCTGCAAGAACAATGCTGACAAGTGAAGGAAATTTTAGTCGTACCACACATATTGTTAGAGATTATAAAACTCAAAGAATTCGTCTTTTGACACCTGTTGAAATGGAGAGAATACAAGGATTTCCGTCTGATTGGACTAAGGAGTGCCTTGTCAATGGCAAACTTGAAGAAATGCCGACCAAAAAAAGGCGATTTATGATGGGCAATGCTTTAGTGGTAAATCTTATTGAGCAAATGGAGAAAAGTCTATCAGATATTTTTGAAAAAGAATCATAAAATCCACTGCGTTAATAATGATACATTTAGCAGTTATTAAAATATTGAAATATAATTTTAGACTGTTATTACAACAAAGGTGCAAATTCATTAAATAATTTGCACCTTTATATTCTGCCTTTCAATATTGCTCCTACTACGTTTGTTCTCTATAATCTCACGTTGCTAAAGCAAAAGATATGTCAAAATGTCAATTCAGAGTTGACCAAATGAGATACAAATTCTGTTACGTTTATATCGCAAACAAATGGATGTTTTGGAAAGGAGTTCAGGATGATAGGAGCAATTATCGGAGATATGGTCGGCGCACCGTTTGAGTTTGATACGATCAAGACGAAGGATTTTCCGTTTGTGAATAAGCGTACCGGTTTTACGGATGATACTGTTATGACGATCGCAGTGGCAGAGGCATTGATGAAGCTGGATGTGGATGCTTCCGTGGATGAAATTCATGAGGAAGTGACTTTATCCATGCTGAAATGGGGCAGCCGGTATCCTTATGCGGGCTATGGGACGATGTTCAGCAACTGGCTTGATTCTGATGATCCGAAGCCGTACGAAAGCTATGGCAATGGCAGTGCAATGCGGATTTCTTCTGTCGGCTGGCTGTATCCGACGCTTGACAGAGTTCGCGAGGTTGCGAGGGCGGCCACAGAGGTCACACATAATCACCCGGAGGGGATCAAGGGAGCAGTGGCGACGGCAAGTGCCGTGTATCTAGCGAGAGTCGGTGTGCCGAAGGAAGATATCCGGTCATATCTTGAAAAGGAATTTGGATACGATCTGTCCCGCACTATCGATGAGATCCGGCCGTCATATTATCACCGGGAAGACTGCCAGCGTTCCGTGCCGGAAGCATTGATCTGCTTCTTCGATGGGAGGATTATGAGGATGCGATCCGAAATGCAGTATCGCTTGGCGGTGATGCGGATACGCAGGCGTGTATCGCCGGTGCGGTGGCTGAGGCGTATTATGGCATTCCTGAAGAAATTCAAGGAATCGCTGATCGGTTGCCAGAGGATATGCTGGAGGTTGTTTCAGAATTTAAGAAGAGAACGGATGGGTTCCGATATATCGGGGAGAAATCGGCGGATTACAAGTGGAATAATCAAAGCCTCTATGCACCCATGCAGAAATATTCAGAGGCGCAGACGGACGAAAATCTGGTGCCGGTTCTTAATGCTCTGAAAGAACGGATGTATCAGGGCGGTCAGCTGCTTGTCCCTGTGGAAGAGGATCCTAATGATCCCGGATATTATCTTTTCAGAAGACTTAGTGATGTAGAGAAACCGGTCGCGTTCACCAGTCAGGCAGAATTTGAAAAGATCGGTGGAACAGAAATAAAGCCCATTGATATGGATTCGTTGTTTAAGATATTTGCAGAGGATCCCGAACTGCCTGGTATCAGACTGGATCCAAAAGGATCTGATGTAATCATTGACAGTGCGAGGTTACAGAATAATTTGGATGCAGAAGAGAAGATTCTCAATATTGAGCCGACCGAACAGGAATATGAAGATGATGATACAGTCACGTTTAGTAAAATGACTTTTCTTGATTATAAGGACTATGCTGATGGGAAAATAGCTACGATGGAAACGCCTGAAGAGTTAATACCGGTCAATGTCTACGCGGAAGAGAATTCAGATTACAGCCTGGAAAATGGAGATGTATGCAATGTAGAAATCTTTGGTGAGAGTGAGGATTTCAAAGTCTACAATGATTTCGATGAACGGAACAATGCGGATGGAATGGCTCCTATCAGTATGATTCCAACCGGAACATTTTCTCCAAATGATGATCCGGATTTCAAAGAAAATCCGACAATATATTTTTCTGGGAAGGTGCTCGGGGTTGCCCGGCATCCGGAGGCAACAGAGAATGAATATAACTGCGCGGCTCTGGTGCAGACGTATGATATGAGATTCACACTGCTTTTCAATTACGATGGCGAACTGGAGGAAGGAAATTATATCAGCGGCATGGCCTGGCTGTATGCGGATATTGTAAAGGATGCCGGTGGAGAAGCCTGAGAAAGGATCGGATGCAGGACAAAAGATGGAGAAACTGAGATACTTTGATGGGGCCATTAGGCGAGGATTCGTTTGCTTAGGGAGATATAAGCGATGTTAAAGGTTGAGGTTTATCTGCCAGAGGAAGCATTGGAAAAGGTGCGGGATGCGGTCAAGGACTACTGCGTTTCGCGAACCGGAAAGTATACGCACTGCATGTCCTGGTTTAAAATCCGGTCTATGTGGATGCCGATAGGGGATGCAAATCCATATCTTGGCACAGTCGGAAAGGATGAGTTTGCTGACGAATATCTTCTGATGTTTAAGTGTCGGGAGGAAGATCTTGATGAAGTAATGCGGCGAATCAAAGAGAATCATCCGTATGAAGAAGCTGTCATTGATGTCACTAGACTGATGAATTAAATGTCAATCCGTAGTTGACCTTTTCGACTTCTGTTTCTGCTACGCTATATCCGTAGACAGAACGGGAGGTAGAGCGATGAGCGAAATGAAGGTTCGAAAGCTTGGGATTACGGATATTAAGGTGGATGCGATCGTCAATGCGGCAAATGAGGAGCTGGTGGAGCAGATCGGGAAGACAAAGGAGGCCGGGAAATGATCGGAGCTGTTTTAGGGGATATGGCGGGGACACCGCTCGAGGATGGAAGCTATAAGACGCGGGATGATGATCTTTTTCTTGAGGATTATTCGGACGTTTCGCTGGACTCTGTCATGGCTATGGCTGTCGCGGAAGCTCTGCTTAATACGAAGGTGCATGCTGCGTCCTGGGAGATCAGGAGTGCAGTATTCGGTAGGTGTGAGAAATGGTGGAAGGGTTATGCAGCTTCTGAGGATAAAGCTGTGTTTTTTACCTGGCTGATCGACGATGATACTGCTACGGAAAGGACTGGCTGTGTTAGCTGGGTGAGTGCTGTTGGCTGGCTGTTTTATGATGTGAACAAGGTGCGGGAAGCGGCCTGGGCTGCAGCGGAAGCTCTGCACTTTAGTCCTGTGGAGGTGCGGGATGCAGAGGCTCTAGCGTGCGCGATTTACTATGCAAGGATCGGGTATCCGGAAATGATGATCCAGCAGAAGCTGGCCATGGACTTTAGTGTCAGAGCGCCTAGATATGTGGAGCTTCTCAGGCTGAAGGATATCGGTAGTGCAGAGTATCAGCCGCTGATGGAGGCATTGGCATGTGTGTTTGCGGCGAAGGATTTCGAAGGAGCGCTTCGGAATGTGCTGCGACTTCATGGAGATATCAGTCCGGTCATCACGATCGCAGGGGCCCTTGCAGAGGCTTATTTCGGGATTCCTGAGGGTCTGAAGGCACGAGGGCTACAGTTGGTGCCGGATGATCTTCTGAACGTTATCGGACGGTTTTCGGAGATTACAAAGGGCTTCCGATATGACGGGAAGAAGACGGCGGACATGCTGGCGGGGACCGGCATGATCCGGCTTGCATGCTCATTTTTCAAGGAGCACTATGATGAGAAGGAGACATTTTACCGGCTGATGGGCGTGATCCGGGACCGGATGTACCAGAATGGGATGCTTCTCGTGCCGTATGAAGGGGATATGACGAAGCAGGACTCGTTCAATCTGCTGACCATGGATCATGGTGAGGAGCATTGGCTCGCGTGCTTTACATCTGAAGAGGAGTGCGAGAAGGGGCCGAAGACTAGCGCGGTGACGATTGGGATTGATACGATCTTTGATATGATCCAGCACGAGGACGGGATCGCCGGCGTGACGATCAATCCTTTCAGTGACAACATCAATGTGACGAAGGAAGGGGCCTGGAATATCCTGACGGAGAGAGTGACGGAATAATCACCATCTTACGGTCAGATCACTATAGTGTATAAGCTGTGCAGGCGCCGACTTTCCGTGGTATGATGAGTTTAGATTCATCACGGAGGGTCGGCGCTATGTCTTTTAAAATCGTACAGAATGATATCGTGAGGGTAAAGGCGGATGCTATCGTCAATACGGCGAATCCTTATCCTGTCATCGGGGATGGAACGGATGCGGATATCTATGAAGCGGCGGGATCGGAGAATCTGCTTCGGGAACGCGTGAAGATCGGGAATATCGCGCGTGGCGATGCGAAGGCGACGCCGGCGTTTAAGCTGCAGGCTAAGTATATCATTCATACGGTCGGGCCGGTGTGGATCGATGGGAATAGCCACGAGGTGGAGACCTTGAAAAGCTGTTATGTCCGGTCGATGAAGCTGGCTGCGGAGCTCAAGTGTAAGAGCATTGCGTTTCCGTTGATTGCGACAGGACACTATGGATTTCCGAGGGATATTGCGCTGTCGACAGCTTTGGAATCCTTCAATTCGTTTCTTCTGGAATACCCGGATATGGAGATCACACTGGTCGTTTATGACCGGAAGTCGGTGGAGGTATCGAGCCGGATCTTCGGAGATCTGCAGTCGTTCATCGACCGGGAGTATTTTAATGACAAGCGGAACCGAGCGGGGAAGAAGCCCGATGGAATGGCAGGTGTTTCGAATTTCCGAGGCCGGAGATATATCGAGGAACAGAGGCACGCTGAGGATGAGAGGCTTACTCAAGAGCAGGGGCATGCTGAGGAAAAGAGAGTCGCCGAAGAGGAGAGACAGCGGGAGAGTGAAGCTGGGCTTGAGCCGTGGGACTACATCGGAGATGGCTCTGTTTCTGATTCCATCTCCTTCCAGAAAATGCTCCTTGAGAAAATAGATGAGGAGAAGCTGAGTGATCCGGATTTCTACCATGCCGCAGGGCTGTCACGGCAGGTTTTCTCGAAGATCCGGAGCAATGAGGATTATCAGCCTAGCAAGGAGACGGCGATTGCAAGTGCACTGGCACTGAAGCTGCCCTTCGATGATGCGAAGGCGCTGCTGGAGACCGCCGGTTATGCGTTCTCCCGGTCGCAGAAGTTTGATGTAGTCATTGTATACTGCATCAAAAACAAGATTTTTAACCTGATGAAGATCAATATGATGCTGTTTGAGCAGGATCTGAAGATATTTAAGATCAGCTGATGGTGTTTCATGGAGCGCTGGACCAGACATTGTGTCCGGCGCTCTTTTTCTGTTCAATCACAAATGTCAATTCAGAATTGACCAAAAGAGGTGCTGGGTTTGCTATGCTTTTATCGTAAACAAAGGAAGATTTGAAGGAATACAGGATGACAGGAGCAGAATCAGGGATATGAGTGTGAAATCCATAGGATATAAGCAAAACCGGCGATTTGAGAATGGACTTACCATAGACGTCACTGGAATAACGTTGCAGTTATTTATTGCGGATTTTGTTCCCAGGGAATACTTGAATGAAGACAATGAATGGTGCGCGGTGAGCGTCATAGCATCGATGGGAGACAGAGTGCTGTATTCTCAGGACAATGCTGAACTTCTCCAGGGTTCAGATGTCGAGAGGCTGTATCAGAATGCATCAGCATACCTGGGTGGAGATATGAAAGAGAAGACAGATCTCGATTTCATAGAGCCAGAGCTTCGATTGGTTTTTAATCCGGTCTTTGATGAAGGTGGTTCCTTGAATACAGAAAGCTTCGTTGAAATCAGGCTGTATTATGATTCATTAGAGGGGGAAGCCAGCGAGAATTTCCTTTCTTTGTGTCTGGAGAAAGAGCATGTGGTAAAGCTTCGGAATTATCTTGCATCTGTGATGAAGGGTAGACACGAAAATATTTTATAAAAAGGTCTAGATATGTGGTCACTGTGACCACATATTTTTTTGAAATTTAATTTTGATTCTGTAAATTCAATAATTTACAGAATCAAATTTAAAATTTGCTGAAATAATGATATACTTTGGCTGTGACGAATTTATTTTAGGAGATATTCATCCATGAAACAAACAGTGCTTCCAAAGAATCAACAATTTCTAGACAGCGAATCTCTGCACAGGATAGGATTTTCCAATTATTTAATCAATAAAATGGTGGCTCAGAACATCCTTAAAAGACTTTCAAAAAGTATGTATGAAAACATGCAATATGAAGGAGATATATCTGATTATGCCTATCTGAATGTAATAGCACCTAAAGCAGTTGTGTGTCTTATGAGTGCAGCCAGATATTATAATCTGACAACATATCTTCCTGATACTATTGATATCGCCATAGAAAATTCTATGAAAATCAGTAGTCTCCCAGAATGGCCTTCTTTTCATGTTATGTATTTTTCAGATGAACGATTTAAGACTGGTATAACGACTGCTTCTGATGGATATGTGGAATTTCGTATCTATGATAAAGAAAAAACGGTAACAGACATTTTAAGCTATAGAAATAAAGTTGGAATCGAAGAGACAAAGGAAATACTGATAAACTTTCTTCATCAACCGGATCGTAATATCAACCAGCTGCATCGATACGCATCGCTACTCGGAGTAGAGAAGATTTTAAGAAATTATCTAGAGGTATTGCTATGAGCATACAAAATGTTGCATCAATAAAAGCGCGTCTTATGAATCAGAGCAGAGAACGTGGTAAAACTATGCAGGAAATGCTTACAGCCTATGGTCTGGAAAGAACAATATATCGTTTATCAGTTTCAAAGTATAAGGATAATTTTACATTAAAGGGCGGCATTTTTCTTTATGGTATTTTTCATGGAGACTTTGTAAGAGCAACGACCGATATAGATTTATTGGCGGATGATATCAGCAACAATATTGAGAAGATGAGGGCTGTATTTACGGAGATTTTTTCATTGAAAACAGATGACCCTTTACAGTTTGATCTTGATTCTTTACAAGTCCGTTCCATTACAGAATTCAAGGAATATCACGGCGTAAATGTTTCAATCATGTCATATTTAGACAGAACAAGGATTCCTGTTTCAATTGACATAGGATTTGGTGATATCATTTATCCTGACCGAATAGAAATGGATTTCCCAGTCATATTAAGTGATGAATGTCCAGTTGTTTATGCCTATTCTTTATATTCCTGCGTAGCCGAAAAGTTTGAAGCTATTGTTTCTCTTGGATATGAAAATTCGAGGTTTAAGGATTATTATGACTTATATGTTCTTGCCAGGAATAACTATTTTAATGGAGATGATTTGACGGAGGCAATAAAAGAAACTTTTGAACATAGGAATACGTCTTTCGATGATATTGTAGCCTTTGAGGAAGGCTTTTCTGATGATGTATTGCGTCAATCTCGTTGGAACGCTTTTGTTAAAAAGAAGAAACCAATGATCAAAATTACTCTACAGGACTCTATTGATATGATCAGAAAATTCATAGAACCTATAGTACTTAATCTTCAAGAAAATAAGAAGTTTACTTTACAGTGGAACCCACGCATTCAAAAATGGGAATAACATCCTTCTGCTACTGAAATCATAAAAGTGGTCACTGTGACCACATTTTTTTGGAATTTCAGCTTCGTTTTAGTTTCGTCAATTATAGTATGGACAAGATAAGAAAAAACTTATCAAAAGCAAAGCTCTTTTTCATAATTATCGGCTGCTTCTCGTGGGAGAAGGACACGGAGAGGCAGCCTACCTCCCCAAGGGATAATCGCCGAAAGGCGTTCATCATAAAATCATCTGAGTTGACCAATCCAATGGACTCAGATAATTTTTTACTTAAAAGAAGATCCATTCTTAAGAATCGCATATTCTTGAGAATGGATCTTTTTTGCGAATTCCTATGGATAGGCTTTGATCGGTATACTTTACCGAATGAATCTGAATCCGGAAATCATGGTATAATGCTTACATCAGAGTATTTTTACGGAGGTTATTATGGACTTCAGAGAGCTCACCTATATATCAACTGTCGCTGACTGTAAGAGTGTAACGGCGGCAGCAAAGAAGCTGTATATTTCGCAGCCGTCTTTAAGCTATATCATTTCGAAAGTAGAGGCGGATGTCGGAGTAAAGCTGTTTGATCGGAAGACGAATCCACTTTCGCTAACGTATGCCGGGAAAAAGTACGTGGAAACAGCGAAGGAGATTCTACGGCTTCGGGATAATCTTCGGCGGGAGCTGACAGATATCGGTGCAGGAGAGACCGGGGAAATAAACATTGGCATACCCACGGAGAGAGCCGGCTATATGCTGCCGCGCGTCGCGGGAAAGTTTCATGAATCCTTCCCACGGGTACAGCTTCATCTCATGGAATCAAAGTCCGGAGATATCATCGACAGTCTCATCAATGACCGTATTACGTTCGCAATTTTGCCCGGCGGAACAGAAGGGATTCCCGGCGGCCTGACAGCGGAGTTTATCTATCGGGAGCCGCTCATCGTGGTTGCGGGCGAGGGCATCGTGACG
Organism: uncultured Eubacteriales bacterium; assembly: GCA_900315665.1. Lineage (GTDB taxonomy): Bacteria > Bacillota > Clostridia > Lachnospirales > Lachnospiraceae > Oribacterium. The sequence goes on from OMZX01000006.1 coordinate 15,848, forward strand.
GAGGATATGCTAAAGCAAGAGGATAATCAGCAGCTTCCGACAGTTGATCTCCGAAAACTGAAAGGTTTTCCATATATCATCCTCCGAAAGGGACAGTTTAACCGACGGCAAACTGATATAATTCTCGCTGAAGCGGATATCAATCCGAGGGTCATCATGGAGGTTTCGAGCTGTATGTCTGCGGCACAGCTCGCGAAGTCAGGTCTGGGCTTCACGATTGTTCCGGAGCGGGCAGTACTGGCGCTTGGTGGTTTGGATCAGTTTCATTGCTACCGTATCGACAGTCAGTATAGCACCTGGGATGTAAATGCCTTTTATAAAAAAGACAGCTATCTTGACAAAGCGGATCGCTATTTCATCGACCTCATGAAGGATGTTTTTACAAAACAGCCATAAATATTATCATATGTTATCATAGAAAAATTATATGGATTTTTTTATAAGCATACGAAATCATGTATTTTACAGGTTGTCATAAAAAGTCTAATATTTAGCTATATGAAACAAGGGTTCATGTCACAGTGAGAAGTTCTTACAGAATATAAACATGCTGTGACAAAGGTTTGTCAAAAACTAAAAAGGAGCAGAAAATGGTCAAGCTGTATGATGGTGGTGTGTATCTCGTCAATGGTACAGAGATCGTTCCGGAGAGTGAGTCAGCGAAGGTTGAGAGCCTCACCGGTAAGGCAGTCACGAAGGATGAAGCGAAGAAGGGCACGATGGCGTATGGCATCATGAAGAGCCATAACCAGTCGGAGGACATGGCACATTTAAGAATTAAGTTCGATGCCATGGTATCGCATGATATTACATTTGTAGGCATTATCCAGACAGCGAGAGCTTCCGGTATGGAGAAGTTCCCGCTTCCGTATGTCCTCACTTGCTGCCATAACTCACTCTGTGCAGTTGGCGGCACGATCAACGATGATGACCATTTCTTCGGCCTCTCTGCGGCTAAGAAGTACGGCGGCATTTTCGTTCCACAGCACATCGCGGTTTGCCACCAGTTTATGCGTGAGAACTTTGCAGGCGGCGGACGTATGATCCTCGGCTCAGACTCTCACACAAGATACGGCGCACTTGGCACGATGGCCATCGGCGAAGGAGGCGGCGAGCTTACGAAGCAGCTCCTCAAGCAGACCTATGATGTCGCATATCCGGGTGTTGTAGCCATCTATCTCACCGGCAAGCCACAGCCTTTCGTAGGGCCGCACGATGTCGCACTTGCCATCATTCGCGCCGTATACGCAAAGGGCTATGTAAAGAACAAGGTGATGGAGTTCGTAGGACCTGGCGTTTCCTCGATGACGACAGACTACAGAAACGGTGTCGATGTCATGACGACAGAAACCACCTGCCTTTCCTCCATCTGGCGCACCGATGATGACACGAAGGCCTTCCTCGAGAAGCACCATCGCGGAGATGCATTTAAGGAACTGAATCCTGCAGAAGTCGCTTACTATGATGGCTGCGTTTATGTCGATCTCTCGAGCATCAAGCCGATGATCGCGCTTCCATTCCATCCGTCCAATGCTTACACCATCGACGAACTCTATGAGAATCTCGAAGATATCCTTCGTGAGACTGAGAAGAAGGCTGAGGCTGTCGCCGAGGGCAGAGCAACCTATACGCTGCTCGATAAGATCACACCGGATCATAGACTTCAGGCACAGCAGGGTGTCATCGCAGGCTGCGCAGGCGGCAACTATACAAATGTTGTCGAGGCTGCACATGCACTGAAGGATAAGCTGATCGGTGATGACGAGTTCTATCTTTCCGTATATCCGTCCTCTCAGCCGGTTTATACAGACCTTGATCGGAAGGGCCTTCTCGCAGATCTTATGGATGCCGGTGCGATCATTCGTACGGCGTTCTGCGGACCGTGCTTCGGTGCCGGTGATACACCTGCAAACAATGGCCTTTCCATCCGTCATACGACCCGTAACTTCCCGAACCGTGAAGGTTCGAAGCCGGGTAACGGCCAGATGGCTGCTGTGGCACTGATGGATGCGCGTTCTATCGCAGCAACCGCTGCAAATCATGGTAAGATCACATCTGCCGAAGAGCTTGATTGCTGGGGCGATGTGCCAGAGTACAACTACGATGACAAAGCCTATAAATCACGTGTATACTGGGGCTTCGAAAAGGCGGAAGAGGATCGTCCGCTTCGCTTTGGCCCGAACATTAAGGATTGGCCGGAGCAGGAGGCATTAACGGATAATATCCTTCTCAAGGTTGCTTCGAAGATCCTCGATGACGTGACTACAACCGATGAACTGATTCCATCCGGTGAGACATCTTCTTATCGTTCAAACCCGCTTGGGCTTGCAGAGTTTACGCTTTCAAGACGAGATCCGGAGTATGTCGGCCGTGCAAAGGCTGTACGCTCTCTTGAGGATGAGAGAAAGACCGGAAAGACGGATGCTTCTATAGCGGCTGTCTTTGATGTGATTCATACGATCCCGGGCTTCGATGGCGTAAAGGCGGAGGAAACCGAAATCGGTTCTACGATCTATGCGAGGAAGCCAGGCGATGGTTCAGCCCGTGAGCAGGCAGCGTCCTGCCAGAGAGTGCTCGGTGCCCTCGCAAATATCACAGAGGAATATGCGACGAAGCGATATCGTTCGAACTGTATGAACTGGGGCATGCTTCCTTTCCATATGAAGGGTGAGCCGACACAGTTTGATGTCGACGATTACATCTTCGTACCGGGCATCAGAAAGGCACTCGATGACAACAAGTTGGAGGATATCCCGGCTTACGTCGTAAAGGATGCCAAGTATGAGGAAATTCATCTCTATATTCAGCCGATGACTGAGAACGAGCGTCGCATCGTAAAGGATGGCTGCCTCATCAACTTCAACCGGAACGGACAGAAGTAAATATTAGGGAATGTTTGGGCGTTGCCACACACTATGTGCGGCAACGCTTTTTTGTGGTATACTTTTGTTCAACACGAATAAGGCAGGAAAAATAGTTTATGAGTATAGCAAGAAAAGCCTTGTTTTTCGATGTGGATGGCACGTTGATGGACGAGGAAACACATATTATTCCAGAAAGCGCGATCCGCGCGATCAATGAAACAAGGTCTCGTGGCAATGTCGTATTTATTAACTCCGGCAGAACCTATAAGATGCTCTCGAAGGTACGGGATATGATTCCAGTCGATGGCATGCTTTATGGCTGCGGTACCGAATTGACTTTTCACGGAAAGAGTATTTACTATTATGCGATTTCTCCGGAAATGAAAGACAGAATCAAGGCAGCATCTGGAAAATACGGCATCAAAGTAAATCTTGAAAGTCGCGACGGTTGGATCAGCTGTCCTTCAGAGAAGCTGCTTCAAGAGCACCCGATTCTTCGTTATAAGCATGAGCATGGCCATAAATATGTCGGAAAAGAGGGCGGACTCCTCATGCGTGATTATGATGATGACTATGAAATCTCGAAATTCTGTGTGGATTATGATGATGGGAAGGAATCCGGCCATCCTTCAGATATCGAGGGCTTTCATCACGAGTTTGATGGATTCTTTACGATAATAGATCGAGGAGACTGCTTTTATGAATGCGTCCCGAAGGGACATGGTAAGGGTAATGCTGTCGACAGGATGCTTCAATATCTTGGCCTGACGGCGGATGATGCGTATGCTTTTGGCGATAGTACAAATGACATTGATATGATGCGTGTCTGCGGAAACAGGATCGTACTGAAGGAGCACGATGCAGAGCTGGATGTATTTCAGCCCTATGTGACGAAGGCAGTTCTCGACGATGGTATTGCCTACGCGATGGAGAAGCTACAGTTGATATAGGAGGGCAGTCATGCAGAACTTTCAATATCAAATACCGACGAAGTTGCTTTTTGGGGAGAACTGTATCAATTCACTGCCATTTTTACTGGAAAAGTTCGGCAGAAATATTTTGCTGGTTTACGGATGTGGAAGCATTAAAAGAATAGGCCTGTATGATCGGCTCAAGGAGCTTTTATCTGATTTTGAAATTACAGAATATGCCGGTGTTCATCCGAATCCTGAGTATGCGGAGGATGTTTTGCCTGGCATACAGCTAGGTTTGAACCGGGATATAGATGTCGTGCTGGCTGTCGGCGGCGGCAGTGTGCTGGATTGCGCGAAGACGATTGCTGCTGGTGTATGTTATGAAGGCGATGTTTGGGATCTTATCAGCTATAAAAGGCCGGTGAAGGCTGCACTTCCGATTGTGACGGTTGTGACGACGGCATCCTCCGGAAGTGAATATGACAATGGTGCTGTAATTTCCCGTATAGAAACCGCCTCGAGGATTGCCACCTTTGGTATGAAGGTCTTCGAACTCGGAAGTGATCTTGGTTCGGAGGCACTTTCAGAAGCTGGAGATGATTTTCTTCAGTCACTGGCGAAAGAGACCATCGATACATTGCATCATTTCTTTTTATCACTTGGGCTTCAGATGAAGCTGACAGATCTGCCTATGATAAGGGAAGCCGGACTAAACGAAGATAAGCTACAGGAAATGGCGAGACGCTGCATCAAGACGACCGGCATCTCTGCTGCCCACAGTTACGCACCGCTCGATGAAGCGGATGTGCTGGCAATCATGAAAGCGTGTCTTTAATGGGATAATAGCGGATGTGATGATATAGTATAAATGCTATAGCCATCGTGAGCCACTCGGCTACCCAGAAGGCATGCCATACTCCGTCTGCTGAGCCCATAATCCGGGAGAGAAGTGCTGCTGTCGGTACGATCACGACGAGATAACGCATGAGCATGATCACAAGTGACTGCATCCCTTTTCCCATGCCTTCCAGCATACCGCTATAGGTGAGTGAGAAACCGGAAGCGATAAACCCGAGTGAAATGATGCGCAGGGCATGTGAACCATCCGCAATTGTGTCTTTGTTCTCGAGAAACATTCCCATCAGCTTGTCCGGCATCAGTTGGCAGAACAGAAGACCGGCGATGACAACCACCATTGACATACCGAGTGCTGTTTTTGCAATTGCACGGACGCGTTTCAACGCACCGGCTCCATAATTATAACCCGCTAACGGACGAATGCCCTGGATGATACCATTCACAGTCAGGAAGATAAAGGTCTGCAGCTTATAATAGATGCCGAGAATCAGTACGCCATCACCGCTGAAGCCCGCGAGGATTGCATTTAGAAGTGTGATAAGAAGAGAAGGAAGTGCCTGATTAAGAGAAGCCGGTCCGCCGACTGCATAGAGCTTTCCGCTGAGCTTCCAATTTACCTTCCTGGGATCAATGGAAATCCGGATGCCGAGCTTTCCTGAGGCATATACAAGAAGATAGATCACAAGTGTAAGCATTTGCCCGATGCCGGTTGCGAGCGCAGCACCTTCGATGCCCATCGCTGGGAAGGGACCGAAGCCAAAGATCATCAGAGGGTCAAGAAGGATATTAACGATGCAGCCAGCCATCATGCTGAACATAGACACCTTCATGAGGCCAACCGACTGGAAAAGCTTTTCGTAACAGATACCGACCGAGGTTGCAAGAGAAAAGAACATCACGATAGTACCATACCGTATTCCTGCATCGAGTACTGCTTCGGACGCACCGAAGGATCCGAGGAAATGCGGCATCACGAGCAGCATGATGATCGTGAGGGAAATGCCGTGTAAGATAGAGAGAATCACGCCAAGAGACGCTGACTGCTCCGCCAGATCCTTCCGATCGGCACCATTAAAGTACGCGACAGCTGCATTGACACCGATGCCGAAGCCAATGCTTACAGCGCCCACGATATTTTGGAGCGGAAACATGAGCGAAAGTGCGGTCATGGCATCGGCGCTAATCTTCGCAACAAAGAAACTGTCAATGATGTTGTAAAGAGAATTTACGAGCATGCTGAGCACCATCGGCAGCGCCATCTCACAAACGAGCGGCAATACCTTCTTAGTTTTCATGAAAGTCTGATCCATACGTTCCTCCAAAATAAATTTAGACGCAAAAACGCCACATGACGATATGTCATGTGGCGAAAAGAGAATCAAATCCATGTCCTGATTCTGGAAAAATCCACACCCTTACGGGTTTTAATATTCATTTGAATTGCAGGAGGTATGCTAGCACAAAGAAATAAGAAAGTCAATGATTCTTCTCTCGGCTAAGCTCTTGCTATTTACGGATAATCGTGACATAATAAAAAAGTAGATTTTTCTGATTAAACCGCATGATTTTATACGTATTGTGATTTATACAAGTTTGATGAAAGGAGCCCTCGGTATGGATATTATGAATGTAGCTTCTTCTATGGCGATGAATCCATCAAAGGCTATGGGACAGGTTGGTACGCGTATGCTGGCGAAAACCCTGGATGCAGCAAGCTCGCAGGCTGCTAGTGAGATTGATATGCTTAATCAGGCGGCTGTACCCACACCGACGCCAAGTGCGGATCCTGCATTGGGACATAATTTCGATGCATACGCATAGATAATCGAATAGTCACTTTTGATAAAGAAACTGGATATTTATTGGGTCTTTGCGCTTTGATGGGCAATCCATCAAAGCTTGAAGACCCATTTTTAATGGAAATACTTAAGAAAACAGTTGGCTTTAAAATTAGAAATGCCGCGGTCCTTTATGACGATATTCTAACTGAAGTGTCAAGATATGACAAAAGATTGTAAGAAAGCCGTAAGGCTGTTTAGTTGCATACATACGTAAAAAGGCGTACATTCAATCATAATTGACGCGGATTGAATGGAATTTTATTTTAATGGTCCGCGAACCTTACGTGAAACCACAAAAATGAGTGGATCATCGATGCCGGGAGATATATCTTACACTTATCATAGTACGATGCGGCATCCACTTAGCAGGCGTTGAATGGGGCGCAGTATGAATTTAAAAACACTACGTGAACTTAAGGGAATCAGCCGGAAAGAGCTGGCAGAAGCGACTGGCATATCATTTCGGTCTATTCAAGACTATGAACAGGGTCATAAGGATCTTTCTTCGGCAAAAGCCGAGACAATCCTAAAAATGTCTGAGACGCTCGACTGCACGATGGAGGATCTTATTTCAGAAGTTGATCTTTCTCAACTGAAGCCTTCGAAGCTATCGGATCTGCAGGATGGGGAAGACAACCGTTCACAGGTACAGTCAGCTCTGTCCGACACGGATCTCATTTCCGCGTTAAATGTTCTCAGCGCCCGTGAACGCGCCACTGTCCTTGATACGCTTAAGCCTGATGATGTTGCGCAGATGATTCACGACTTCGACGAAGATAAATTCGATGCTTTTATACATGGTGCCGGGGATAGCATCTTCGCCCGTTTGTCGAAATCACAGTGGAGGGAAGCATTTGCAGGACTTACAGCCGGACAATACCACGATATCGTGGACGCGCTCAATGCTTCTGCACGCGAATCCTCCGGCGAGAGTCTCCTCGAGAAACCGATGGTCTTCCGTCTGCAGCCTGAGGATGAACAGCCGTATGTCCTCATGCACCGCGACACCCAGGTGGCTTCTCTTGTGATGGAACCGGAGACTGGCGCACTTATTTCCGTATCAGAAATTTATGAGAAAAACTGGCTGCCAATCGGCGCACGTGGTCCTGCCGGATCCCTCAAGGGATGGTGGCAACGTCGTGCTGTACCCATTACACAGGGGAATATGCGTGAAATCCTTGCAAAGATCGAGTTCCTGACACCGCAAGCCTATCTCCTCAGAAATATGGGCCTTTCCATGACTGACTGCTATTGGTTGAAGCCTGCCAATGCCTCCATCAGTTGGAAGGACGTGAGTCTTTTCAAAAATTCCTTTGATGATGTGGTGGGCGCTGCCCAGTTTGCAGGCCTCGATGCGACCATTGACTTTCGGAATTTTGATGTGCGATTCCCATCGGGATCAACGCAGGGCGATGTACCGAAGGCGTGGATTTGCATGGATGACGGCAGACGATGCCTCGTAAAGGGATCTCAAAAGCGAAACACGCAACAGATTTTCAATGAAGTCGTTGCCGCCTATATACATCGGAAGCAGGGAAAGTTTGAATACGCGGACTATAATTTTTATCAGATCAATTATGGTCACGGTGCGGAACTTGGGGTATCTGCCGAAGCCTTTACAAACGATACGCTTGAATTCGTGCCGGCCGCTGACATTATACGGGCTTACCGTGTAAACGGACGTAATGACTTTGATACCTTCGTGGACGCCTGCGTACAGAACGGACTTGATCGGGCAAAGGTAAGGGCGTTTCTTGATTACCAGATTCTGACTGATTTTGTCATTACAAATACCGATCGAAGCTATGAGAATTTCGGTGTATTACGTAATTCCTTCACCGGTAAATTCGTGAAGATGGCACCGATTTTTGATTCTGGAAATTCTATGTTCTATGATCTGGATATGTCGACCGGTACGCTAGAACTTAACAATATTCCGGTGCATAGCTTTGCCCGGAATGAAGCCGGCCTTCTTCGCCTCGTAGATAATCCGAACATCGTCGACCTTGATAAGCTCCTTACTGACAATGAGCTTTCGCAGGTGCTTCAGAGCTCTTCGAGAACGCCTGAAGAGATAAAGATACTCGTCACGATTTACGACAGAAAGAAAGATCTGCTCTTCAAGCTCACAAAAGGTGACATGAAGTGGATGGATTGACAGCAAATCAAAAAGTTGACAGCTAGAACTGTCCCCGGTGTCAGCTTATGGCACGGAATAAATTTCAAAGAAAATTTGGAGGAAATGAGAAAATGAAGCAGACACTGCTGGCCGTTTTCGGCGGCCGTTCAACGGAGCATGAAATATCGTGTAAATCGGTTCAGAATATTGTGAAAAATGTAGACCAGGAGAAGTATGATATTATCCTTGCCGGCATCACAAAAGAAGGTGAATGGCTTCTCGCACCGTCTGTCGCATCCATTGAAGACGGCAGTTGGTATCAGTCTGAGACACACGCTTCACTGTTACCGGATGGTGTTCTTCGTTCTCTCCTCATCACAGAGCCGGACGGCAGCACGCACCTTCAGAAAATAGATGTCATCTTCCCGGCCCTTCATGGTAAAAATGGTGAAGATGGTACGATTCAGGGACTTTTCGAACTTTCGCGCATCCCTTACGTAGGCTGCGGCGTCCTGGCTTCCGCTGTCTCCATGGATAAGCTCTATACAAAAATTATCTGCGCTAAGCCACTGGCAAGCATCGGCGTCCGCCAGGCCGATTATGTAGGCATTGTCAAGAGAAATCGCGGTGATCTGAACGAAGCGGACGCGATTGTTAAAAAGGACTTAAGCTTCGCAAGTCTCGGCGGTAGAGCGTATGGTCGTGAGGAGGCCAATGATAACGCGCTTGATGCATCTCATATGGATCAGGTGATTACCCGCGTAGAGGAAAAATTCAAGTATCCTGTTTTTATCAAGCCTTCCAATGCCGGCTCCAGTTGTGGCGTCACGAAGGCACACAATCGTGACGAACTCATCGCTGGTATAGAAAAGGCCTTTACTGTCGACAGAAAGGTACTTGTTGAAGAAACGATTGTCGGCAGGGAGGTTGAGACTGCAGTATTCCGGGACAAGGAAGGCAGAATCCAGGTTTCAGGTGTTGGTGAAATACTGGCTGCGGCTGACTTCTATGATTATGATGCGAAATATAATAATCCGCAGTCGGAAACGGACACAAACCCTGTGATGGATGAAAATGACCGCGAACTGATTCGGGAAGCTGCTGCCACAGTTTTCGATGCCGTAGACGGTTACTCTCTCGCACGGGTAGACTTTTTCCTCACTGCGCAGGGTCCGGTCTTTAATGAACTGAATACTCTTCCGGGCTTCACCGCAATCTCCATGTACCCTCAGCTATGGGAAGCGAGAGGGGTTTCTAAGAAACAACTCATTCAGGATTTGATTGATACGGCATACACTCGTCATACGGATGATACATATTAAAAAAATCGGAAGACCAGCCAAATGCTGAACAGAAAGACACATATATGAGAGTGAATATCGAACTCGAGACCAGTCAGACGCTCGACGATGAAACAGAAGTGTTCACCGAATACGAGACCGGCATTCTCCGAAAGACTATGGATGGCGGAATCATTATCACCTATTTTGATGACGGTGTTCATAATGAAATTCTCCTAGACCAGGATTTTACTGAGGTTAAAGTGGTCCGTGACTTTGACGAGGATAACGCATTTCTCTACCGTGAAAATTATCACCATGCGCTTGCTTACAAAACGGAAGCCGGCACAATGGACCTGGAATTTCACACAAAATTAGTCGAGATTGATTGCATTCACCAGGACAGTCTTCTTCATATCCACCTGAAGTACAGCATATTCCAGTTCGGGCATCCCGTTTCCGACAATGAAGTCCGGATTAAAGTTGCAAAGATGTAAACATTGGCATTAATGTTTTGACCAACTTTACGGAGCTTTCGAACAGAACCAAGAAATGCGGTCTTTGTGACGGATAACCGCTTTTGGAGGTAACAAGAATGACGCTATTTGATATTATAGGACCGGTTATGGTAGGTCCATCAAGTTCTCATACAGCCGGTGCAGTAAAAATTGGATTGGCTGCACGCAAGCTCATGAGGCAGAAAATCCTATCAGCAAGAATAGATTTTCATGGTTCGTTTCTGGCAACCGGACATGGACATGGAACGGATTGCGCTGTAGTAGCAGGACTTTTAGGGATGGCAGTGGATGACGAAAGAATACCAGACAGCATACAATATGCGGAGGATGCGGGGATGCGGATCACCTTTGGGGCATGTGATCTGGGAGAGGATGCACATCCAAATTCCGTACGTATGTTTTTAACCGGGGATCGCGGTAAAACACTGGAGATCGAGGCTGCATCTCTTGGCGGCGGCCGGATCATGATCACGAAGCTGGATGGTCTTTCGGCAAATTTCAGTGGCGATTTTCCCACGCTCATCGTGCATAACCAGGATACGCCCGGTCATGTTGCAGAGGTGACGATGATGTTGAAAAATAATGCAATCAACATAGCCACGATGCAGCTCTATCGGGCAAGTCGTGGCGGCAGCGCTGTCATGGTTTTGGAATGTGACCAGGAAATTCCGATTGATCAGGTCAGATATATATCAGGTCTTCCCGGAATAAACAAGGTTACCTACTATAGTTTGGAGGAGAGCTGATGTACCAGTCACTTGAAGAACTGATTGAGGATGCGGAAAACGCCGGACAGCCGATCTGGAAAATCGCAGCGGACGAAGATGCGCGGGAAGAAAATATTTCACCGGAAGAATCTTTTCAAAGAATGAAAAAAATGTATCTTGCGATGAAGTCCTCTGATCAACAGTATGATCCGACGCTGAAATCCCGGAGCGGATTAGTAGGCACAGAAGCAGATAAGATTACGAAAAGAAAGCAGAACAACGAACTTCTGACAGGTAATTTCATCGGATCCGTCATGGAAAGAGCCTTGAAAATCGCTGAGTCAAACGCATGCATGAAGCGTATTGTGGCAGCGCCAACTGCGGGATCCTGCGGGGTTGTACCGGCGGTACTTCTTTCTCTACAGGAAAAGCTTCAGGCATCAGATGATACGATGACGGAAGCCCTATACGTGGCTGCTGCGATCGGCGGAGTCATTGCATCGAGGGCAAGTCTTGCAGGTGCGGAAGGCGGCTGTCAGGCTGAGATTGGCTCCGCTTCCGGCATGGCTGCGGCTGCAGCTGTTTATCTGGACGGCGGTACCGAAAGGCAGATGGCTTCTGCGATGGCAATCGCACTTTCCGGGATGCTCGGCCTTGTTTGTGATCCTGTGGCAGGACTTGTAGAAGTGCCATGCGTAAAGAGGAATGTGATTGGTGCAGTAAATGCGCTTACGAGTGCAGATATGGCACTTTCCGGTATTGAATCGAAAATTCCGCCAGACGAGGTCATCGATGCCATGAAGTCGATTGGCCACAGTATGGCGATGGAGTTACGTGAAACCGGAAAAGGTGGCCTCGCCGGTACAACAACAGGAGTTAAAATACGACAGGCCGTTTCAGGAGGAATGCATGATAAAAATGCTTGATTCGGTGGAAACGCTCAAATATACCCTTGAGTATTTTGACCCTATGAACAACATGAATAATTATAAGGATGTTTATAATATCCATTCAGAAGGTGCCATCATTTATACGCGTTATATGGATAAAGGCTCTGAGGAAAAGAAAGGTGAAGCAAGTAAGGAAACGATACATACGCTTTTTGAAACGATTCTCACCATCGTCGATCAGGCGGATCAGGATGAGGTTCCTATCGATGATTATGCGGCGGAAATCGAGTTAAGCACAAAGAATTCTTCGATGCGTTTTTCGAGAGGTCTCGGAACAAAAGAAACGCATCTCAGCCGAATTGTAACGGAATTTCTGAAGGAAGCAGGATTCAATGAGGCAAAAGAATAATATGTAGTAAAGAAGCGGATTGTCGTTTTTATAGGCATAGAAGAGAGGGGTACGGGATTAATCCTGTACCCCTTTTCTTACAGTAGAGGCTGGAATTTCTTTAGGTACATAGATTCCGATTCGCTTGTGGAGGTTACGAATAGCAACATGCTTCGGCTTTCCGCCATATTCGCCATCGAGCGTCCATTTGACAGGATTTTCAGCGTCGAATGTAATCTGTGAAGCATGAAAGAACTGAATAAAATCATTATCGGACAGAGATTTCATATCTGCATCGTCATGCATGGAGGCATTGGCATAGCGAAGCATGGACTGCAGAAGCTTCGTGATATCATTAAAGTCCTTTGGCGCCCGAATCAGCATGATTTCGAATTTTCCGTCATTCAGATGCGCATCTAAAAGTGACCCGGAGGAAAATCCGCCGACAGAAGTGGAGTTCGAGACAGAGCCGAAGATGTAGTCGTCTTCTTCTGTGATGTTATCGTGGGTCACCTTCATGTGGCAGCGGCAGGACAGACTATCACCTACCGTTGAAATACCCTTTAAGACATATGCTGCGTAGCCAAAGGCGTTTTTGAAGCTCTGGTCTGTCGAGTAGCTGACCTCCGTAAAAGCACCAAAGGCTGCAATGTAGTTAAAGCATTGACGGTTAAAGCGGCCGATGTCATAGTAAAAAATGCTTCCATTATGTACAAGCGCACTGATTTTTTCCACCGTATCGGGAATCTTCAGAGACTTGGCAAAATCATTTGTCGTGCCGGCAGGATAGTACATGAGTGGTATATGCAGCTTTTCATGGACCAGGGATTCTACGACATGATGAAGTGTTCCATCACCGCCGCAGCAGGCAATCATATCATAATGTGAGCGTACCTCTTCTGAAAATTCATCGTGGATAATATCTTCGGAAATCAGCTTCTGCTCTGGAAGGATCGGAAAGACAGTCACGGCACAGCCTGCGAGTGTAAGAGAGGTGATGATCGGGAGACTTTTTTTCACGGATGTACCGGTACCGGCTGCTTCGTTTGTAAGAAATAAAACTCTTTTCCGCATGAAACCTCCTTAAAATGATAAATTATCAGCTTTTTTACAAGTATAGCTGTCGATTTCTTTATCGTAAATATGCACTTTTACTATTTGGGTATAGATGATTTCGCTTTATAATGGCCCAAACAGGAGGGCGATTTATATGTTATATCGATATTGTGAAGACCGGTATTTCTTTGCATCGGAACAGATTCATTATGATGGGAAGGCACTCATCGGGGTGGGCATCACATTTATGTTTCTTTTCTATGATAAAGAGGGCCAGGAGATCGTCATCGGTAAAAATGAAAAGCCCGAGACCTTCACTGTCTGTGACTATGATTATACGGCAGGGTTTTCTCTCCGGGCGGATCATAAGGCTATGGAAGAAAATGGAATATCTTCTGTTACCTGTGAACCGGTAGAAGCCTATCTTACCTTTGATGGGATCCGGAAACCGAATTTCGTTCCGGTTGACATGGCGCGGGAAATTTTGAAAGGGCATGCGTTCCAGTTTCGGAATAACATACCGGCACATGTATTTGCCTATACATTTTCAAACGTATAAAAATTAGTTACGAAGACTTCATATACGGGGATATCTATAGGATCACGTATATGGAGTATTTTTTTGTGTTTTAGAGCCGTGGTAAAGAGGAAATCTGATAGGCTGGATCTGAAAACCAGGCACCCTTATGCATAGCCGGGAGAAAGATCAGGGCATGCTTTGCCCGTGTCGCCGCGACATATTCAAGACGCACCCATTCGGCATGTTCTTCTGATCTCGCAAGAGCCATCAGCTCCGGATGGCGGTGGTAGCTTGGGTATAACATTTCTCCGGAAAGCTGTCGCCCGACAACAAAGGATGGATAGCACCGATTGCCGATACGAAGTGTTTCATAACGGGTCTCCTCAGGATCGATTCGGTCCGCTACCAGCACAATATTGACAGATAAACCCTTTACATGGTGAACATCCAGGACATGAACTGTTTCATGTGACATATCACCATCCGCAGGAATATGATCATGCCGGAGGGCATCAATGAAACTTCCGATATGCGAAGGATTCTTTACAATAATCAGAAAATCAGAATATCTAAGGAAGCTGTAGGCACGAAGAATCATCCCTATAAGCTGTGCAGCGTTTTCTGCATCACGCATACTCTTTCGTGTTGACTCGTAGTGGTAAACACCGGTAAGTGGAAACTGAGAGGCACCTTCCTGACATGGAAGCATAGACTTATATCCAGGAATTCGCTTTTGAAAGGTCTTGTTAACGAACGTAACAATCTTTGGATTCGATCGGAAATTGCCGTCCAGTGTCAGAACATTTGCATTGTCAGCAGCAGCCATCTGCTTCATGACATTCTGATAGATTTCCACCTGGGCTCCATACGGTCTGAAAATAGACTGCTTTTCATCGCCGATGAGAAAAAGTACATTGTCACGAAGACGTCCGCTGGCATCAAGTACAATGGAAGCAATGATGCGGGACTGAAGGCTATCCGTATCCTGGAACTCATCATAGTAAATCTTTGTATAATGCTTACGTAAATCGGCTGTAACGGAAGGATTCATACTCATGAGCTGCCATGCTTCTCGAAGAAGTTGTCCTTTTGAAACACCATTTGAATCCGTCGCAATGTATCGAAGATAATCTGTCCTGATCTTAAGAATCAGAGCCATTAACCGATCCTCCGGATGCATGATATCCTCTGGAACTGCATCTGTAATAATCTCACTATGAATATCCGCAATGGCGCGAAAGGCTTCCAGAAGAGTATTACAGTGAAGCGCCTGCATAGCATCCTTAACGGCGGCCATTTCAGATTCATGCTGTGATGCCCATTCACGAAAGAAGCGGTCGCGTCTTGTACGCGCTTCATATTCTGTAAGCTTACGACGAATTCCCTTCCCGCCATAGACATGAAGAATCTTCTCAGCGAAATCCTGCATCGTGCAGATATCAATAGTATCGATGGAGTCTCTTGTTCTTATAAGAAGGGCTTGTGTGGCACCATCAAGCTTAGGAATTTCCCGGGAAAGATGCTTCATGATTTTATCATGCAATTCCTGGGCTGCGGTATCTGTAAAGGTAATAATGAGAAAATGGGTAGGATCTTCTCCATTCTTAATCTGGTTGATGATCCGCCGTGCAAGCAGCGTGGTTTTGCCCGCGCCGGCACCTGCTTCTACAAACAGATTATCCGCCGCATGCCGGATATAATCTCTCTTTTCCTGCTCAGACAGCTTTGCGTCAAGATCGATCATCACACGCTCCTTAACCAATTTTTGTATTTCCATTACTATAGCATGTTTCTGGTTACTTGCACTGCCAAAACTGAAAAACTTTTCGTCAGGAAAGGTCTTGACACAGAAATACACGGGATTTAGGGTAGGTAGGACATTTTAAGAAGAAAAGTGTACAGAATAAAACAATCCATAAAAAGGTTTTATGAGCTGAAATCAGGTGATTAATGATGCACACATGTCTCACAATAGCGGGAAGCGATGCAAGCGGTGGCGCCGGCATTCAGGCAGATATCAAAACCATGATGGCAAATGGTGTTTATGCGATGTCGGCGATTACTGCCTTGACCGCTCAGAATACAACCGGGGTTCGATCAATCATGAATGTAACACCGGAGTTTTTATCGGATGAACTTGACATGATCTGCACGGATATTTTTCCAGACGCCGTAAAAATCGGCATGATATCGGAAAGAGACCTGGTACTGGTCATAGGAGAGAAGCTAAGACAGTACCAGCTTCATGCAATCGTGCTCGATCCTGTGATGATTTCCTCCAGTGGGGCAAGGCTTCTCAAGGAAGATGCGGTCTCTGCCATGAAGGAAAACTTGTTTCCGATTGTCACGCTTCTTACGCCAAACATACCAGAGGCGGAGTATCTCACAGGTGTAAGCATTGAAGAAAAAAATGATATGATTACGGCAGCAAAACGTATTACGGCTGAATACGGCTGCGCCGTGCTTCTAAAGGGCGGCCATCGTCTTCAGGATGCGGATGATCTTCTTTATACAGAAGAGGAATGCCATTTCTTTCATGGAAAACATATCGATAACCCGAACACGCACGGAACGGGTTGTACACTGTCAAGCGCCATTGCGGCGAATCTTGCAAAGGGCTTCAGACTTTTTGAAGCGGTAGAACGGGCTAAGGAGTACACAAGTGGTGCGATAGCGGCAGGCCTTAATCTTGGACATGGAAGCGGACCAATGAATCATGCCTTTTCGTACACCGGTAGGTTTATGGAAGAAGCTCAGGCTTTCCATTTATGAGAGAAATCGATATAATGATTGATTAGTACAGACTAAGACATGATTTTTGGAGGCAGCTATGCAGAAATATGAGACGGCCCTTTTTGACCTCGATGGTACGATCACGGATTCCGGTCCGGGTATCATGGAGTCGGTACAATACGCACTTACGAAGTTCGGCTATCCGGAGCAGTCTGAGGAAACGCTCCGTCAGTTTGTAGGTCCTTCTCTTGTCGATTCTTTCACGAGACTCTATCACATGACCTATAAGGAGGCTGAACAGGCGACAGCCGCTTATCGTGAAGTGTATAATACGGGAAATCTCTATCATGCAAAGCTGTATGATGGAATCGAGATGGTTTTCCAAAGACTTTTGGACGCCGGCATCCGAATCGTACTTCTCACTTCAAAACCGCAGGGCACGGCAGAGAGGGTGCTTGATCATTTTGGTATCACAAAGTACTTTTTCCATGTGACAGGGCCGGATGAACACGATCCAAGCTCTGACAAGTCACGCCTGATCCGGAGAACTGTCGAGGAAACAGGGATCGATCTTTCACGCTCCATCATGATCGGCGATACACATTTTGATATCGAAGGCGCCAATGCTGTCTCCATGGACTCCATCGCGGTGACCTATGGTTATGGTCCGAGAGAAAGCCTTCTCAGCTGTCACCCGACCTACATGGTCGATGCCCCGGAGGGGATAGCAGATATATTGCTGGCGCCGGAGCTCGTGATCCGTCTTGCTTCGCCTGAGGATGCGGAGGAACTTTTACGTATTTACGAACCATATGTTCGTAATACTGCGATCAGCTTTGAAATCGAAGTTCCCTCGGTTGAAGAATTTCAGAATAGAATCCGCGATACCCTGAAAAAATATCCATATTATGTTGCAGAGCTGGGAGGAAGGATCGTAGGTTATGCATACCTTAGTGCTTTTAAAGAGCGTGCAGCCTATGACTATTCTGCAGAAACCTCTATTTATGTAGATCCATCTGTCCGGCATAGAAGTATCGGAAAGAAGCTATATCATGAACTGGAAGATATTGCAAAGGCTATGGGCCTTCGCAATCTGAATGCATGTATCGGCTATACACAGGTGCCGGATGAGCATCTTGACAACAACAGTGTTGCGTTTCACGAGCATCTCGGCTATCACATGGTTGGCACCTTCCATAAATGCGGTTATAAATTTCAGCACTGGTATGATATGGTCTGGATGGAAAAGCTGATATCGGAGCATGATGTGCCGGTACGTCCGGTCCGTTGGTTCCCCGTGCTTGCCGCTGGTGATTGATTAAGAAAGGATAGACATGAAGCTGACAAATCCTAAACTGGATAGAAATGATCCCTGCTGGTGCGGATCAGGCAAAAAGTATAAGAAGTGCCATATGGCCTTCGATGAAAAAATTCTTGGATATGAGCTTGCAGGCCATATTGTCCCAAGAAGGGATATGCTGAAAAGTGCCGCGCAAGTAGAGAAGATTAAAGCTTCTGCAAAGATCAACATGGCCTGCCTTGATGCTGTAGCGGATGCCATCCACGTCGGCATGTCGACAGAGGAAATTGATCAGATTGTGTATGATACGACGGTCCGGATGGGCGGTGTTCCGGCCTGCCTTCATTATGAAGGTTTTCCGAAGAGCGTATGCACCTCTATTAATGATGTGGTCTGCCATGGGATTCCGTCGGACGATGTGATTCTTAAGGATGGAGATATCGTAAATGTAGACTGTTCAACGATTCTTGACGGATATTTTTCAGATTCATCCCGGATGTTTATGATCGGTGATGTAAATCCGGAAAAGAAAAAGCTTGTTTCAGTGACAAAAGAGTGTGTGGATATAGGCATTAAGATGGTAAAGCCCTGGACATTTATGGGTGATATGGGAAATGCTGTGAACCAGCATGCGATTGCAAATGGCTATCAGATTGTCCGTGAGATCGGCGGACATGGCTGTGGCGTCGAGTTCCATGAGGATCCGTGGGTGAGCTATACCTCGAAGCCGGGAGAAGAGATGCTGATGGTTCCTGGGATGTGCTTCACCATTGAACCGATGGTCAATATGGGCTCATGTGAAATCACAGAGGATGAAGAAGATGGGTGGACAGTCCGAACTGCGGATGGCAAACCTTCTGCGCAGTGGGAGGTGCAGGTGCTGGTGACAGAGACTGGCTGCGATGTACTGAGCTGGTAAAGCTATCATCGCTTTTATATCGCGCGATAGAAGTCAGCCTGACCAGGATCTATACGGTATAGTGTTGAGGAGGACCATGAACCAAAGAAATAATACATTAAAGATTACCTGGGGTGCCATGATCATCGCGATTTTCGCGGTGTTTTTACTCATCAACCGGCAGACGGCGGGGATGCTGGAGGAAACGATCATGTTTCTTTTTCCGATTCCGATGGTTGCTTATTCTGTCAGGTTTGGTTTTAAAACAAGTCTTCCTGTTTTTGCTGGGATGGTATTGATTTCTCTTTTATTTGGTACTCTGACGACGATCTTTTATGCCGTTAGTGAGGCGTTTATCGGACTCGCGTTTGGCTCATGTCTTAATCGGCATGTCGATATGACGAAAACACTTGTACTTGTGATGGTGCTTTCCATCATCGCAAATCTTCTCAGTCTTTTCGTGACAGCTGGCATATCCGGATATGATATTAATACAGATATTCAACTTATGCAGGAGAGTATGACGGAAGCGATGCAGAAGACGGGTTTGGTTCTTCCAGAGCAGATGCTGACGACCGACTATCTTCGCCGTATATTTTTGGTT
>OMZX01000005.1:0-56520 GCA_900315665.1 uncultured Eubacteriales bacterium
TACTATGAAAAGCAGGCAGGAGGCTGGCGTAAAAATAACGATTGTCACGTGGAATCCGGACTCCTATAAGTATGGTAAGAGTGAAGCACGTATGGCACTGATGAGTCAACTGCATGATGCAGGTTTCAATATTGAGCTTGTCGAGCAATGTTATGAGCGATACGCTGTTATCGATAACAACATAGTGTGGTACGGCAGCGTGAATCTTCTGTCTAAGGAAGACATTGAGGACAATATCATGAGGGTGGAGAGCAAAGAAATCGCTGCAGAATTGTTGGAAACTACATTTGGGCAGAATATCGAGATGGAGAAATGGTGAGGTTATCAGGAAATGCGCAGAATTGTATTTTGGTTTGGAAAGGAGGCAAAAACTATGAAAAACAATATCTCTATAGATGAAGAATATAAGCGTTGGATTGCACAGATTTCCAAACGATATAGAAGCTCACAGATCAAAGCATCCATAACGGTAAACAGAGAATTGCTTTCTTTCTATTGGTCATTGGGCAAAGATATTTATATTAAAAAGGCTATTAGTAAATATGGAAATGGATTTTTCGATAAAATGAGTAAAGACTTAAAGAGATTACTTCCTGGAACGAAAGGATTTGCAAGCTCTAATTTAAGATATATGGCAAAGTTCTATGAATTGTATCACTTTGAAGTATCTGATGAGGCATCCATGGTTACAGATGCAGATTTTCCACAGGTTGTGGGAAAATTGATTACTGATGATAAACAACTGAGCAATAATACAGGAAATACAAATCTCCCACAAGTTGTGGGAAAATTGACGATTGAGGAATTGTTTTCAGTGCCCTGGGGACATCACAGGGTAATAATAGATGCGTGTAAAGGCGATTCTAAAAAGGCTATATTCTTTATTAGAAAAACAATAGATAATAATCCTTTCTTTTATTTTTTTTTCGCTTCGCATCGTCTCCGTTTCACTTCAATCGGTGCGAAGAAGTGTGCCACTGGCACCTAGCGCCCCGTCTCGCGCTCGATGTAAAACCCGGAAAGCCAGTAAAATCAAGGCTTCCCGGGTTTTTCGTTGTCTGAATTTTGTTCGTTTGGTGACAGAGCTGGTGACAATTGCTTACTTTGGTGAGATATTGACGTTTTCCACAGAAATATCTTACTGAATGATTGATTAAAGGTTGTATATATTCCGGGAGTGGCAGATGGATTTTTGATACCTGCCACATTGTGGCAGACGAATTTCTTTCGTTATAATATTTGGCATATTTTAAAAAATATTCTGCTTACGGAAGGGATGCCATGGCAAATACATCAAGTCTTTTACAAAAGGTTATAAAAGAGCAGGGATTATCACGAAACAATCTGATTCATACTATCGATATAGATCGCTCGTCATTTTACCAGATTCTAAACGGTAAGCGACCCGGCACCATCGATCAATTCGCGAGAATCCTTTCACAGCTTGACCTTAGCCCGGAGCTCACATGGCAGTTGATGCGTGAATATGCATCGAGAAAGTTCGGGCAGGATTATACTTTATACGAGATTGTCGATCGATGGATGAGACGTCTGTCTACTGCAGATTGTGATAATGCTTACACCTTCGGCAAGGATGAAGACCATTTGCGGGATGAAGAAAGTACACATCCTATCGATATCAATTTATCGGAAGAGTCGGCAAACAAAAAAGTTTTCGGCTCATCAACATTGGTCCGGCTACTTCGACAGCTTATCGTCTCGAAGACCGACCAGGAAAAGCCGGTGGAGGAACCATTATATCTGTATATTCCACTAAGGCTTTTCACGAAAATCTGGATGCAGACTGATATTCCGGAGCTTCTGAATGCGATACCTGATCCGCAAGGCATCAGAATTTTGGTCAGAATCGATCTGGAGGAACAGGGAACAATCGATGGACAGCTGGAGCTTCTGTTCAGCTTCCTGTTCGGCTTATACCATATCCGGGATTTCACAAAGCTTGTGCATTGTATTTATTCTGACCGAAGTGAAATGAATACACCGTTTCCCTATTTTGCGGTTGACAAAGAGCGGGTTTATCTCATGAACCGTTCCTGCGATAAAGCGGTTTCTGTGCAGCAGAGAGATGTCGCGGATGCATATGCCAGCTTCTTCATAGCTTTGGCGTGCCAGCATTATGCATATCTCGAAGAGCATGCTTCGCTCGAGGATTTTATGGGTGCAATCCACAGACGATTTATCGATAATTCTGGAGATGACAAAATAAATCGTATGGTCGAGAGGCGTCTTTGCATTTTTAAGGTTGTGAACGATGATCTGATCAATCGTTATGCGGATGAATCAATTCGTGAGCTGCTGCAATCGTACCTCTCCATGTTTCAGAGAATGCAGAGTGTATTCTTAAATTCGGCGTCCGCACTACAGGAGTTCCGGAAAGATCATTCTGTGATGGAGAATGGAATAGAGATCACGATTGATCCTGAAGACGCAGAAAAACTGTGCCAATACGCCGGAACGTCTGAAGTCAAGGACATCCTGCTTCTTCACGATGAACAGGATCATTTGCCGCGGAACTGGACTTTCGCGCTATTCAGCACAGGAGAACTCATGATTCTTCCGAACTGGGACTATCACCAGATCATTTCCATCCGAGATCCTAAGATTTATCATGCCTTCAGTGTGTGGTTTGATGTTAATCATGATCTCGCCGTGGTGAGAGAGAAGCTTACGGTTGCTCTGCATTCGTAAGCTATCGATTAAAAAATGTATATAAAAAGGCCACTCAGCGCAATTTGATAAACTGAGTGGCTTTTAATGCCCAAGGTTAATTGGATTTTAGCTGATTATAAAAAAATAAATGTTATCTCTTGTATTTTATGCCAACTAAACGTTTTGATTCCGGGTATACCGTGTATACATCACAACCGTTACTATCAGAAGAAGGATCTGCAACGTTATATTCATAGTAAGTCAACTGACATGTTGCAAAATTTTTTCCATGGACATCTTGATACGACAGATTATCGCTAGGATCCGTGGAATACGTTCCATCCTTTTGCAGTGAAAGACTTATATAATCATCGTCAAAACAATTTCCTTCATTATCAAGCAGTGAAATAGACAGACTTATATCATCTTTAGGTGCGGGATTCAGATTCCCATTAATAGTCGCCGAGATGTGTAGCTGGTCATCCTTTAAGGTGGGGGTTATGCTCAGAATATCTTTTAGAATATCTTTGCTCTCATCATATGGAAGCACATCACGTATCTTCTGAGAGCTTGCCGTTTGATCCTTCAGATAAACCTGGTAGATTCTGTCACCGGATGAATAACGATAGCCAGCCATTCCAAAATCTTTGACGTCATCATACTGGATAGCAAAGGGCTCCTCATCAACCTGTTTATTCATTTCCATGTGATTTAGAGATTTTCCCGGTGCCATAGAGAAATTGTACCATAAAGAGTGCACGGTCATTACCGATTCATCATTCTTACTTGTAAAATAGGAATATGGATGAATTTCGTCTACTATATCCTGTCCATTGTTGACAAACGTGAACGGCACGGTGGCCTGCTTAGATTGTTCGTCAAATGAAATATCACCAACGGTCACACCCAAGATATTGACCGTATTAAAGTCTTCTGGTTGCCAGGTTTTGCTTTCCTTTGAAGTTGCAGTTTTCTTTTGGAGATCAACCGTATATTCCTTACCGGCAAGAACATATTGATAGCTCTGAATTTCTATATCCTTGACATCGGAGTATGGAATGATTTCATCTCGAACGTTAGAAGTAGTTGATCTTTCTTCTGTAGCGATATTAGGAATCAAAGGAAAATCCAGACTTGCGCTACCTTGTTTTTCTGAATAAGAGCCATCCTTTTTCAGTATACCATAGCTGACTGTACATTGATCTATGCTGTGCTCACCGTTGTTCGTGATGAGCCAGTCAGTAGTTGCAATAGAATATTCTTGCTTTGTTTTTCCATCATGAAGGGTTGATTCTACAATATCGTTGTGCTCAAACTGCAGAATATTGCAAGCATCAAAATCTTCCGGTTCACTTTGACTCTTCTTTTTATTTTTTTTCTTTCCAGTCGAATTGTTTTTGCCAGACTGATCAGATGAGGATTCTACTGCTGTACCCCCAGATTCCGCCGCGCTCTTCGCAGCTTCAGTTCCGGCACTCTGTCCACAGCTTGCGAGCAGTGTGCTCATTGTGAGACAAAGCGCTAATGCCAATGTTCTTTTCATAAGTGTTTCCTCCTTCTCTTTGCGTGCATCCTGCGGTCAGGTGCATCGGTATTACGGTAAAATCTACATTTTTATATGTAATACCAATGCCTCCTTTATCATGCTGCCCGTCAGGATAACCCAATTAGTATCTTATTGCGCACCAAGGCTTCGGAAAAGAGTGGCAGCGGTAGGAAACTGTGCCGCCACAGTTGAAAATATTAACGTTAAAATGACAGCTATTTTTTGCCTCGAAGATGTACCCATATGCTATACTTAGATAAATTTATTCGTGAGGGCATTGCAAATGTTAAAGATTGTTTATGGAGACATTGAGAATTCTGTATATCATCCGCCTACATATTTTGACAATGTATATGAGGACGAATGGCTTATGCAGGACGAAGCGAGGGAAATGATAAAGGATATCGACAAGTCGGATGTAATCGGACCGCATCTTATTGAAAGTCCGGTACTGGGGCCGATATCTCCGAAGGAATTATCGGGTGGTGTGAAGACGCTGATTCTCATGAAATATGATGAGTCAGGAAAAATTTTCAATGCTTCTGCTTGTGGCGATAATTGCGCTGCGTGGATGGTTCGACTCGGTCAAGAAAAGGATTTAACGATTAATCTTCATCATGTCATGGATTTTAGTAAGGTGAAGGATTTCCATGCGGTTTTATTAAATACAGATACAATTGTAAATAATTACCAAGAATATCTTGAAGAATCTTTGCGAATCAAGGAGCGGTAATGAAAGGGAAACACCATATTATCATTCAAAATAATAAGCTCCGATACGAATTTGATATCAAGCGAAATCTTACGATCATCCGTGGCGACAGCGCAACTGGAAAAACTACACTAGTTAATATGATCCGCGCTGCTGCACAAATGGGCGATGAATCTGGAATTTTCCTTCGTTGCGATAAATCGGTTCGGGTACTCGAGGGAAATGATTGGAAACTTATCTTATCAAGTGTACATGATTCGATTTTATTTATAGATGAGGAGAACCGATTCATAAAATCGCAAGAATTTGCAGAGGCAGCAAGGAATTCTGATGATTATTTTGTCATCATTACGCGGGAGGATTTACCAAATTTACCGTATTCCGTGGATGAGATTTACGGGATTCATACGTCGGGAAAATATCACGATTTAAAGAGAACTTATAATGAGCTTTATTGCATCTATAGCGTAGCAATAGCAAATATTATGTCAATGCCTGAAATAGTTATTACCGAGGATTCAAATTCGGGCTATGAATTTTTTGATTCAGTGTGCAAGGGAAAAGGCATTGTTTGTAAATCAGCTAAGGGAAAATCAAATTTGAAAGCAATTGCAACTGAAGTAAACGCGTCTCGAGTGATGATCATAGGAGATGGTGCTGCTATTGGGCCAGAGATGAATGAACTTTATCAGTTGATGCAAAGCCGTCAGAACATTCAATGCTTTTTTCCGGAGTCCTTTGAATGGATAATACTCAAAGCTGGTATTGTCAAAACAAAGGAACTAGCAGATGTTCTAGAACACCCGGAGGACTATATAGAGAGTAAAGAATATTTCAGTTGGGAACAATTTTTTACTGGCTATCTAATTCAACTTACAGAAGATGGCTACCTTAAATATAGAAAAACAAAATTAAATGAGAATTATCTACACGAAAGAGAAAAATCTTTAATTCTGAAAATTATTTCTTGGTGGAAATAGTATGACACCGGGGACGGTTCTTTCTGTCAGCTTTTCGCTAAAACAGCGATTCTATCCATAACATTGCACTGAAAAAGCTGACAGAGAGAACCGTCCCCGGTGTCATACGATGCCAATGCTTACGTCTGACATGTTACCCTTATGATACATCAGTACGATGCAAAACCACGCTTTTTTGTGACGAAAGTTCGACTTTGGGGACAAATGGATGGTGGAGGAAAGCTCCTCTAAAGTATAATAAAAGTGCAAGAAACCGGATTTTTTAAGGAGATGCCAATGGATCGACAAGATAAAAGACGACATTTGCGAAGGTGGCTGGCACTTTTTCTTTCCATTGTGATGCTCGGGAGTCTGATGTCCTGCGGAGATGAAGAGGCATTGGAAACAGAAGTAGCAGGAGAAGCTTCCGGGGAATCGGAAAAAAGCGGCGATGCCAAAGCCGGAGCTGAAACGAATGGCGGTGCTTCAAAAACAGGCGAGCGTTCTTCTTCAAGCCAGAGTTCAGCTGGCTCTGTCATGCGCCGGGTGCGAAAGTCGGAAGCACCGATGGGAGAGGATGAAACGTGGACGCTCTTTGTGTATCTCTGCGGTGCCGATCTTGAGTCCGAGAACGGTATGGCCTCAGGAGATCTCCAGGAAATGATGAATTCAGGCGCCAATGATCAGGTTCGATATGTGGTGGAAACGGGCGGCGCATCATATTGGAGCGAGGATGTGGATCCTGATACGATCGGGCGATATGTGATCGCGAATGGAAACCTGGAACTGGTGGATACGGAGCCTTTGTCTTCCATGGGCGATTCATCGACACTGGCGTCCTTCCTTAAATGGGGCGTCGAGAATTATCCCGCCCGGAATATGGGTCTTGTCATCTGGGATCACGGAAGTGGAAGCATTAATGGAGCCTGCTTCGACGAGCTGTATGACGATGATTCACTTTCCCTGAAGGAAATGGACGCGGCACTGTTCAGTGTGTATGACAGCATGACGGAGCCCTTCGCCTTTATCGGGTTTGATGCCTGTCTCATGAGTACGGTGGAGACGGCAGCTATCCTTGCGACGCATGCAAAATATATGATTGCTTCACAGGAGCTGGAGCCCGGTTACGGGTGGGATTTCACCGCGATCGGTGATTACCTCGCAGAGCATCCGGGAGCGGGTCCGGAGGAACTCGGGAGGGTGATCTGCGACA
Organism: uncultured Eubacteriales bacterium; assembly: GCA_900315665.1. Lineage (GTDB taxonomy): Bacteria > Bacillota > Clostridia > Lachnospirales > Lachnospiraceae > Oribacterium. The sequence goes on from OMZX01000005.1 coordinate 7,101, forward strand.
GCTATTATGCAGCTTGCGAGGCAATATGGAGTGAAAGCTCTGCAACATTAGCGCTCACGGATCTTTCGAAGATCGATGCACTGATCTCTGATTTTGATGCGCTGTCAAAGGATGTGTACGAATACGTGGAGGGCGACGGCAGCTATGCAGCCATGTCGCGTGAGGTTGCGTCCGCGGACAATTACGGGGGTAATAACCGGACCGAGGGCTATACCAACATGGTCGATCTCGGCGGTATCGTGGATGCTTCTGAAGCCATTTCAGATAAGGCCTCATCGGTCCGCGACGCGATCGATCAAGCGGTGGTTTATCAGGTAAAAGGTGAGGATCACGCCGAAGCCTGCGGACTTTCGATTTATTATCCACTGGAGCTCATGGGCAGTCAGGAGCTCAGTGTATTCAAAAATGTATGCATTAGCTCGTACTATCTTGGGCTCATCAACATGGTCGCCTACGGTGCTGTAAACGAGGGCGATTTTTCTGAATACGAGGGCGGTGGAAGTATCCTTGATCTCATCCTGAACTATACCGGCGATGACTACTACTATGATGATTCGGAGGATTCCTATATCTATGAACCAGAGGAGGATGACACATTTGATTTCGTGAATGGCTATGAGGTAAGCGACGAAAGCAGCGCGATCACCTTTGATCAGGCGCCGGCGCTCGATGAAAATGGAAGCTATGGCTTCGTGCTGTCAGAGGAGGGCATCGAGAACGCGCAGTCCGTGGAATCCTATGTGATGCTTTCGCTTGGCGATGAAGAAGAGTATGCGGGCAGCTTTATCAGTCTTGGTATCACCGGCGATGTCCAGGGAGACTGGGAGACGGGTGAGTTTGCCGACAATTTCGATGGCTACTGGTTCACACTCCCTGATGGCACACCGCTTTCTGTCATGATTGTCGAGGAATGTGACGGCTATGACATCTACACATCTCCTGTTCTACTGAACGGCGATGAAACCTATCTTCGCTTCGTATGGAACTATACAGAGGGCAATGCCTACATCCAGGGCACGTGGGATGGCATCGAGGACGACGGTGCGTCCTCGAGACACATTCGGAAGCTCGCGAAGGGAGACGTGCTGGAACCAGAGTATATGGTTTTTGATTTTTCTGATGATTCTACGGACGATGAGCCGGAAACCTTTACGATCGACAAATATACCTACGATGGAGACAACAGCATTTCCTTCATGCGCCTCGAAGATGGAAAATACCTGTATGGCTTCTATGTCAACGATATTTACGGGAACTATTACACCTCCGATCCGGTCTTTTTCACAGTGGAGGGAGAAAAGATCTATTTTTCGGAAGAATAATGTGACACCGGGGACGGTTCTCTCTGTCAGCTTTTTAGGCCACGGGGCCGCTAAAAGGAGCGTCCCCGTGGCTTATAGGGTGGTGTCATCCAGTCAGGCAAGTCAGTAAGAAATCAGTCGTGCCGATTACTTCCAATTATTACTTATCTGACGCATCCGTAGCTACAATTGTTCATAGGTTCTTGAAAGAAGTCCAAAAGGGCTTCTTTTTTTGACCGTAAGGAAAACAAAAGAGAAAGGTAAAGGGAAACGATGAGACTTTATATAGAAATTGTATTATGCTCGTCTCGTTAGGGAGGAGAAATCATGTTTACGAAGAACCAGTTACAACGATCAATAAGAAAAGCATCGCAGTGCCTGCCAATGCTTACACTTGCGGCTTTTTGCTTTAGTATTTTGGCTTCGTGTGGAAATACACCAGTAGAGATAACGAAGGAAACGTCGGTAGCTGAAGTATCCGATGATGAAGAGACAAAGCAAGCACAGGCATCTACAGAAGCTGAGGTGGCCTCGGATGATGAACGGAATGTAACAGAAGCTTCCGACCATAGCAATGCAGGGACAAATTCAAACGCTTCGGACAAAACAACCGTTAGTACATCTCTATACAGTGCATCAGAGTATCTCCCGATCACACTGGAAAACCAATACGATTACATCGAAGATACCGACGGGACGACACTCGTGATGGGGCATTATCCGAAGCTACAGCTTCAGGAGCTTTCACTCTCCAGTGATGGCGTACCTGCCTATCGGGAAGCACAAAATGAGACGCTGGAAAACGCCGTCGCACAGTGGAATATGGATGAAAAGGCAGCATTTGACAAGGACATGCAGGATGCCGGCGACTACGCCAGGGAGGATCGCAAAAACCTTGGCGCTGATGACTGGTACTACTACGCGGTCGAAGACGACGCGACGCTCCGGCGGGCTGATGACAGCCTGGTATCGATGCAGGTGATGCAGTATCGTGACATGGGTGGCGCGCATCCGAGCACCAGCTACGTGGGCGTGAATTTCGATGCGAAAACCGGGCAGAAGCTCGAAGCGAAGGACATCGTCGAGAGCACCGGAGACCTCGAGAGCGCCATCGTCGCGAAGCTTTTGGCGGACTATCCGGATATCAGGGACGGACTGCTCGACAGCTCGCTCGAAGAATCGGTGAAGACTATCATGGAGAACCCGGCGTACGGCGGACTGCAGTTTACACTCGATCAGGGCGGGATGCTTGTTATGTTTTCCGCCTATGATCTCACGGCCTACGCCTACGGCCCCGAGTTTGTGAAGCTCCGATACGCAGATTATCCGAAGCTTTTCAAAAAGCAGTATCTGCCGACGGAACAGAACAGCTTCATGCCGCTCCCGATGGGCGAGCCAATGCTCACATCAGATGGCCATACGCTTAGCTGGAGCTTTACGGAGGCGTATACGGCGGACGGGATCAACGATCCCGCGAACAACAAGCTGGAGATCACGCTGGATGACAAAAGCTTTACCTATCCGGCGGAGCTCGGATATAAGCTTCAGGCCTATGCACGCACGCGAGACAACAGGATCTATCTCTACTTCGATGAATTCGGCGACAATGACTGGCACTTCACGGATGTGTTTATGTCAGACGGCAGCAGCATCGAGAAGCTGACCGGCGACACTCCGATGGATGCCGCGTTCTACGACACCCGCCCGGTTGATCCCGAAAAATATCTCATGGAAACAAGAACTGGTGTTCTCGGTACGGAGCAGATCGCCCGCTACTATCGGATCGGCGAAGACGGCCTCCCGGCGCCGCTGTCTCAAGCCTGGACCTATATCGTCACCGACGAAAACGGGAAGCTTACGAATCGGGAGCTGACGCTTTTAAAAGATCTCACATTGGAGACAGTTCAGTCTCCGTCGGATATGGATGTATCCGGTGACGAGCTTCATCTGGAAAAAGGCGCAGTCCTTATCCCACTGACGACCAACAACACGGACACTGCCATCTGTCGCGTGAAGGGCACGAGAGAGCTCGTGCGCATCGTCCTCACCGGCAGCCCGGACGATGGCAACTACAAACACCTCATTGATGGCCGCGAAATGTATGAAGTACTGGACGGCATGATCCTCGCGGGGTAGTGACACCGGGGACGGTTCTCCCTGTCAGCTTTTTCGTTAAGAAAAGCTGACAGGGAGAACCGTCCCCGGTGTCACAAATTTGCGCTCGCAGGATAACCGTGCTATGATGCTCTATGCTTAAATGAAAGAAAAGAGGCGGATTTCGATGAATCAAAATAGAATCAATCGTGTACTTGAAGGCATGAAGACGCGGCAGCTCACGCAGCTCTTTTTAGCTGACTGGAAGAGCATCTGGTACCTTACCGGCTACAGCTGTGAACCGTATGAGAGAATGTACGGTTTGTATCTTAGCTCTTCCGGCCGGATCGTCTTCGTCTTAAACCGGTTGTTTATGGATCCGGGAGATGAATTTGAAAAAATCTGGTATACGGATACGGATGACGGACCGAAGCTCCTTAGTGAGCTCATCGATCCGGAGAAGCCGCTTGGCATCGATAAGATCTGGCCGGCGCGCTTTCTCATTCCACTCATGGGCTATGCGCCGAAGGCAACACCGGTACTTGCGTCTGATATCGTCGATGACTGCCGCGCGCGGAAGGACGAAGAGGAAATCCTTCTTATGAAAGAGGCGTCCCGCGTAAACGACGTCGTCAATCATCGTGCCCGCGACTTCATCCATGAAGGCGCGACCGAAAAAGAGGTTGCCGACTATATCGACAAGCAGTACCGCGCGGAGGGCTCCGAGTCGAACGCCTTCACGACGATCGTATCCTTCGGTCCGAACGCTGCCGACCCGCATCACGAGCCGGACGACACAGTGCTTCGCGAGGGCGATTGTGTGCTCATTGACATGGGCTGCCGGAAAAACCGCTACTGCTCCGACATGACGAGAACCTTCTTTTATAAGACCGTTTCCGATGAACAGGAGAAGGTCTACAGCATCGTAAAGGATGCCAATGCCTCCGCCGAGAAAGCACTTCGTCCGGGCGTGAAGTTAAGTGATATAGATGGCATCGCAAGAAAAATCATCACGGATGCAGGCTATGGCCCGTATTTCACCCATCGTCTCGGCCACTTCATCGGACAGGACGATCATGAGCTTGGCGACGTCTCAAGCGCTAGCGAGATCATCGCCGAAGAAGGTATGATCTTCTCCATTGAGCCGGGTATCTACCTCCCTGGCAAGTTCGGCGTCCGTATCGAAGATCTCGTCCTCATCACGAAGGACGGTGTCGAGGTGCTGAATCACGAATCGAAGGAACTGACAGTACTACAGTAAATCACAGAGGTAATGCTAGTGGAAACAGAAAACGAAGCCCTTCGGACTGCGATGAAGACCTATGCTGAAATCGAACAGAAGGTCTACGAGCTAGAGCAAGCGGATAAAGGGAAAACAGCAACGGGAGAGAGCAAAACCGATGAAGGGCAGCAGGCACTGCGAGATCAGCTTGAGCAGTCCTACCGCGAGGTGCTCGGTGGCATTCTTGAATATATTCACAAGGGTAAGTCACTCTACATCCCGATTTCTGTCGAGACCTATCCCGGCGGCCGCGAACGCATCATGACGACGAAGCTCCTCGATCTCGAACGAAATGCCTACTACGCCTGCTACACCTCGAAGGAAGAAGCAAGCCGCGACCACCATTGCAAACGCGTGATCGGCATGGAGCTCTCCCGCCTTCTCCAGAAAATCATGGACGAACCCGACATGACCGGCCTCATGCTGGATCCCTACAGCACCCACCGCCTGATCCTCGGAAGAGATACCATCGACATGCTCCTCCAGGCTGAAAAGGAGTGGCATTAATAAACGGTAGGCCGATTGATGTGACACCGGGGACGGTTCTCTTTGTCAGCTTTTGTGACACCGAGAACCGTCCCCGGTGTCACTTCTGCCTTGCACGAGATGTAAGCATTGGGCACCTTTGACACTAGCATGCAATCATGCTATAAATACAAAAGAATCGTCATTTGGAGGAAGCATTATGAGAAGACGTCGCAGCAGAAGAAAACAGGCGCTTTTCATAGGGCTTCTCTTTTCTTTTGGGATTTTCGCGACACTTCTCGCAGGCTGTACCGACCAGAGAACAACCGTGACGGTGATGGATAAGGTGAGTAAGAACTACCGGGTTGCTACGAATATCTATCAGCGACCGGATCAGATTACCTTTCTCTGCAATACGGATTTTTATACGCCGGAGGAAAAGCAGGATGCGGTCGTCGAGGAATGGGAACAGATGACCGGCATAAAGCTTATCGTCGAGCAGTATCATGCGGAGAACGAAGAGGATAGCGTGCGGCTTGCCATGGAGCGTGATCCGGCACCGGATGTTGTATATATGAATGCGGAGCTGTACCGGAAATATGCAGTTGCCCGAAAGCTTTTAGATATTAGTGATCTTTATGAAGAGTCAGCACTTTCAGATGCAATTACTGCGTCCGGCAATGACCGAATCATCGAGCAGTATCGCGTGAACCAGCGGCTCTATGGCATCCCGGTCACACGTGAGCGGACGATGGTAACCTATATCAGAACCGCATGGCTGAAGGAGCTCGGACTTTCGCTTCCACAGACGAAGGAAGAATATGAGGCGATGCTCGAGGCCTTCGCGAAGAAGGAAAACAGGACCGCTGCTTCAGATCAAAATCATTCAGATGTGTCTTTGCCAGAAGCAGATGGAATACCAGATCAAGAGCATGCAGCAGCACAAAAGGATGCAGCTTTGACCGGAAGTGGTATGCCGGAGATGGAACACCCAAATTTGCTGCCGGAGAAACCAAATACTGTGAGTGGCTTCAAACCGGACACCGATGAGAGCCGGGAGATGGATTTTCTGAATGGCGAAACCGGCACGATCCTGGATTATGCGGGAGAGCGTGCTGCCTATCTTACCGCAGGACTTCGCGCACGCGGTGATGAGGAGGGCGTTTCTGTGCTTCCTTATATAGAAGGTACGGATACAGTCCGCGCGTATGATCCGTATGTCATTGCAATCCCGGTGAATGCAAAACATCCGGAGGATGTATATCATTACTTCGTTGAAACGATGTTTGACCGGGGACAGGTGCAGACACTTTTTATGCATGGTGCGAGTAACGTTCACTGGTCTATACAGAGCGAAAAGCTTTTTGGCGTAGAATATCTGCCAGGTGATTTTCATATGGAGGAAAATCCAAACAGTCCGAGGACGGTCTTCCGGGAAAATCTGTTTGATGCGAACTCTTCCATCGTGCGAAACCAGGAGGATCCAGCCGTCACAGCAGTTACCGAAGCGGAAAAGCAATCGGAGGAGGCTGTAGCAGCCTTCATGAAGAGCATCAGAATGGATCATTAATAAAGAGGACAATATGGGCGTTACCATTTTTTATGGAACAATTGCAATCATCAATTTCATATGGATCTGTTTCTTTTATCCGGGAAAACGATCCATGTCCCATACTGCGCTTTTCTTCATTATGTTTCTTTCAAGCGGCGGGTATTTTCTTTTATCGGAATGCAGAAATATCGGTGCTGCGCTCGTCGCGAATCTCGTCTGCTTCATCGGCAATCTGTTTGTGCTTCCGATGATCTTCTTTATCATACTGGATTTTTGTCAGATCAGGTTTCCAAGCTTTGTGCAGGTTTTAAGCTTTGCCATAAGCAGTGCACTTTTTGTTATCCTTGTTTTTTCGAACCGATTTCCCTATTTTTATCAGTATATTCAGCTGATTGTTGCAAGAAACTTCAGTTATCTTGACATTGTGCCGGGACCTGCCTATCGGGCTTATGAGATGGTCATGGTGGCGTATTCTGTCGGCATTGTCCTTGTAGCCCTGCATACGATGAACACGACGAAGCGGATTCCAAAGCATATTTTGGTGATCCTTCTTGTCCAATCTGTCCTGACGGTCTTTTTTGCTCGTCCGATGATGATGTTCGGGTATCATGTGGATCTTCATCCGCTCTGTAATCTGGTCTATACGCTGATTCTGTTCATGCTCTTTCGCGAGGGTGAACGCCTTGATATGACGGCTGCTATCATGCAGTCTCTGAGTCAGCAGGGCGCAGTCGGACACATGACACTGAGCCTGTCCGGGACCTTCCTTGCCAGTGATGATATCATGCAAAAGCTTTTTCCAGAAACAGCAGAGCTATCCGTAAATCAGGCTCTTTCCGGAAATGATAAGCTCTATACAGAGGTCAGCGAGTGGGTCCGTGAATATGCAGAAAATGGGAAGAGTACGCTGCATGTTTTTTCGATGGAAGGGAAGACCTACCGGGGCTCGGTCAGCGACTTTTTCCGAAATGAGGATACCTATTTTCGGAGCCGCATCGGCTATATCATCAGTATCGCCGATACGACGGATGAGCAGAAGTATCTCGAGCTTCTCACAAAATATAATAACAATCTGAAGGAAATGGCTGAGGTTGCGAACAGCGCAAACCAGGCAGAGAGTCGGGAAGACACAATCCTCGGCTATGCAGAGGACATCAAGCGGGCCGGCGCCTCGCTCCTCAGTATCGTCAATGACATTCTTGATTTTTCAAAGATTGAAGCCGGCAAGATGGATATCATCCCGGTGGAGTATGATCTCGAATCGATCTTAAATGACCTCGTGACGATGATCCGCGGCCGGGCGGAGGCAAAGCATCTCAAGTTCATCCTTAAGGTCGATGAATCCATGCCGGCACTGCTCTATGGTGATGAAATCCGCATCAAGCAGGTCATCACGAATATTCTGACAAATGCCGTAAAATATACGGAAAGAGGCTCCGTCACGTTCTCCATCGGCTATAAAAAGACCGGAGACGATACGATTGCGTTCCGGTGCAGCGTGAAGGACACCGGCATTGGCATCAAAAAGGAGGAGCTCGACAAGCTGTTTACGGCGTTCGAGCGTCTCGACGAAAAGCGGAACCGGACGATCGAGGGCACCGGTCTCGGCATGAATATCACGCAGCAGCTTCTTCATCTCATGAACAGTCATCTCGAAGTCGAAAGTGAATACGGAAAGGGCTCGGACTTTTCCTTCGAGCTCGAGCAGAAGGTCGTCCGCTGGACACCGATCGGTGATTTCGAGAAGCGCTTAAGTGAAAAGAAGGTGGTGCATGAGAATTATCAGCAGAGCTTTGAGGCACCGGATGCACATATTCTTGTCGTCGATGATACGGAGATGAACTTAACGGTCATCCGCGGGCTTCTTAAGGAGACGAAGTTAAAAATCGATACCGCAGAGAGTGGGCAGCAGTGCCTCGATATGGCGGAGGAAAAGGATTATGATTTGATTCTTCTTGATCATCGTATGCCGGAAATGGACGGCGTCGAGACCTTGAAGCGGCTCCGGCAGAGTCAGAAGGAATCGCTTCATACACTGCCGGTCATCAGTCTTACGGCCAATGCTGTCTCCGGTGCCAGAGAATTTTATATGGAGGCGGGCTTCCAGGATTATCTGACGAAGCCGATCAACCCGGAGAAGCTGGAGGGCTGTCTCATGCATTATCTTCCACCGGAGAAGGTGACGGCGGTCGCAAAGGAAAAGCCGGATACAGCAGTGATGGAGGAAGATGCACCGGAATGGCTTCTCGGTATCGAGGGGCTCGATCCTAAGGTAGGTATCGAGCTTTGCGGTGGACTTCAAAATTATATGAATGCGCTCACGTCTTATGTGGAGGCGGGTGATCAGAACTATCAGAACATCGCGACGCTGCATCAGGAGCATGATACGAGAAATTACACCATCAAGGTGCATGCGTTGAAGAGCTCGTCCCGGATCATCGGTGCGGCGGAGCTTTCATCACTTGCGAAGGATCTCGAGGCAGCAGGCGATAAGATGGACTGGGAGTTCATCAAGACCCACCATGGTCAGATGATGAAGCAGTACCGGACACTTCTTCACGCGCTTTCTGATGTGATGGGAAAGCAGAAGGAGGCTGAGGCGGCTTCAGAGGAGGATAAGCCGGAGATTGATGCGGCGTCTCTCCGTGAAGCATATGAGACAATCCGTGCCGTGACCAGCGCCTATGATACGGAAACCGTGCAGTATATCCTCGAAGACTTAAAAAATTATAGGATTCCTGACACAGAACGGGAACAATATGATAAACTGTGTAAAGCATTTTCGGCGTTTGAGTGGGAGGAGATGAACAAGCTCCTCGATGAAGCGCTATCTAAATAAAGGAAATAAATCATGGAACGAAGATTACTTCTCATCAGCGATGAAAACGGATTTTTACTGAAGAGCATCCGGATGAATTTTATCCGGCAGGGCTTCGTCGTGACGGATGCGCGGGCGTCCAGCAAGGATATCGAATTAAAGCAGTCGCAGAACGCGGTGTTCTTCCTTTTTCTCGATGCAGAGGTCAATGCAAACGCGATGGCATGGCGGTATATCCGGTCTCTCTGCGAGCGAAATGAGAAAAAGCTCATTGCCTACGGCTCGCAGGAGGAGCTTGATAATCTCGCGCGTTATATCCCGGAGGAGGATCTTTCCTTTAAGTATCTCCGTCCGACGGATATGCGGAAGATGACAACTGAGATTGAGTCGCTGTATTCTGGCTTCGGCGTCGACAACCGGAAAAATATTCTTCTGGTTGACGATGATCCGACCTATCTTCATATGCTTGGCGGCGCTTTGCTCGATGCCTATAATGTCTCCATGGCGAAGTCGGGCGAGCAGGCGCTGTCCTATCTCGAGAGCAATACGATGCCGGATCTCATCCTTCTTGACTATGAGATGCCGGGGATGTCCGGGACAGAGGTGCTTGATAAGATTCGAAACAACCGGCGGACGGAGGACATTCCGGTTGTATTTCTGACCGGTAAAAATGACTCCGACACGGTGATGCAGGTGCTGTCGAAGCGCCCTGACGGCTATCTTCTGAAGACCTCGTCCGTGCAGCAGATCACGGATTACCTCACGCAGTTCTTCATCAAGCTCGCGAAGGCGGACGAAACGAGAAGAGGCTACTGATGGTTCTCATTACGACAGCGCTTTACCAAGAGGCTGAGCCGCTGATCCGTGCGCTCCATCTCAAGCGCGACATGACGGAGAAGCACTTTCAGACGTTTACAAATATAAGTTCGGAAGTTCATGTAAGCGAAGATTATTCAAATGAAAGCGCAGATTCCTACGCCAATGCATCGGTACGGCTCATCATCACAGGTCCGGGGATGCTCCCGGCTGCAGTCGCGGTAACAAACGCGCTTTCCCACATGGAAAATTTAGACGCGGTACAACTTCTTTCTATAGGTACCTGTGCAAATATTGCCGGCGATGATGAAGATCAGCCGGCTTTTTTGCATGATTTATATCAGATTGTGGGAATCGCGGACAGTACAACGGGGCAACGGTTCTACCCTGATTTGCTTTTTAATTACGGACTGCCGGAAGGGATGCTGGTGACGGGTCCGGTGGTGTTAAATGATAGTGGAGCCGAGCTTCATGCACAGTATCCGGCGTTTTCCCTTTACGACATGGAAGGGGCTGCGATCGCAAAGGCGGCGTCTGTTTTCTTAGGTCCTCATCAAGAGACATTTCTCCGGGTCGTGACAGATGCAGGGCATGGCGATGCGGTCACCCAGACGCTTGTACGCGATGCAGTCGGTGGAAAAGTGGAGACATTCCTGCAGGTTGTGGATAACCTCCGTGCTATTTCCATAAAGGAGACATTGGCAGGTGGAAAACTGCCTGAATTCACACTTTCCATGGTGGATAAGTTCGCACATGATGCACATATGTCCGTCACCATGAAGAATCAGCTGGTCCAGTATCTTCGCTATCTTTCGCTGAGCGGACAGGATATTTTCACGATCTTACAGTCCTATTATGATGATGGCCGGCTCCCGACCCGCGACCGACGGGAAGGAAAAAACGTTTTGGAAGAAATACAAAAGCTGGCATAGATAGGCATCGTATGGATAGGATATTAGAAAATAAAAACTTTGCACATATTTATCTAGAAGATGCATTGGTAGATACAAAAAATGTGAAACAAATTCTGCTTCATTTTCCCAATGCTTCCATCATCCCGATTCGGCACTACAAGGATGTGTTCAATCGACGGCATCAGAGCTATATGCTGCAGCATCAATCACAGAATCTCATCCTTGCGGAGAAGCACGGGACGCTGGTCTATCCGGGTGCACCGGTCTGCCAGAGCTTCGGGAATCGATGGTTTTACTACACCTCCTGCGTCATGAACTGTGTGTTCGACTGTGAATACTGTTATTTAAAGGGAATGTACCCGTCCGGAAATCTTGTGCTTTTTCTGAACCTCGAGGATATTTTCAAAGAGGTGGAGGCGCTTCTTCGGGAGCACCCGGTTTATCTTTCGGTTTCCTATGACACTGATCTTCTGGCTATCGAGTCCTTCACAGGCTTCGTCCGGCGATGGACGGAGTTTGTGGCTGCGCATCCGGACCTGACAATCGAGATCCGGACGAAGGCAGCACCAGAGCTTCTGCCGGCGGGGCTGGTGCCATCCGACAGAAGCATTTTTGCACTGACGCTTTCGCCGGATGCGGTTGTCTCGCAATATGAGCATAAGACGCCGGCACTTGCCTCGAGACTTTCTTTTGCGGAGAAATTGCTCGATGCCTGCTTCCCGGTCCGTCTTTGCTTCGATCCGATGCTGTATTATCCCGGATGGCGGGATGGATACAGCGCTATGGTCGATACGGTTTTTAAGCGGCTTTCACCAGACAGCATCCGGGACGTGAGTGTCGGCAGCTTCCGGCTTTCCGAAGAATACCTGAAGGTCATGCGGCGGAACATGCCGTCGTCCGCGGTTGTCCAGTATCCCTTTGTCGCGGATCACGGTTATTACCAGTATCCGCCGGCACGGATGGAGGAAATGGAAACGTTTCTTGTCGATAAGCTGTCGCCGTATATCGGAAAGGAGAAGATCTTCAGATGGAAGGAACAGTGAAAAAAAGGATGGCAGGCAGCAGCGCAGAATTATATTCCAATGCTGACAATCGGACAGGGATGGCAGCAGTCGTGACCGGTGCATCACGGGGCATCGGGAGAGCCATTGCAGACCGGCTTGTCACGATGGGCTATCATGTGTATGGCATCGGGAAAAGCTTCGATGAGAGAATTGCCTCTGATACGCTGACGCCGATCACGTTTGACTTAACCGAGACGGAGAAGATCCAGACACTCTCGAAGGAGCTGCTTCGGACGATGCGGGAGCATGGGGAGCAGTGTGCGCTTCTTGTCAATAACGCAGGGGTTGCGTATTACGGGCTTCATGAGGAGGTGGCGGCTGGAGGCATTAGCGAAATGGTGCGGGTAGATCTAGAAGCCCCGATGCTTCTTAGCCGGAGCTTTCTTCGGGTGCTTCGCGAGACGAAGGGCTCAATCATCAATATTTCGTCAGTGACAGCATTGGAACCGAGTCCGCATGCCGCGGCGTATGGGGCACTGAAGGCAGGGCTTCTCAGCTTCTCCCGGAGTCTCCTCGCGGAAAACCGGAAGTATGGCGTCCGCGTCATGACGATCCTACCGGATCTTACCGATACTTCGCTGTATCGTAACGCAGATTTCACACCGGACAGCGCACCGGACTGTCATCTCGAACCCACTGACGTCGCTGATGCCGTCGAGTTCGCCCTCACCCGCCGCGAAGGCATCATGACACCGGAAATCCTCCTCCGCCCGCAGAAAAACCGCATCCAGAAGAAATAGGAGTGCTGGCCCGGAATTCAGTCCGAGTTCACAAAATAATCACGGATTCATCAAAAAGAGGTCACATTTTTTTCTTATCCTGTACCTGTAAACAGAAGAGAAGAAATCTTCTGAAATGAAATTAAGATGCTTCGGGATTTGAAGCATAGGATATATGGAGGTATCGTGATGAGAAGAAATAATGTGGCTGTGATTGCAGCGAGTGCTTTACTGTTTGGTACGGTTGCAGGAACTTCGATGGTCGGGGTGAATATGCTGGCGAACAAGACTGGAATCACCGGGACGGCAGATGCTTCCGGTTCATCGGATGCTGCAACGTCCGGTTCTACTGACGGCGCGAAGACAGCCGGGAATGATGCGTCGGAAAGCTCTAATGCATCGGGAACGGTTTATGATGCATCAAAGGACAATGGCGGTACGATTCAGCTCAATCATTCGGATTCTTCTTCAGCGAAGACGGTTTCCGAGGTTGCAAAGGATGCGATGCCGTCGGTTGTTTCCATCACAAATACGATTCTGTATCAGCAGTACGGGTATTCAATCTTCGGCAATGGCGGTACGCAGGAGGCTGCCGCGAGTGGGTCTGGTGTAATCATTGGAAAAAATGACACGGAGCTTCTGATCGTCACGAATCATCATGTGGTTTCCGACTCGAATTCGCTGAGTGTGCAGTTTGTCGATGGTACATCGGCGGATGCGGAGATCAAGGGCGAGGATAGCGATGCGGATCTCGCGGTGATCGCAGTGAAGCTTTCGGATATTCCATCCTCCACGATGTCAGCAATCAAGGTTGCGGAGTTCGGTGATTCGGATGAGACCGAGGTCGGCGATCAGGTGGTTGCGATTGGTAACGCACTTGGCTACGGGCAGTCTGTGACGACCGGTATCATTTCTGCGAAGGACAGGGACGTCGAGACAGAAGAGGGTACGGAGTCAGGACTGATGCAGACGGATGCCGCGATTAACCCGGGCAACTCCGGCGGCGCGCTTCTCAACATGGAGGGCCAGGTCATCGGCATTAACGTCGCGAAGTATTCTTCTACCGATGTTGAGGGTATGGGCTATTCGATTCCTTCCACGAAGGTAAAGGAGATTGTTAACCAGCTGTCGACACTAGAGACCAGATCGAAGGTTTCCGAGGCGGAGCGTGGCTATCTCGGCATTCAGGCGAAAACCGTCGATGCTGAAACCTCAGAGGCTTATGCAATTCCGCAGGGCGTCTATGTGTATAAGGTAATCTCCGGGGAGGCTGCTGAAAAGGCCGGCATCCAGGAGAAGGATATCATCACGAAGTTTGATGGACAGACTGTCACAAGCTATGATGATCTCACGAATCTCTTAGCCCGCTATGCGGCTGGCACGACTGTGACTGTTACAGTACAGAGACCGTCCGGCAACGCGTATGAAGAGAAGGAGCTTAGTCTCACACTCGGTACGAATCCGAATGCGCAGACCACCAGCGACAGCGGCGAAAACAATGACAGTAATTCCTCTGCGCAGCAGGATCCGTTCGAGAAGAAGGATAATTCTCAGAACTCACAGAATAATTACAACTATTACTCCGACAATCCATTTGCTCAATTCTTCGCAAATCAGTACTAATTGAATGGATGTTCTTCGGCGCCTCCTTTGGAGGCGCCTTATTTATTAAAAGAATATAAAATCCTTGTTCGATAATTGACACTTTTTCACGCGGGTGATATTCTAAGTGCACATGTTAGCACTCGTATCTATCGGTTGCTAGCACAGCCCCGCCGGCGGCAGGCCGGCTTGCATGAAGGAGGCATTGGAAAATGAAGGTATTACCGCTTTATAATGTGCTGGTGCTCCCGCACTCAAATATATATTTTCAGGGACAGACGTTTCAGGCGCTGACCAATGGCGGCGTCTATGAGAAGGACAATCTGACGATTCTCGTCTTAAAGAAGGAGCAGTCGCGCGCCGAGATGGATGAGAACAGCTTCTATCCGATCGGTGTCGAGGCGAAGGTGGAGGAGATTAATCCGCAGGGCTATGTCGTCGTGAAGACCGGCGAACGCGTGGATATTAATCAGGTTGCGCTGAATGAGGAGAAGGAAATTTTCGTCGACACGACGGTACGTCCGGATATTGACGATCTCGATCAAGATGAAGCGCACATGAAGCTTCAGAAGATTAAGTCGGACTTAAAGGAGCTTGCGGGCCGGTTTCAGGGTGGCAGCTTCATTCAGTCCTATATCGATCAGTACACTTCAATCGAGGAGGCGGCGTCCGTGCTGTCTGCCTGGCTCACGATCACAAACGAGGAGCGCTATGACGTCCTTAAGGAGGACAGCAAGAAGGCGCGTTTCGAGAAGATCGAGAAGATCATCTATGAGTATACAGAGGTGACGAAGGTCGCGACGGATGCGAAGGCGTCCCAGCAGGAGGATTATCAGAAGCTTTATCGCGAGCAGGCGCTGAAGAAACAGATTGATTATCTTCAGAAGGAGCTTGATGAGATGCATCCGGAGCAGGTTTCGGATGTCCGGAAGTTCGAACTGAAGATCCAGGAATCCGGCATGAATGAAGACGCACGGAAGGAAGCGACAAAGGTCGTCAATCGTCTGAAAAATGACAATGGCAACTCCGGCGAGACGGGCATGCTCTATGATTACCTTGATTTCGTGACGAGTCTCTCCTGGAAGAAAGAGAAAGCCCGGAAGATTAATCTCGATGAAGCGGAGAAGATCCTGGATGCGGATCACTTCGGCTTAAAGAAGGTGAAGGAGAGAATCATCCAGCAGATCGCGGTCATGAATCTCCGGAAGAAACAGTCCGGTTCAATCCTTCTCTTCGTCGGTGCACCGGGTACCGGCAAGACCAGTATCGGTCGCTCGATTGCGAAGGCGCTACACAGAAAATATGTGCGGGTTTCCCTCGGCGGCGTGCGAGATGAAGCGGATATCCGTGGCCATCGGAGAACCTATATCGGCGCGATGCCGGGCCGTATCATGGACGGCATTCAGAAGTCCGGCGTGTCAAATCCGGTGATGGTGCTCGATGAGGTCGATAAGCTTTCAAGCTCGTATAATGGTGACCCCGCAGCGGCTCTCCTGGAGGTATTGGACCCGGAGCAGAATAACACCTTTACCGATCACTACATGAATGTGCCGTATGATCTTAGTGATGTGATGTTCATCTGCACGGCGAATACACTAGACACCATCCCGGAGCCGCTCCTCAACCGTATGGAGGTCATCCAGTTCCAGGGCTATACCCCGACTGAGAAGTTTGAGATCGCGAAGCGGCATCTCCTTCCGAAGTCACTGGAGGCGGTAGGCTTGAAACCGGAGCAGCTTGAGGTGAAGGATGAAGCCATCGAGAAGATGATCTCTGATTTCACACGGGAAGCGGGTGTCCGTGGCTTAAAGAAGCGCCTCGATACACTTGCGCGAATCGCTGCTGTCGATGTGACACGTGATCCGGAAAAGAAGGTGACAGTCGAGCCGGAGATGCTCCGGAAGTATCTCGATATGCCGGCACTGCCGCATACGAAAGTAAAGGATGAAGCGAAGCCGGGCGTCGTGACCGGTCTTGCCTGGACGTCTGTCGGCGGTGAGATCCTCTATATCGAATCGCTGTTTACAAAGGGCAATGGCAAGCTCACGATCACTGGTAAGCTAGGCGATGTCATGAAGGAGTCGGTGGAAATCGCACTTTCGCTCGTGAAATCCATGTTCCCGGATAAGGCAAAGCTGTTCGATAAGAACGATCTCCACATTCATGTGCCAGATGGCTCTACCCCGAAGGATGGCCCGAGTGCAGGCATTACGCTGACGACGGCAATCGCATCGCTCGTAACGGGCAATGCAGTCTCTCCGCACATCGCGATGACCGGCGAGGTCACACTTGAGGGTGCGGTAAACGCGATCGGTGGTCTTCCGGAGAAGCTGATGGCGGCACAGCGTGCTGGCGTGACGAAGGTCTTCATCCCGAAGGACAATGTCGATGATCTTCTCGATGTGGCGGATGAGGTGAAGAAGAACCTGGAGATCATTCCGGTTTCGAGTGTCGAAGAGGTGCTGGAGCAGACCGGCGTGAAGGAAAAGAAGCCGGAGCTGCGGGCGGTCTGACTGTAAAAAACATCTGCAATCAGCAACAAGATGGTTTAGACAATTGAATCAATATGAGAACAGACTGGCGGAAAGACCGTCTGTTCGCTACAATAGAGCCGGTATCTCCGAAAAAAGAGATGCCGGCTTTTCATGTGTATGGAATCGGAGACGACATGGGCTTTACGTTTGAGGAGAAGGAAAAGAATCATAGCAAATACGCGGCGATCACCGGGTATGAGGGCACGACGCGTGTTCTGTACATCCCGGAAGAGATTGCCGGACTGCCGGTCCGGTCGATTGCACCGCATGCTTTCGCAGGAAGGAAGGATATCGAAGACGTGTATGTGCCGGAACGTGTAGACGCGATCGGCGCCTATGCATTTCATAATGCTGAGCACCTGCGGCGTCTTCATCTGACGGATCATATCACAGACCTCTATGATGGCGCGATCCGACAGTGCAATGAGCTGTCGGAGATAGAAATCACATTTTCGAAGCCCGATAGCTTCCGGCTTCTAAAGGACCTTCTCGGCGATACCGACGCACATGTGCCGGTGCTTCTGCATTTTCCTTTTGAGAACAATAGAGACGGTGACTCAGTTAGAAGTGAAAGCTGTGATTTGTCCGCTGGAAGCCATATGGTCAGTGCCGCGCTCTCCTTTCCGAGCTTTGCTGACAACTATCAGGAGGACACGATGGCGCGGGCACTCCATGAGAAAATCGATGGCTCCGGCTATGAAGCAAGACAGGTTGTTTCGAGAACCGCAATTGATTTTCGCCATTATGACACGTTGTTCCAACGCTTTACCTACGACGAACCGGCAACTGCTGTCGACTGTGCGTTTCGTCGCCTGCTTTATCCATACCAACTCGAGCCAGCGGCAGAAGAACGCTACAGAACCTATATCAAAGAGAAATCCGCTGAGATCCTCCCGATGATGATCCGCGGTGACAGAGAAGACCTCTTTGACGATAAGGGAAACATTCGCTACATCCCGATTTCCACGGCAGAAACCGAACACCGCATTCGCTTCATGGCTTCAGAAAAACTCATAGAAGACACGGCAAAAGAACCGACAAACCAAGCTCTTGCTGAAGCACCAAATCCGGTCATCTCTGCTATTCTTCTGAATCACTGGCAGGAAAACGGCAACAATACCGAAACATTTGATCTTGATGCGCTTTGAATTTGACATTGGTTGACACCGGGGACGGTTCTTTCTGTCAGCTTTTTCGATAAAAGCTGACAGAGAGAATTGTCTCCGAGTTATACAAAAAAACTTGGGATTGATTGCAAAAATCTTGGGATTCGTGCAAAATATCTTTGGCATGGAAGACATAAATGATACATTTACAGCAAATTCATGAAAAAGGAAGAAATTGATGGGTAACAAGAAAGCACTTTCGGAATATGGAGCGCGGATTCTGACAGAATCAAAAAACGAGCTTTTTCTTTCCATGCGCTTTCTCGGCAGGTCTCTCGATGCACTTCCCTATCAGATGGACCTTCTGACCGAGCGTTTGGGCACTGATGCCGAATGTATTCATTTCAACCCAAACTTCGTGTTTCAGCTTTTCCTTGAGAGTCCACAGAAGCTCGACCGTCTGTATCTCCACATTGTCCTACATTGTATCTTCCACCATATGTTTAAGCGGGATGAGTACAAGGACGAGAAACTCTGGAACCTCGCCGCGGACATCCAGGTCGAGTCCGTGCTTGATTCTATGGACTATGACATCATCCGGCGTCCGCCGTATCCCTTCCGTGAAGAGTGGTATGAACGCCTCACCGCCGAATGTAAGGTACTGACTGCGGAGCGGATCTATCATTATTTTTCCTTGAACAAGCAGGATCTGGACACTGAGCAGATGCTGATTCAGGAGTTTACGAAGGACGATCACCAGTTTTGGGCGAAACTTTCCGAAAAAGGCAGCAGGCAGCAGGCACTCCCAAACGGCGTCCTCCCGGATGACTATCAAACGCCATCAGGCGATTCGTCCAATGCCTCCGACCAACAATCAGGTAGCGACGCGAAGGAAGCTGATACTCGGACCGAAGATCGAAGTGTCGATCAACAGAATAAAAATCAAAGAGATGATGATAGAAGTCCAAGTGGTGCTAAGAAGCCAGCCGAAGGAAGACTTCGCCGTATCCCGGAAGAAGAACTTGATCAAAGGTGGAAGGACACAGCCGAGCGCATGAAGACGGAGCTCGAGACCTTCTCGAAGGAAAAATCCGAGGAAACAGGATCCCTTTCCTGGGTGCTGTCCGCACAGTATCGGGAGGAAACCGATTTTCGAGAATTTCTCAATCAGCTCATGATCCTCCGCGAGGTGCCGAAGGTCGATCCGGACAGCTTCGATTACGGCTATTATAACTACGGCATGGAGGTTTACGGCAACATGCCGCTGGTCGAAGAGAACGAGTTCCGCGAAGAGAGAAAGATCGCTGACTTAGTCATTGCGATCGACACTTCCGCCTCCACGAAGGAAACCGAGGTGCAGAAATTTCTCGATGAGACGGCGGCGATGCTTCGGAACAAGCTCCACTTTTTCGAGAAGATACAGGTGCACCTCCTCCTCGCAGATGACCAGGTGCAGGACGACATCGTGCTCACGCATCCGGAGGAGATCGAGGACTACGCAGCCCGCTTCAAAATGAAGGGCGGCTACGGTACGGATTTCCGCCCGGTATTTCAATATGTGGATAAGCTCAGGAAGGCGCATGCGTTGCCGGACCTTCGCGGGCTCCTGTACTTTACAGATGGCTACGGCACCTACCCGGAGAAGCCGCCGGCCTACCACACGGCCTTCGTACTGGATCCGCTCGGCGACACAAACGAAAAGGACATCCCGCGCTGGGCTCTCAAGCTGTATCTCAAATCATAGTACGCCAATGCACACATCGGGATGCGAACCAGCTGGTTTTGCTGGTAAAATATTTAAGCAAAGCATCGTAACAGATTTTCAATAACGTGAAAATAGTGAAGTCAGAGGATAGAAGACAGGGCAGCAGGAGTAGAGCATGAACATAAAAGAAGCAAAGGAAGAAATCGAACGGACGATCAAGGCATATCTCGCAAAGGATGAGAGCGGGGTCTATCGGATCCCGGTGGAGAAGCAGCGGCCGGTATTTCTCGTCGGTGCACCCGGCATCGGAAAAACCGCGATCATGGGAGAAATCGCCGGGGATCTAGGCATTAATCTCGTCTCGTATACGATCACGCATCACACGAGACAGTCGGCGATCGGCCTTCCTTTCATATCGAAAAAGAATTACGATGGGACGGAATATTCCGTGACGGAATATACGATGTCCGAGATCATCGCGGCAATTTATGATGAGATCGAGGCGACCGGCATCCATGAGGGCATCCTGTTCCTCGATGAGATTAACTGCGTGTCAGAAACGCTTGCCCCGACGATGCTCCAGTTCCTCCAGTACAAAACCTTCGGCACCCATCACGTGCCGGACGGCTTCGTCATCGTGACGGCCGGCAACCCGCCGGAGTATAACCGCGCCGTCCGGGATTTCGACATTGCGATTCTCGACCGGCTAAAGCGGATCGATGTTTCAGAGAGCTATGACGCGTGGCGCGAATATGCCCTGAAGGCCGGCGTCCATGGCGCGATCCTAAGCTATCTTTCCATCCGGAAGGAGAATTTCTATTCCGTTCGCGCTGATGTGTCAGGCCAGCGCTTCGTGACTGCCCGCGGCTGGGAGGACCTTAGCCGTGTGATCACGGTTTATGAGGATATGCATTTTCCGATCACGAAGGAGCTTGTATCCGAGTATCTCGAGGACCCGGAGATTGCCCGCGACTTCGCGACCTACTATGAGCTTTACCAGAAATACCGGAAGGACTATCATGTTTCGGAAATTCTCACTGGACAGTTCCCTCACGATAATGCCTCCATCACCGGCGCGCCGTTTGATGAGAAGCTAAGCCTCATAGGCCTTTTGACCGACCGTCTGAATCAGGACTTCCGGGTGTATGCGGAAGCGGAAAATGAACAGACTGTGCTATACAAAGAGGTACGAAGGCTGAAGGAGGCATTGGCGTCCTTCAGAGAGGAAAATGCACTAATCACGGCACTTTCGGCGGACCGGGAAATCATCGAGCGGGAAATGGAACGGAAGCGGAAGGCGCACAATCTTTCGCATGCGGAGGAACGGCAGACGAAGCACCTCCTTGCGACGATGGATACACTTGTCCATACGATGACCGTCGATGCGAGTGGAAAGCCGGCGGACGAGCAGTATCAATATGTGAAGAACTGGTTCCTCACGCGGGAGACGGAGAGAAAGAAGCGGACGGAGGAGACGAGTGAGCATTTGTCAAATGCTTTTCGATTTTTGGCAGGTGCCTTCGGCGAAGGGCAGGAGCTCGTACTTTTCCTCAGTGATCTTTCCGCAGGTTACTACAGCCTCAAGTTCGTCTCGGAAGTCGGCAACGAGGAGTACACGAAATACAGCCGCTTCCTGCTGCTGTCGGATCGCCGGGCAGAGCTTCGGGATGCAGTGAAGAACCTGACAGAGGGGTTATCATGAAAAGTACGTTAAATCAGGTTCATACAAAGCGATTCCAGCCGGTGATCATCGCAATCGAGGAGCTGATCCGCACCGATGATGACCGGATTCTCATCGCAATCGATGGGAAAACCGGCGCCGGGAAAACCACGATTTCAAAGTTTCTGCATCAGAAATTTGGCGGGAATCTTTTTCATATGGACGATTTTTATCTCCAGAAGCATCAGCGGACGCCGGAGCGGCTCCACGAGGTCGGCGGCAACGTCGATTACGAGCGGTTCAAGGAGGAAGTCCTCACCTCGCTGCTTGCCGGCGAGACGATACACTATCGTCCCTTCAACTATCACACCATGGATTTCGATGCGAAGTTCGCGCGCGATATCCCGCCGAAGCGCCTGAATATCATCGAAGGTACCTATTGTCTCAATGCCTACTTCGGTGACCCTTACGACTTGAAGATTTTTATGGACGTCGATTACAAGCAGCAGCTTGAAAATGTCATCGATCGCGAAGGTACAGCCGAGCTCGACGATTACATCGACAAATGGATTCCGAAAACCGACATCTACCTCGAGCGCTGCCATATCCGCGAGAAATGCGACATCATCATCCACTATGACGCCGCCGAAGGCTAAATGTGACACCGGGGACGGTTCTCTCTGACATGTTGTCAACGGGTGTTGACAACATGTCAGAGAGAACCGTCCCCGGTGTCACATTGTATTTTTTAAATCAGTGAGTATACAGCCGGCGGGGTCAGCGCGGCCTTCTGCATAGCTTGAGCGTCCCGGAAAACATGGTCAGGCGTGTCGTCCTTTACGATGCTGCCATGGGACATGACGATGACCCGGGAGAAGCATTCCGAAACAAATTCCATGTCGTGGAGAATCGCGATGACGAGGCGCCCCTCTTCGGCGAGGGACCGGACGATTTTCGCAAGCACCTTCTTCCCGGCGGCATCCTGTGCAATCGTCGGTTCATCGAGAATGATCACATCAGTGTTCATCGCGAGAACGCTTGCAATCGCGACGAGCTTCCGCTCATGAAGCTCGAGATCATACGGATTCACAGAAGCAGTCTGCTCGAGTCCGACGAAACGAAGGGCCTCCAGCGCCGCCTTTTTTGCGTCCTCCTTCGACATACCAATATTGAGCGGCCCGAACATCACCTCATCGAGCACGTTATACTTGAAAATCTGGTCATCCGGATTCTGGAACACATAGCCGATCTCGGACGCAAGCGATGCCACGGTTTTCTCACCGAGGTTCATGTCCTTGTAAAGCACTGTGCCGGAATCCGGCTTGAGCAGTCCCTTGAGAAGCCGCACCAGCGTCGTCTTCCCGGCGCCATTCTGCCCGATGATCGCTGTCGGCCGGTGATCAAGCGGGAGTGTAAGCCCGTGCAGTACCTCGACGCCCGCGTCATAAGAAAAGTGCAAATCATCGATCGCGAAGACCGTTTCACCCGCGGCAATCTCCGCCGGTGCATGCTCACTGATATATCTTTCTGCAGTTTTTTTCAACGTGAAAGGATTTGTCGCATTTGTTTCAAGTGTTTTCGCAAAATCAGCGCAGCGTTCTGCAACAGCTTCCAGTGCCTCCGGTGTCGTCGGATAGGTGCCATCCGGATTTTTCAATCCGCAGCTTTGTGCGAAGCTAACCGAGAATGGCGGCTCAAGGCCAAAGTCCCGGAGATCTTCACGGGAAAAGATCTTCTCCGGCGTATCGTAGTCTATGAGCCTGCCATGTGCCATAAGAAGAAGCCGGTCACAGTATTTTGCGAGTTTCTCCATCTTCTGTTCGATCATGATGATCGTGATGCCGGAGGAGGTCAGCGCGTCCACAGTCGCAAACACCTCTTCCGTGCCGGCAGGATCGAGCTGCGATGTCGGTTCATCCAGAATCAGAATCTCCGGCTTCATCGCGAGAATCGAGGCAATCGCAACCCGCTGCATCTGTCCGCCGGACAGATCAAAGGGATTCTTCTCCCGGAACTGCCACATATCGAAACGCTCGAGCGTTTCCTGAATCCGTGTCTTGATTTCCTCCCGCGGAATACCGAGATTCTGAAGCCCGTAAGCAACCTCATTGTAGACCGTATCGGCCGCGCCGGACAGCTGATGAAAGGGATTCTGGAAAACAAGTCCGACCTTTTTGATCAGCTCGGCAATCGGCGTTTTTGCAGTATTCATACCATTCAGAAGTACAGTACCACCATACGCACCCTTATAGAATTGCGGCACGAGCCCGAGAAAAGCCTGCGAGAGCGTGCTCTTTCCAGCCCCATTTGCCCCGACGATACCGATGAACGCACCCTTTTCGATGGAAAAGCTAAGATCATCGAGCACCAGAGCATCCGTACCCGGATAACGATATTTAAGATGGGAAACTTCGATTAAAGCCATAGAAACCTCAATACGATCGCTGCAATCACAGCGAGGATGCTGCACCATTTCATGATCTGGTCACCGGCGGCATACGGATGGTCATACAGATAAGTCTTTTTCACATTCGCAGAAAATCCGCGCACTTCCAGGGCAATCGCCCGTTCCCGCGTCTCCGTAAGTTGTGACATCACGACCGGGCTGATGAGCGGAATAAACGCCTTCATTCTGGTGAGGAGCTTGCCCTCTGTCTCGAGACCTCTCGCCCGCTGCGCATCCTGAATCGTATGCATCGTACCGGTCATCTGCGGCATGAGCTGAAATACGGAATTTATGATGTAGCCAAACTTCGGACTCATTCCCTTCTTCTCAAGCTCTGTCACAAGCTCCTGCGGATCCGTCGTGAGAATCAATACCGCAAAGCTAAGAAGCATATTGAGAATATTGAAGCCGATCCGGGCGGAATACAGAAGCCCCTCCCGGTAGAAATGAACGGAACCGATAGAGAACAGGATGGAAGCATTGTGCTGATTGAAAATGCCCTGAATGATAATGATCGTCAGGATGATCGTAAAGGAAAACGTGATCAGCGGATACGCCCGCCTAAGGAGCCGGCAGGACGCAAGCAGTATAATGCTTACAGCAATCGTCGCGAGGAACATGTAGAGCTTCCCGATGATGAGCGGCGTCGCAATGGCAGCGATTAGGTAGAAGCATTTGGAAAAGGGGTGCAGCTTCGTCAGCCAGCTTCCGTTTTTCACATAGAGACTGATGGATTTCATGAAGTTTTCCTTTAGTCGAGGCTCGTTACCTCTTCATTGATGTCATAGAGCGAGGTGAGCTTCTTTGGAAGTCCGCCGACAATCAGGAACACGATGAGAACGGTGATGAGCTTATCCGGTACATCGACGACAACCTCATCGAGGAGGGAGCCGAGGAAAACCGGCATTTTTGCCGCCTGTGTCGCGGCAAACAGCGCATCACCCCAGATATTGCCCGTCGTGCCGCCCCAGAAGATGACATTGAGCGGCGTAGAAACGATCACAGCGGCGAGACCGCCGGCTACGGATGTAAGAAGTGCCCCCTGCAGTGTCTTCATGTGGCCGAGACGCGCCATGACACCGACCGCGATGCCAATGAAAAAGCTCGTCAATGCATACACCAGTGTGATATTATCGCCGGTTGTGAAGCCGTAAATCAGATTGTTTGCTGCGCCGCAGATGCCGCCGATGATCGGACCGCCGAGGCAGGCGCCGATGCAGGTGCCGATGGAATCGAGCCAGAGCGGGAGCTTCAGGACAGAAGCGATGAGCTTCCCGAGATAGTTAATGATGATGCAGGCCGGAATCAATACGATGACGGCTGTAGAGAACTTGGTTTTAAAAAGCTTATTCATGATGATATCCCCTTCCTGGATGCATGATAACAGTATGGAAGCCCATATTCCGGAGAATCAAGAGAGCTATTTCGACGTTCCCCGAACTGTTATATGTTTGCCCGATAAGGCAGTTTTTAACATTATACAACAGTATGGCAGAAATTTAACAAAAAAATCAGATTTGCATAAAATTTGAACCAATCTGCACATTATCCTTTTTGTAAATGCACTGGATTATGGTATGATTTGGATGCTAAAAGACATCTTGAAATCATTTGGAGGAAAATTAGATGGATATTGCAAATTATATTGATCACACGAACTTAAAGGCGGATGCAAAGGAAGCGGATATCAAGCGGTACTGCGATGAAGCGAAGCAGTATCATTTTCACAGCATCTGTGTCAATTCCTGCTGGGCGAAGTTTGTTTCTAAGGAGCTTGAAGGTACCGGCATCACAACCTGCTGCGTCGTAGGCTTCCCGCTTGGTGCGATGGTAACCGATGCGAAGGCTTATGAGGCAAAGGCGGCTGTCCGTGATGGTGCCGGCGAGGTCGATATGGTCATCAATGTCGGCTGGCTCCGGGATGGAAAGTATGACGCCGTTCGCGAGGATATCAAGGCAGTTGTGGAAGCAGCGAAGCCGGCGATCGTGAAGGTCATCATCGAGTGCTGCCTTCTTACGGATGAGGAAAAGGTTAAGGCTTGTGAACTTAGTGAAGAGGCGGGTGCTGCTTTCGTGAAGACCTCGACCGGCTTCTCAACCGGCGGAGCAACTGTAGCTGACGTCAAGCTCATGAAGAAGACTGTCGGCGACCGCCTGAAGGTCAAGGCATCCGGCGGCATTCATACCCCGGAGGAAGCTCGTGCACTCATCGAAGCAGGCGCCGACCGACTTGGCGTATCCGCCGGCACCAAGGTGCTGTAACATCAGTGTGACACTATGTAAGCGCTTTCCAAACTCCTGCAGTGGTGCTATACTGGGTATAAATAAATTTCTTCACATGAAGGGAGTAACACTATGACAGAGCATAAAGATTGCGCATATTGTATGAAGGGAGAGCTGGTCGCGAAGTTTGGCTATGAGATTTGCGAGCTACCGGCTTCTACCGTTTATCTTTTTAAGGAGCAGAGCCATCCGGGACGGTGCATCGTCGCTTCGAAGCATCACGTTTCCGAGATGCTCGAGCTCAGTGAAGAGGACAGACAGGCCTTTATCCGTGACGTCGTAACCGTCGCAAACGCGATTCACGAAGTATACCATCCGGATAAGCTGAACTATGGCATGTATGGTGATACCGGCCACCATCTCCACATGCATCTCGTTCCGAAATACAAGGACCAGTTCGAATGGGGCGGCACCTTCGCCATGGACCCGAACCTGAAAAAGGTCACCGACGAAGCCGAGCTCGAGAAGATCGCCGCACCCCTTCGAAAAGCTATCTTAAAATAAAAATATTCTGACTACAGGGGCGTGCTGTCGCAGCACGTCCCTTAATTTTTACAGCTTCCTTTCGGTTCCGTGAAGGTTCCTGTACTTTCCTTGCTTTTACGGTACCCAGCTGTTAAGTTAAGGGCACGAAAATGGAAAGGAAGAGTACAGAATGAAATTATATACAGGAAAGCTTCTTCTCACAGGTCTCATGGCGGCAGCACTTGCTGTGCAGTCACCGGTGTCGGCATTGGCGTTCGGACCTGGCAATGCAATATCTTCGACGGTCACGACAGGAACAACCACGGACACAGGCATCACCGGCGATCTCACATCGGACTGGTGGCATGGCTATGTGTATCAGGACGGCTCCGGCTATACCTATCTTGAAAAGGG
The DNA here is from genome assembly GCA_900315665.1 of uncultured Eubacteriales bacterium. GTDB lineage: Bacteria > Bacillota > Clostridia > Lachnospirales > Lachnospiraceae > Oribacterium. The sequence continues at coordinate 34,341 of OMZX01000005.1, forward strand.
CATCTCCGTTTCAAAATTCCAGAATCTGAAGGGTAACATTAATTGGACCAAGGTAAAGGCGGATGGCGTCGATTTCGCGATGATCCGTATCGCGTATGGCACGACACTCGACCCGTATTTTGCGGAAAATGTCGCTGGTGCACAGGCGGCCGGAATTAAGGTCGGCGCCTATCTCTGTTCGACGGCGCAGAACCTTGACCAGGCTGTTTATGAGGCGGCTGTTGCATTGACAGCGCTGCAGGGCATCACGCTCCAGTATCCAGTGGCGTACGATGTCGAGGTGAGTTCCATGCTGTCCGGTGGCGCCACGAGCGATGGCATCACAGAAATGATCAATACCTTCTGCAATTATATGCGGACTGCCGGCTACACACCGATGGTGTATGCGAACACAAACTGGATCAACAACCACATGAATAAATCCCAGATTCCGTATGCCTTTTGGTTTGCACAGTATCCGGACGATAAGGTTTACAAGCCGGTTTCCGGTATTAATATCACGATCTGGCAGTCCAGCGACAAGGGCACCGTCAGCGGCATCACCGGCAACGTGACGACGGAAATGTCAAATCAGTATTATGGCGGCATGACCGGTACAAGCCATGGCGTATCTGCGGCAGAGGCATACACCGCGACCGGCAGCGGAAGCTCTGTGGTTGGTCATGGTGTAGACATTACTAAGAACGGCCCGATTGCGTCGGGTACGACATCTAGTGGTTCAACGAGCGGTCCCTCTGCATCCGGCAATACGTCGGCTGCGACAGGCTCATCGACCATGAGCAGCTCTCTCGTTACGACCTCCGGTACCTGGGTGAAGAATGCTTCCGGCCAGTACAACTATCTCGTGAACGGGCAGATGACAACAGGGTGGCAGAAGGATGGCGCTCTGTGGTATTATATGGATGAGAATGGCGTCATGAAGACCGGCTGGGTACAGGTGAATGGAACCTGGTACTGGCTAGGTTATCATGGCGATATGAAGACCGGGTGGCAGAGTATCAACGACAAGTGGTATTACTTCACAGAGTCCGGCGCGATGCTCGAAAACACGACGGTGACACTGGGTGGCGTGCCGTGCACATTTGATGCAAGCGGTGCGTGGGTCACGGGATAATTTATTTTTCGAAGAAGGGAGTGCCGGATGAAACGGAATATATGGCTTTTGACGATGCTTTTCAGCATGCTGCTCGGGATTTCGGCATTTGCAGCGGAGATCACGACGGTCCGTCTCGATATGGCACCGGAGATAGAGGACAGCATGACTGCCGGACAACTGGCGGCGGGAGAAGAGCCAGGTGTGTATGACAGTACCTATTTTATCTATAACTATAGTGTATCCGGGTCCCATGATGAGCCGAAGAAGTTATATTATTACTACATCACGGTACATCCTTCGGATAATAACACCTTTTCGAAGACCTGTGCAGTCGAAGCCCGCGGCGCATCGAAGATTGAGATGACCTCCCGGTCTGACAGCTCGATCAGTGTGAAGGTGACGACCTATCCCTTCTATGTACTGAAGAATCCGACCGGTATCGAGCAGGATGGCGATGAATACAAATGGAACAAGGTCGCCTATGCGGATAAGTACAGTGTGCATATCTACTGGACCGATGAGGACGGAGATGAGCATGATACGACGACCTCCGTCTCCGGTAGCTCCCGGAAGGTCAATGTTTCCAGCTACGACAGCGGGGACAGGACAATCAAAGAAATCTATGTACAGGCGAGAGCATCCTCTCTTTCCAATGGCGGCAAGTTCATTGCGGATTCCCAGTATGTCAATGCAGATGGCGCAGTGGATGATGAGCTATCAGATGATAGCTATACGTTCTCGATTCCGACGGCACGTACGAACGCGATTGCAACCAGCACGACCACGACGACTGTGAAGAACGCAAACGCAACGTCGAAAACGAAGCTGAACGGTCCGGGACTTTATATTACTTCCGACAGCAGTACAGCAGCAGGTAAGTCTGGTAAGGCAACAGTTCCCGCAACTGCCTCGACCTGGATGAGGTACAAGAATGACTGGTACTATTATTCCAATGGCCTCTTCCTGAAGGGCTGGATTTGTCCGGACAAGACAAACTGGTATCTTCTTGATAATTCCGGGAAGATGCTGACCGGTCTTCAGCGTGTGGACGGGAGATGGTATCTTTTGAATCCGTATGAGGGCAGCACGCAGGGCGCGGTGCTGACCGGCTGGTGGAAGCTGAACAACAACTGGTACTACTTTAACAAGGAGCATGACGGCACCTATGGTGCGATGCTCATAAATACGGTCACGCCGGATGGTCAGCATGTAGGTTCTGATGGCGTTTGGCTCGGTTATTGAGTATAATATGGAAAAAGACTGAAAGGCGATTCCTCTGGAATCGCCTTACTGATTGGGGGTTTCATGAAAAAGACAGCACTTGTGATCATGGCAGCGGGTATCGGTTCCCGTTTCGGCGGCGGCATCAAGCAGCTCGCGAAGCTCGGTCCGTCTGGTGAGATCATCATGGACTATTCCGTGCATGATGCGCTGGAGGCCGGTTTCGATAAGATCATTTTTATCATTCGTAAGGACATCGAGAAGGATTTCCGTGAGATCATCGGAAACCGGATCGAAAAAATTGCAGATTGTGAATATGCATTTCAGGAAATCGATAAGCTGCCGGAGGGCTTTTCCGTGCCGGCTGGCCGGACGAAGCCCTGGGGTACAGCGCATGCGCTGATCCAGGTCAGAGATTTGATCGACTGTCCGTTTGCCGTCATCAATGCTGATGATTTTTACGGCAAGGAGGGCTTTAAGCTTCTTCATGACTATATGGTCAATGAGATGGATGATTCGAAGCCGTATTTTGATATGTCGATGGCCGGCTATATCGTCGGAAATACACTTTCGGATCATGGCACGGTCAGCCGCGGTGTCTGCCGGATGGGAGAAAATGGCTATCTCAGTGCGATTCATGAGACCTACGATATCGCGCGGCAGGCTGATGGAAGCATTGTCGGGAAGGATATCGACGGGAAGCCGGTCAGTGTCGATGGCGATGCGATCGTATCGATGAATATGTTCGGGCTTCCGGAGAAGTTCCTGGATACGCTGATCGAAAATTTCCCGGCATGGCTTTCTGAGCACGGAAAGGAAACGAAGTCGGAGTATCTGCTTCCGGCGGAGATCGATAAGCTCATGCAGGCAGGCAAGGCGAAGGTGAAGGTGCTGAAGGATCATGACCGCTGGTTTGGTGTGACCTATCAGGAGGACAGACCGGTAGTGGAGAAGGCACTCCGTGATCTTGTAGCTGCCGGGGTTTATCCTGACAGACTGTATCAGTAATATGGACAAGAACGGATCAAATTACAGAGAATCGAGAAAGCAGGAGATCCGGGAACGGGTCATCGATACGGCGGAGCTTGTCAGGCGAGAGGAAGAAGAGGAAGCTAAGGAGAAGAAGCGTCGGACGAGACGAAGACGTGTGCTGATCATCGTGCTTGTCATCCTTTTTCTCTTGATCGCGGGCACATCGTATTATCTTATTCACCGGCAGTACACCTCCTTTACGGTCAACTGGAGGAGTGAAGGGGACGGCGCGCAGGCGGCCATCACGGATAGTGATTATGAGGAATATCTTCCCTTTTCAAAGGGCTTTCTCAAGGTTACAAGGGATGGCGCTTCCTATATCGATGCGCAGGGAAAGACGGTGTGGAATCAGTCCTATGAGATGAATACACCGTATGTCTCCGTCAATGGGGATTTCTGTGCGATCGCGGATCAGGACAGGACAGGGATTTATATCGCAAGTGATGCCGGGCCGACCGGACAGGCTGAGACGAATCTGCCGATCACGAAGATCGCGGTTTCCGGTACCGGCGTCGTCTATGCGCTTCTGGAGGATTCCAGCGCGAGCTATATTACGGTATTCGCGAAGGATGGAACTGCACTGGATATTTCCATCAAGTCCATTCTTTCCGGCGACGGATATCCTTTAGATATTTCGGTTTCACCGGATGGGACGGAGCTGATCGCTTCCTTCGTAAGTCTCGCAGGCGGCACGCTCGAGAACAAGATTATTTTCTATAATCTCGGACAGGTTGGCCAGAGCGCAGGCAACAATCGTGTCGTGGGCGGCTTTACGGATGACTTCGCAGGACATCTGACCGGACGGGTGCATTTTTCGGATGATACGCATGCGCAGGCGTTTTATGATGGCGGCATCGCGTTCTTCAGTACGAAGGTGCTGACCAGCCCGGAACTTCTGAAAAAGGCGGAGATTACCGGCACGATCCGCGCGATCGCCTATGACGATGAACTGGTGGGTGTGATCGCGGACAATGATCAGGAGAATGCAGACAGCCCGTACTTGCTTCATGTGTACCGGACAAATGGGCAGACTGTATTTGAAAAGCCAATCTCGTTCCATTATTCGGGCTTTACCATCGACCGGAACCGGATTCTTTTATATAATGATACAAGCCTTCAGATTTATGACGACAGCGGGAATTTGAAGTTCGACGGCACGGTTGATGTACCGGTCAGGAATGCACGGATTGCTCAGGATATCCGCGGGGCGTTCGGTGTGAATGTACTGATAGGAAGCAGCGGGGTTATGGAGTCCATCAAACTGCATTAAATAAAAGATCATAGAAGATCCCGCGATAAAGCCTTGACAGATTTGAAAAACAGAATAATGTATTTTTCGCAGGCGGATGACGGATCAAAAGGAGAAGAGGAAGGATGATGGGAAAGTATCTTGTCGGGATTGATGTAGGTGGTACGACCGTAAAGTGCGGCATTTTCACGGTAGAGGGTGAGCTGCAGGATAAATGGGAGGTGCCGACACGGAAGGAAGAAAACGGAAAAAATATTCTTCCTGATGTGGCAGAGGCGCTGAAGAAGAAGCTTCAGGAGAAGTCGATTGCGAGTGACGAAGTAGCGGGCATAGGCATTGGCGTACCGGGACCGGTGGAGCCGACAGGCTATGTGCATGTCTGCGTAAACCTTGGCTGGACGGACCGCTGGCCTGCGAAGGAAATGGCGGAACTCATGGGCGGCAAGATTCACTGTGCGGTCGGAAATGATGCAAATGTCGCGGCGCTCGGTGAGATGTGGCAGGGCGGCGGCAAGGGCCACGAGAATATCCTCATGGTCACGCTCGGTACCGGTGTCGGCGGCGGACTGATCGTCGATCATCATATCATCGCAGGTGTCCATGGCGCCGGCGCGGAGATCGGACATATTCATGTGCGGGACGGCGAGAAGGAGGCCTGCAACTGCGGCGGCCACGGCTGTCTCGAGCAGTACGCTTCCGCAACCGGTATCGTACGAGAAGCGAAGCGCGTGCTGGCAGCCGAGGAAGCTACAGCAAGTAAGATGCGTGACTTCGGTGATGCGCTGACAGCAAAGGATGTCTGTGATCTCGCCAAGGCAGGTGACGCACTGGCGGAGAAGTCCATCGGTATCTCGATGCATTACCTTGGACTTGTACTCGCGGATGTTTCGATGGTAGCAGATCCGGAGCTTTTCGTCATCGGCGGCGGTGTTTCCCGCGCAGGACAGTATCTCATTGATCTTATCAAGAAGGAGTATGAGGCACTGACACCACTTCTTAACAAAAAGGCGGACATCACCCTCGCAACGCTCGGCAATGACGCCGGCATGTACGGCTGCGCGAAGCTCGCGATGGACTAAAATGAACAAGAACGACGAATTTGAACTGGATATAACAGATCTTTCGGATGAAGGAACCGGCATCGGTAAAAAGGATGGCTTTGTCTATTTTGTAAAGGATGCGGTACCGGGCGATCACGTACTTGCGGCAGCGACAAAGCTTAAGAAAAATTACGGGTTTGCACGGATTGTAAAGGTGCTTCGTGCATCTCCGGATCGCGTACAGGCACCGTGCCTGATTGCGAGACAGTGCGGCGGCTGTCAGCTGCAGCAGATGTCCTATGAAGCGCAGCTCCGGTTCAAAGAGAAAAAGGTCTATAACAACCTGCTCCGGATCGGTGAAGTACCGGAGGATGCGTTAAAGGCAGTTTTCGAGCCAATCGTAGGGATGGAAAATCCCTTTCGTTATCGTAACAAAGCGCAATTTCCAGTTGCCGAGGATAAGAGTGGCAACATCATCATGGGCTTCTATGCCGGTCGAACACATGCCGTGATTCCATGCGAGGATTGCCTTCTCGGGGCGCCGGAAAACAAGCTGATTCTCGAAACAATCCGTCACTTCATGCTTGAGAATCATATCCGACCTTACAATGAAGTGACTGGCAAAGGACTCGTCCGACATGTGCTGATTCGCAAGGGCTTCTCCTCCGGAGAGCTCATGGTATGCCTCGTCATCAACGGAGAAAAGCTGCCGCAGCAAGAAAAGCTGGTGGAGGCACTTTGTAAATTGCCTTTCAAAAATGTAAGCATTAAGAGTATCAGTCTGTCTATTAATACAGAGCGGACAAACGTCATCATGGGACGAAAAATCGTCAATCTCTACGGCCCGGGTTACATCGAGGATACCATTGGAGATGTACGCTTCCGGATTTCACCACTCAGCTTCTATCAGGTGAATCCGGTGCAGACGGAGAAGATGTACGGCGCGGCACTAGAGTTCGCAGACCTTCACGGCACAGAAAACATATACGACCTCTACTGCGGCATCGGCACGATCTCCCTCTTCATGTCGAAAAAGGCAAAGCATGTCTACGGCGTCGAGATTGTCCCGGATGCCATCCGCGATGCAAAGCAGAATGCTTCCATCAACGGTATTACCAATGCAGATTTCTCTGTCGGAGCAGCAGAAGAAGTCCTGCCGGCCTTCTATGAAGCCCAAAAGAAAAAAGCAGTTGAAGCACGAGAAAAAATCGATGTCATCTCCGTCGACCCGCCGAGAAAAGGCTGTGACGAAGCCTGCCTCGAAGCAATTGTCGGCATCGCACCAGAAAAAATCGTCTACGTAAGCTGCGATTCAGCAACCCTCGCCCGCGACATCAAATACCTTCGCGCCCACGGCTACGACCTAAAAAAAGTCCGCCCCGTCGACAACTTCCCCGAAACCGTCCATGTAGAGACGGTTGCACTTTTGCACAGGATATAGAAAAGGACTGACCGAAAACCTCTCAGTGTCTGTTCCGTTCTGGAGGGTTTTCGGTCAGTCCGTCATCAGGACGACGTGTTGTCCTGGTCGGGGTAATATGCCTTCGGCAATGTGAAGACGAACTCGGTGCCGGCGCCCTCGGTCGAGATGCAGTCGATGTTCTCGCCATGCGCAGTGATGATCGACTTCACGATCGCGAGGCCAAGTCCCGTTCCGTGCTTATCCTTGCCGCGGGACTGATCCGCCTTATAGAAGCGGTCCCAGATCTTCGGCAGATCCTTCTTCGGGATGCCGATGCCCGTATCCTTCACGGAAACAAACACCTTGTTGCCTCTAAGCCCCGTCCGCACAGCGACCGAGGTCTTCGGATTACTGAACTTCAGCGCGTTATCGATCAGGTTATACAGCACCTGCTGAATCTTCGCGTAGTCCGCATAGACCATTTCCTGCTTCTCGGCAAACGTCAGCTCGAACGTCATCTCCTTCTTCTGGCAGGTCATTTCGAAGCTTGCGCACACATCACGAATCATCCGGTTCACATCAAAATTTGTCCGGCTTAAGAAGCCCTTCTTATCCAGAGAGCCAAGTGAAAGCATTGACTGGGTAAGCTTCGTGAGCCGCTCTGTCTCGGAGATGAGCCGCATGAGATATTTGTCCTCCAGCTCCGGCGGGATCGTCCCGTCGAGAATCGCTTCGAGATAGCCCTTGATGGAGGTAAGCGGCGAACGGAAATCGTGCGACACGTTTGCGATGAACTGCTTCTGATAGTCATCGGCCTTCGAAATCTCATCTGACATAAAGTTCAGCGTCTCTGCAAGATATCCCATCTCATCCTGGGACTTCGTTTTGATCTTATACTGATAGTCGCCGGCGGCATACTTCGTCGCAGCAATCGTGACTTTCTTTAGCGGCCGGTACACGATGAAATAGAAGACGACGAGAATGATGAGCGACAAAAGGAAGATGACCAGCGCCGAGATGTAGATGATCGTCAGAATATGATTCTCTTCATCATACAGCTGATCCATGGACCCGTGAATGAGCACATAACCGCTTGTCACGTAATTTCTCATGACCGGTGCAGAAACCGTGAGCACTGGCGCCTCGAACATCCCGTGATAATTGCTGACCTCGTAGAGCTTGTTTCCCGTATCCATCGGCTCAAACTCCGGGATGACAGTATCCTTGTGCGTGTCGCGCGCATCACTGATGATCTTTCCGGACGAATCCACGACCCAGATATCCGCATGAAGAAACGTCGCCACAGCCTGCATCTCATCATGCACCGTCTGCTCACTGAGACTATTCCCCGCCGACTGCGAATACGTGTTCGAAATCAGCGTCGCCTCCGCATAAAGACTCTCTGCCTCATTCCTGACGAGATAGGAATACGTCATCCGCAACGCAAAAAAAGCGATAAACAAAAAGCTCAGCACGCCAAATGTGACATACGCTAGTGATAATTTAATATAAAGAGATTTTTTCATAGCTTAGTTCACTCTGAACTTGTACCCGATACCCCAGACCGTGGAAATCTCCCACTCCGCGTTCCCAGGAATCTTCGCGCGGAGCCGCTTGATATGCACATCCACCGTCCGCGAATCCCCCGAAAACTCATAGCCCCAGATATGATCAAGAAGCTGCTCCCGCGTAAATACCTGGTTCGGCGAGCTCGCAAGAAAATACAAAAGCTCTAGCTCCTTCGGCGGCATCTCGACCGATTGCCCCTTGTAGAGCACCGCGTAGTTCGTCTTATTGATAATGATATCCGTATATTCGATGTAGTCTCCGGTCCGGAACGCATCCTCCGAGTCGACCGGCGTATGCACCGGCGCCTGTACCGGAGCCGCCGGGATCGTGCTAATGCTTACATCAGCCACCTCTCCGGTATGGTACCGCCGGAGCACGGCCTTCACGCGTGCGACCAGCTCCTTCGAATCAAAGGGCTTCACCATGTAATCATCCGCACCAAGCTCAAGCCCCAGCACCTTATCGAAGGTTTCGCCCTTTGCAGACAGCATGATGACAGGCACCTTCGAGGTCTGCCGAAGCCGACGGCAGACCTCATACCCGTCGATGCCCGGCAGCATGAGATCCAGGATCACGAGATCCGGCTGATAGCTCGAAAAGATCGAGAGCGCCTCCTCACCATCCTCTGCACATTTCGTATCAAACATCTCCCGTTCCAGATAGAGCGAAATCAGCTCCGAGATCGAAGTGTCATCATCTACAATTAAAATTTTCTGCTTCTCTGCCATGTAAAACCTCTATTTTTTAAACTTCACGATCGTCACGCCGTCTTCCCCTTCACCATACTCCCCGAGCCGGAAGGAGTCCACATATTTCAGCTTTTTAAGCTGCGTGTGCACTGCCTTTCTAAGCGCACCGGTACCGCGGCCATGCACGATCCGGACCTCCGGGATGTGAGAAAGATACGCATCATCGAGATATTTCTGAAGCTCCGGGATTGCCTCCATCGTCGTCTCACCGATGAGATTAATTTCCGGAGAAATTCCCATCGTTTTTTCCATTCGGATGTCCGCACCGGCCCGACGCCCGCCTTTCTTCGGCGATGACTTCTCCGCCGCAGTGGACAGCAGTGCCTCCTCGGTAAGTTCGATATCCCGCACCGAAACCTTCGTCCGGATGATACCGGCTGTGACGTACAGCATGCCCTTCTGATCCGGCAGCGTCGAAACTGTCGCGTTCAGATTCATGGACGCCACATGTACAGTATCGCCGACATGCAGACTCTTTGCAGAAACCGGCTGTGACGGACCCTTCACCTTCTTGTTACCAGATAGACTTGCCTGCGTATCCCGTAGCTTCTTATTGAGTGTCGCGCGCGTCTGCTCTGCCGAAAGGATATCGGAGCCGCTCTTTTCCTGCTTCCGCATCTCCTTCACGATGCCGTCCGCCGTTTCCTTCGCATCGGCTAGAATCTGTGCAGCCTCCTCCCGTGCCTTCTGAAGAATCTTTTCCCGACCCTTCTCGACGCCACGCGAATTCTCCTGCGCGCGCCGCTTGTACTCGGCGATTTCCTCCTTATAGCGCTCAATTTCAGCACGCTCCCGCTCAACGGTGATCCGGCTCTCCTCGAGACTTGCGATCACATCCTCGAAGCGGACATCCTCCTTCTCGAGACGCTTCTTCGCATCATCGATGATATAGTCCGGAAGTCCGAGCTTCTTCGAAATAGCGAACGCGTTCGACTTGCCCGGCACACCGATGAGAAGCCGGTACGTCGGACTAAGCGTTGCCACATCAAACTCGCAGCTAGCATTCTCGACACTCTCAGTCGACAGGGCATACACCTTGATCTCCGCATAATGGGTTGTGGCAATCGTACGTGTCTTCATGTTATGCAGGAAGTTTAGAATCGACATCGCTAGCGCCGCGCCCTCAGTCGGATCGGTCCCCGCACCGAGCTCATCGAAGAGACAGAGACTGTGAGAATCCGCCTCGCCTAAAATCCGCACCGTATTCGTCATATGCGCAGAAAACGTCGACAGATTCTGCTCGATCGACTGCTCATCACCGATATCCGCAAAGATTTCATCAAACACCGCAAGCTCCGAGCCTTCGGACGCGGGGATAAACATACCAGCCTGGCCCATCAGCTGGAAGAGGCCGACGGTTTTAAGGCACACCGTCTTACCACCGGTATTCGGTCCGGTGATGATGAGCATCGTGAAGTCCCTTCCAAGATAGACACTGATCGGCACAACCCGCTTCGGATCAATCAAAGGATGCCGGCCATTTAAAATATTAATATAATATTTGTCGTTCAGAACCGGGCGGGTGGACCTGTAGGCATTGGCATAGGAGGCCTTTGCAAAGACGAAATCGAGCTGCGCGAGAATCGTGATATCCTGCTCGATCGTGTCGACACAGGGCATCAGAGAGCCGGAAAGGGTATCGAGCACCTTCTGGATTTCCTTTTTTTCATCGTTCTCAAGCTCACGGATGTCATTGTTGAGCTTCACGATACTCATCGGTTCAATGAAGAGCGTCGAACCGGTCGCACTCTGGTCGTGCACCATACCGGGGAAGGAGGACTTGTACTCGGCCTTCACGGGGAGACAATACCGCCCGTCCCGCATCGTGATGACGGCGTCCTGCAGCTTGTCCCGCGACTGGTTGAGAATCTGGTTCAGCGACTGATGGATACGGTCCTCGAGAAGATGCTTCTTCTGCCGCACCTTGAGAAGCCCGGCGCTCGCGTCATCCGCGACCTCATCCTCCGAAAGGATACAGCGGGTGATCTCACGGTTGATGGCGCTCAGCGGATCCAGCGCACGGAAATATGGTGAAAGCGCATCATCCGCCTGCTCCTCTGCTGCCGGCTGCTGAGTGTTCTGCAGATTCTTCGTATAATGCTGACTCATGCGCACCGCCCGGGAGACGGGTGCCTTCGTTTTGTCCTTTTCGCTGTCCTTTGCGTAGTCCTTTGCGCGCTGCGCAACCGTAAGCACGGCGCTCACGGAAAGAAGCTCCGGGATCGAAAGACTGGATCCCAGACTAAGGCGCCGAAGCGTCGGATGCAGTTCCTTCACGCCATTAAAGGAAATCGTGCCGTACATACTGATCCGAAGAACCGCGGCGGCTGTTTCATCAAGATTTTTATTGATTAGAGAAATGTCCGAAGATGGAACAAGCGTCTCACAGAGCTTCTTCCCGGCCTGCGAGTTCGCGTACTGGGAAAGCGCGTCCCTGATCTTCAGAAATTCCAGTGTTTTTAGTGCTTTATCGTTCATGTATATTCCTTATTGTAATGCTGGACTAGGGGCCGCTTCACGGCCCAGTCCAGTATATCATATTTGTTGCGGAGCTTGAAAGAGTTGTATATAATGATGGGTGAATTGTGCTCTGGTTTCTTGTATCGCATGACAGTATGAAGCGTGATGTAAACATATATGGCAGATAAGGATTTCATAAAGGAAAAGATCGTAGGACGTAATGCCGGCTGGAAGAAAAGCTTCCGGCATTATTTACGTGTTATGGTATCCGCACTGCTGTTTGGTGCTGTCGGCGCCGCGAGCTTCGCCTTTCTTGAACCTGTAATAGGGGATAAGCTTCACACGACAGAACCGGAGACCGTTGTCCTCACGACAGAGGAAATTCCAACAGAGACAGAACCGGAGACGACAGAGCCTGAGCCGACTGTGCCGGAAACAGAGTCTGTGCCGGAAACCGCAGCGGTCGACCGGGAAATGATCAATGAATACGTCGACGATGCCATGAAGCGGCATCCGGTCACCATCGATGATTTCAACAAGCTGAACAATGTTCTGAAGGGCGTCATCACGGATGCAGAGCAAGCCGTCGTCGAGGTGAAGACTGGTGATACGGCCGGCACAGATCTTTTCGGACAGCCGGTGCGCTCTGAAAAAAGTTATTCCGGCATGATCCTTGCGAAAACCTCGACAGAGCTTCTCATCCTGACCTCCAGTGAGGCAGCAGGCAGTGATCAGCTTTCTGTCATTTTCCAGCGTGAGAATGCTTACCCCGCGACACTTGAAGCGGTAGATTCGCGGGATGGCATCGCTGTGATCAGTGTACAGCACACGAATATGACGAAGCAGGATCTCGGCTCTGTAAAGTGCATCACAATCGGGAATTCCAGCATCCTCCAGCGCGGTGACATTGTGCTTTCCGTCGGTGCACCGGCTGGTGAGATTTATTCGGTGGCGGAGGGCAGTGTTTCTTCGGTAAGCTTTAATCAGCATACGGACGATTCCACGATGGAGAAGGTGCTTCTCCACATCGATGCAGAGCCTTCACAGGGTGCATTCCTTCTTAATACAAGTGGTGAGCTGGTCGGCTGGGCATCCGAGAAGATCGATGAAGCGCCGACAGGTTATCTTTATATGGCGGCTGTATCCGATTATGTGGACAGACTTGAGGCGCTTTCAAACGGACAACCGTATCCATACCTTGGTATCGACTGTCAGGAGGTCAATGCCGAGATGAAGAGCCATGGACTTCCGGATGGTCTGTTCATTCATGAATGTGTGGAGGGCTCCCCGTCCTACAACGCGGGTATGCAGAGTGGAGACATTATCACGGAGCTCGCGGATACGGAGGTGAGGACCATGGCGGATTACAGGTCGGTTCTCAGGAAGCTTAAAGCTGGACAGGAAATCAAGGCTGTCGTCGAGAGACAGCGTGGTACGGAATATGTCGAGGTTTCCTTTAATCTGACAGTGAAAGAGAGATAATACTATATATGGAAATGAATGCTTTTTTTAACCAGCAGGCGAAGACAGCCGGCATGCGCTACATCGAGAGCTTTTATGACGGGCTTCGTGTGGCGGATACTTACCTTGTGAAGACGAAGAACCAGGCGGTTACGAAGAATGGTAAGGAGTATCTCAATGTTACCCTCCAGGACCGCACCGGTCAGGTTGATGCGAAGGTCTGGGAGCCGAACTCGCCGGGCATCGCGGAGTTTGATGTGCTGGATTATGTGTATGTCGAAGGCAATGTCACCGTGTATAATGGTACGAACCAGCTTTCGATTCAGCGCCTCCGGGTTGCGAAGGAAGGCTCTTATAATCCGGCGGATTATTTTCCGGTTTCTGCGCGTCCTGTCGAAGAGATGCAGCAGGAGCTTAAGGCCGATATCGCGAGCGTGAAAAATCCGTATCTTCATAGTGTGCTTCAGAAGATTTTCGTAGATGATACCGCCTTTTATGAGGAGTTCTGTAAGCATAGTGCAGCGAAGTCAGTGCATCACGGCTTTGTTGGCGGCCTTCTCGAGCATACACTGTCTGTGACAGCCATATGCGATTACTTTTCGAAGCATTATCCGGATCTCAAGCGGGATCTTCTGATCACAGCGGCGCTCTGCCACGATATCGGGAAGGTGACGGAACTCACATCGTTTCCGCGGAATGACTACAGCGACGAAGGACAGTTGATTGGTCACATCGTGATCGGGTATCAGAAGGTGATGAACACGATCGATACGATTCCGGATTTCCCGAAGACGCTTGCAGCGGAGCTAGGGCACTGTATCCTCGCGCATCACGGAGAGCTTGAGTACGGTTCCCCGAAGAAGCCGGCGCTCATGGAGGCGATGGCACTGTCCTTTGCGGACAATGTCGATGCAAAGCTTGAGACCATGCGGGAGGCGCTGCACCAGGCGGACAATGCTGGCAAGGGCAGCGATAATGGCGGCTGGATCGGCTTTAATAAGCTGATTGATTCGAACCTCCGAAGGACGAGCGATTAAGCATAATTTATAAGTTTTGAAACATACGCCGATAGGAATGGTAGATAGTGCTTTTAGGCACTAAAGTAGTAGTTGGTCCGGGGAAGGGGGCTTTTGATGGATGTTTCTCGTTACAATGAAGACGTACAGAAAAAGATAGCCAATCTCGAAAGCTATAAAAATGAATCCTACGGGGCTACTATGCGTCTTGCGGAGGAACTCATCACCATCGCAAACCGACGGAATGATACCGGGCTCCGGGGCTTATGCTACTACTATCTCGGCCGATATTATTCGAATCTTCGTAAGGGCTCGGATGCGGTCCGCTATCTTCGGAAGGCCATCAAGGACTGCGACGAGGGGAAGAACATGGACGAATATTGTCGGGCCATGAGCCTCCTCGGGATGACGTTTGTACGGCAGGGAAATTATCCAAGCGCGATGCAGGTCTACACCAGCCTTCTTTCGACGACGGAGAAGGTTGAACAGCCGAAGATCCAGATTCGAAGCTACATGGATGTGGCTGAAATCTGCTATAACATCAAAAATTTCGAGCAGGCGCTCCGCTTCGAGCTGGCTGCAGACAGAATCTTCTATAAGATTATGCGGATGGATATCTTTCCATCCTATTACGCAAGACATCTTGAGATCCTTCTTCGAACCCATGTGAAGCTTGGCGATTCTACAAACGCCAATGATATTCTCGGGCAGCTGGATAAATTCGCACAGGATAATTCCGGGCAGAATCTAGAACCGTTTGTTTCTATTGCGCATATCATCTGGGCGAATTTCACGTCGAATCACAAGTGGGACGATGTGTATTACAATCGTCTGATCGAGTTTTTCCGCGGACAGACCTTCACCGGCTACTATCAGTTTGAGTTTGTCTATACCTTCGAAGCGTTGTCAAAGGAGGACAAGTTTGAGAATGCCTTCCGGGTATTGCTCTCGAAGCTGGATCATTATCTCGAATATACGGATCTATATGGCATGCGGCTGTCTGCCTGTGAGATTAAGCTGGAGTATTTCGAACGGAAGGGCGATCAGGACAAGATCCTCGAGCAGCTCAAGGAGTATCGTGAAGATGCCGGTGACATGATCACGCTGCAGAATGAAACGATGGGCTCTCTCATGGAGTCGAGTATCCTTAATTTCATGCAGGATAATGTAAAGGAAATGGTAGAGCGGCATTCGGATTCGGATGAACTTACGGATCTTCCGAACCGGAAGGCCTATAACAATATGGCTGACCAGTTCTTCGAGACTTGCCGCGGCGGCCGCAAGGATCTCGGTGTCGTGATGATCACCATCGATAATGTAAAGAAAATCAATGATGTCTACGGCTACACAATCGGCGACAGCTGCCTCATGGCGGTGGCGGATGTGCTCCGGAAATATAAGAGTGATTCTATCTATGTGGCGCGGTATGTCGGCGCAGAGTTTGTCATGCTGTTTGCGGGCTACTCCGATCAGGCTATTATGGATACGCTCCGGACGATCAATGACGAGGTTTTCATGCTGATCAGTCAGCGTGACCTCCCAGAGTTCACGCTCGCTGAGGGTATCTGTGTGCATGTGCCGGAGCTTCTTAACAAGATCTGGGACTTCACGTCCGTCGCAGATCTTGCATTGATCCGTGCCCAGCGACTCGGCACCGGCCAGGCTCTTCTCGTCCGGCATACCACCGAACTTCAAAAGGCAGCCCCCGTTACCCTGAGCCAGGGCGGTCGGCTTTTCACAATCCAGAAATAATGTGACATTTTTCACAAAATCATAGAACATTTTCTTGACAAGACATGTATTTTTTCCTAGACTAGAAAAGCTGTGTTGCCATAGAAAGTTGTTATGGCTGACATGACAGATATGCAGGAAATTGTCACCTGTGCGTTGCTCCACGTCAGCTTTTTTAGAAGAATAGGTTATGGCGACATGATCGGAGTCCTGTTGCAATGGTGCGCAGAGCACCATTGCTTTTTTTGTCCCTAAATGATTTAAGCCCTTAAAGTATTGAAGCAGGGTTTTACAGATGTTCACTGTGGGCGGACAGAACTCAAGAATTTGTTTTTACAGGAGATAAAATATGGCCAGGTATGTGGTAAAAAGAGTCATTCTTGCCGTGATCACCATGTTTCTTGTCTGCTTCATCACATTCTTTGCGATGAATGCGATCCCGGGTGGTCCTTTCAATGGAGAAAAGGCGAAGTCTCCGGCTGTCATGAAGGTCCTGAATGAACGTTACGGACTTGACAAGCCGGTAGGTGTGCAGTTCGTAAACTATATGAAGAACATTATGCATGGCGATTTTGGCGTTTCTCTTAAGAACGGTCGTGATATTGCAGAGACGATTCGGACGAGATTCGCTGTCTCTGCAAAGCTTGGTATCATGGCAATCATCGTCGCATTGATTTTCGGCGTTGTGCTCGGCTGTACCGCTGCGCTTAACCGTAATAAATGGCAGGATCATCTGATCATTTTCTTTGTGACGCTATTTACAGCCATGCCATCCTTCGTGATGGCATCCTTCCTGCTTTTGATTTTCTGTATCCAGCTGAAGATTGTTCCGGTATGGAGTACGGCAAATCCGAGCTATGTTCTCCCGGTGATTGCATTGTCCTTATCCCCGATGGCGAATATCACACGTCTTACGAAGACTTCGATGCTCGATGCGCTCGGACAGGATTATGTCCGCACGGCAAAGGCAAAGGGCGTTAAGCCGGTGAAGGTCATCTTCGTACATACCCTTCGTAACGCGCTGATTCCGGTTATTACCTATGTCGGCCCGCTGACGGCGGCGATTCTGACCGGTTCCCTCGTCGTAGAGAATATCTTTACGATCGGCGGACTCGGTTCTGCGTTTGTTGATTCCATCACGAATCGTGACTATACGCTCATCATGGGTGTGACCATCTTCCTTGCGATGATCATGATCATCATGAATCTCGTGAGTGACCTTGTATATAAGCTTGTTGATCCTCGGATCAGACTTGAGTAAGGAGACTTAGAAATGGCAGCAAATTACGATATTCCTACACCAAAGAAAAGAGCTTTGAGCCTCCAGATTGATCCGAAACTTTTTGAGAAGGCGACGGACGAAGAGAAGCGGCAGCAGGATGTCATGGCGAAATCCACGACCTTCTTTAAGGATGGTATGCGCCGTCTCATGAAGAATCCGCTGGCCGTAATGTCGATGATCATTCTTGTGCTCGTGCTTCTTGTCATCATTTTCGCACCGATGATTGTGCCGTACAGCTATGAGGAGATCATCAAGGTTGAAGGTGTCCGTGACAAGGGCGCTGCAAACCTTGCACCATTTGAGTATTCCGCGAAGGAAATGGCCTTCATGGCGAAGTACAACATCAAGGTTTTCCCGCACATTATGGGAACCGATGAGCTCTGCCGTGATTACTTCATCCGTGTTGTCTACGGCGCACGTGTTTCCTTCTTCGTCGGTGTATTCGCATCCATCATGGTGCTCATCATCGGTACGCTGTATGGTGCAATTTCCGGTTACATGGGCGGCCGCGTCGATCTGATCATGATGCGTATCGTCGATATCATCTATTCTCTGCCGGATATCCTGATCATCATTCTTCTTTCCGTCGTGTTCCGTGAGACCCTGGATCTGTCGAAGGTGCCACTGCTCGGAAAGCTCGGTTCGAACATGGTCTCGATGTTTATCGTATTTGGCCTTCTCTACTGGGTCGGCATGGCGCGGCTTGTCCGTGGCCAGATCCTGACGGTCAAGGAAAATGAATACGTACTTGCAGCGAAGTCAATGGGTGCTTCCTCCCGTGAGATCATCTGGAAGCACATTCTTCCGAACTGTCTCTCGGTTATCATCATCACGACTGCACAGGAGATTCCGTCCGCAATCTTTACAGAGTCCTACCTTTCGTTCATCGGTCTCGGTGTATCCCTGCCGATGCCGTCGCTCGGTTCTCTTGCCAATGCTGCAAGATCCGGCATGCAGTCCTACCCGTGGAAGCTTGTGTTCCCGGCAGTGATGATTGTGCTCATTGTACTTGCATTTAACCTGATCGGCGATGCGATGCGTGATGCGTTTGATCCGAAGTTAAAACAGTGATATCCGTGGAGTACCCGCGCTTGCGCGGGGGAGGCTTTACGGATGCCTTAGCGGCGAGCGTATTCAAAGGCATCGCTTGCGATGCCCACTTTGTTTTCTATAGTGAGGAACTAAAATGTCAATAGATAATGTAGAAGAGAAGGTTCTCGAAAACGAGACCGATGCGGTGCTTTCGGTCCGGAACCTGCATACATCCTTTTTCACCGACTCCGGCGAGGTACAGGCGGTAAATGGTGTCTCCTTCAATCTTCCGAAGGGAAAGATTCTTGGCGTCGTCGGTGAGTCCGGCTCCGGTAAGTCTGTGACCGCATACTCGATCATGCAGATCCTGGCATCAACCGGCCGGGTGACCGAGGGTGAAATCCTGTACAAGGGTGAAAACATCCTGAAGTATTCAAAGAAGCAGATGGAGTCCTTCCGTGGCGATAAGTGCTCTATCATTTTCCAGGACCCGATGACATCGCTGAACCCGACCTTTACGGTCGGCTGGCAGCTTCGCGAGGCCCTTCAGCTTCACACACAATATAAAACAAAAAAGGCAGCAAACGCGCGTGCGGTCGAGCTTCTGAAGATGGTCGGCGTGAACGAGCCGGAGAGCCGTATCAAGCAGTATCCGTTTGAACTGTCCGGTGGTATGCGACAGCGTGTCATGATTGCTATGGCGCTTGCCTGCGAGCCGGATATCCTGATTGCCGATGAGCCGACGACCGCCCTCGATGTGACGATTCAGGCACAGATTCTCGAGCTCATGAAGGACCTTCAGAAGAAGCTCGGCATGGCCATCATCATGGTAACGCATGACCTCGGTGTCATCGCTTCGATGTGCGACGAGATCATCGTCATGTACGGCGGCCGTGTCTGTGAGCGTGGTACTGCAGATGACATTTTCTATCGTCCGTGTCATGAATACACGAAGGGCCTGCTCCGTTCCATTCCGAATGTCAACAACATGAAGGAGAAGCTCGTCCCGATCGGTGGTACGCCGATCAATATGCTTGCGATGCCGAAGGGCTGTGCCTTCTGCCCGCGTTGCGAGAATGCACTGAAGATCTGCCTCACAGAGAAGCCTGAAGAGCTCGAGATGCCGGATGGCCACTATGCAGCCTGCTGGCTGAATGTGAAGAAGGCCTATGATGAAGAACACGGGGAGGTAAACGCAAATGTCTGAAGAAACAAAGAAGAACAGCGAGTACCTCGTCGAGGTACATGACTTAAAGGAATATTTCCCGGTAAAAACCGGATTTTTCAAGACAACGCCACTTAAGGCTGTTGATGGTGTATCCTTTAACATCAAGGCAGGTGAAACGCTCGGTCTCGTCGGTGAATCCGGCTGCGGCAAGACGACAGTCGGCCGTACACTTCTTCACCTTTACAAGCCGACCGGCGGTGAATTCTACTTCAATGGTGAGCTTGTCACGGACAACAACATTCATGCACTCCGTAAGCAGATGCAGATGGTGTTTCAGGATCCGTATTCCTCTCTTAATCCGCGTATGACGGTTGAGGATATCATCGGAGAGCCGCTGGACATCCATCATCTCTATAAGACGAAGGCGGAGCGGCATGATCGCGTACTTGAGCTGATGGAGCTTGTCGGCCTCAACGCAGAGCATGCAACAAGATATGCCCATGAGTTCTCCGGTGGACAGCGTCAGAGAATCGGTATCGCGAGAGCGCTCGCCGTGAATCCGAAATTTATTGTTTGCGATGAGCCGGTATCCGCACTGGATGTTTCGATTCAGGCGCAGGTCATCAATATGTTCGAGGAGCTGCAGGAAAAGCTGGGCGTTGCCTATCTTTTTATTGCACATGACCTTCTTGTGGTGCATCATATATCGAAGAGAATTGCCGTCATGTATCTCGGCAAACTCGTAGAGATCGCCGATGCAGATGAGCTGAACGATCATCCGATTCATCCTTATACGCTATCGCTTCTTTCTGCGGTGCCGATCCCGGACCCGAAGATGGCGAGAGCATCGAAGCGAATCGTGCTGGAGGGCGATGTTCCGTCACCGCTTCACATGCCGACCGGCTGCCCGTTCCGTACGAGATGCCGCTATGCCACCGAGCAGTGCGCGAAGGAAATGCCGCCGCTCACCGATCGTGGTGACAACCACATGGTGGCTTGCTGGAATAAGTGATTCCGGGATAATTTCCCGATTTCACCGATTTAAGAGACTTCTTAAATCGCATATATACTTTTCAGGAGGATATTATGAAAAAGAGAGCATTAGCTTTCACACTGGCAGCTGCGATGGTAGCCGGCAGTGTAGCAGGCTGCGGCAGTGCTGCAGAAGCACCGACGAGTGCAGCATCTGCTACAGAGACGACAGCCGCAGCACAGGAGACAACCGCTGCAGCAGGCGAGACGACAGCAGCCGCTGTAGATGATTGGGCTTCGAAGATCGAGCTCAAGGATTCTGCGAAGAACCCGGCAGCTCCGGACTGGTCCGAGTATGACAAGCTCATTGATGAGATTCGTTCTGATACGGATCTTGCAGATCGTGAAGCAAAGATGCACGAGGCTGAGGATATGCTCATGGCTACCGGCGCTGTACTTCCGATCTACTATTACAATGACCCTTACCTCGTGAAGGAAGGCATCACTGGCGACTATGCTACCATCTTCGGTACTAAGTACTTCATGTATGCGAAGAAGGATGGACAGCCGATGGATGTGTTCAACATCAACCTCGCATCCGAGCCTGACCACCTTGACCCGGCTCTGAACAGCACTGTTGATGGTGCTGCACTTGCATCGAACTCCTTCGTAGGTCTTTACACATCCGATGCTGATGGTAAGATCGTTCCGGCACTCGCTGATGGCGATCCGGAGGTTTCTGATGATAACCTCACCTATACGATTCATATGAAGAAGGATCTCAAGTGGTCAGATGGTTCTACACTGAACGCAAACGACATCGTATATTCCTGGAAGAGAGCCTATGATCCGAAGACCGCTTCTGATTATGCATACCTCTTCTCTGTATTCGATGGCTATTCCGAGGATGGCTCTACAGAGCTGAATGTTTCTGCTCCGGATGATAACACGGTAACCTTCAAGCTGAACGCTCCGTGCCCATACATCATGAGCCTTCTTGCATTCCCGGTATTTATGCCGGTTCCTAAGGCTTCTGTTGAGGCTGCTGATAAGGATGGCTCCAACCCTGGCACTTGGGCTTCTGAGGCTGGCTTCGTATCTAACGGTGCATTTACGCTTAAGGAGTGGAAGCACAATGAGTC
Organism: uncultured Eubacteriales bacterium; assembly: GCA_900315665.1. GTDB lineage: Bacteria > Bacillota > Clostridia > Lachnospirales > Lachnospiraceae > Oribacterium. Next base: position 55,963 of record OMZX01000005.1, read on the forward strand.
TATGACTTATGTGAAGAACCCGAACTTCTGGGATGCTGACAATGTATCCGTAAACGAACTTCACTTCATGCTTTCAGCTGAGGATACCGCTATCCTTGCTGCTTACAAGGCTGGCGATCTTGACTATGCAGATACTGTACCGAATGATGAGATTCCGAACCTTAAGGATACAGCTGATTTCCACGTTATCCCGAACCTCGGTACTTATTATGTAGCCTTCAATGTTAACTCGAAGATGTTCGATGGCAAGACTGCTCAGCAGGCTGCTGCTATGCGTCGTGCACTCGCGCTTCTTATCGATCGTCAGTACATCATTGATACCATCGGCCAGACCGAGCAGGAAGTTGCTACTTCCTACATCCCGACAGGTATGAGCGATGGCAACGGCGGACAGTTCAAGGCTAATGATGACAAGTATACCTTCCCGGTTGACACTGGCTACTATCAGGATCTCTCTGTAGCTGGTGATGCAAACATGGAAGAGGCTAGAAAGCTTCTTGAGTATGCTGGCTACAAGTTCGGTGATGACGGTATGCTTAGCGCCGATACGCCGATCAC
>OMZX01000005.1:56574-60696 GCA_900315665.1 uncultured Eubacteriales bacterium
GAGGGTATCGCACAGGCTATCCAGCAGGATTTCGCAGCCATCGGTATCGATATGCAGATTTCTGTTGAGGACTGGCAGACGTTCCTTAATGATCGTAAGCAGGGTAACTTCGATGTCGCTCGTGAGGGTTGGCTCGCAGATTACGATGACCCGATCAACATGCTCGAGATGTTCACTTCCAACTCCGGAAACAACGACCCGCAGCTTGGTAAGTAAAAAGGAATTTAAGAAATTCCTATAAGTTATAGAAAACCGCCGAACTATAGTAGTTCGGCGGTTTTCTTGACTTTAAAGTCTTGAAGTATTATTCTTCAGTTAAATTTTTCAGAAAGGGACGCAAAATTAAATGATCGTTCGTGCAATCAACAATTTGGTCGTCGTCAACGGCATTTCCAACATTATTGTTAACGTCATTAACAATAATGCTTATTTGCGTTACATGAAGAGGATCTGAAAAATCTAGAAAACGGAAATCAGATAAAAGACCTTGCAATGTAGCGAAGCGAAAACATTGCAGGGTTTTTTCTTTTATAGGTAAAGGATTTCCGAAAAGAGGGAAAATTCATCACTGAGGAAGTGAAGCTGCTTTCAGGAGAGGCAGCGAGTGAAAGGGAGGAAACATCATGAGCAAGTTCACATTAAAGGTTGAAGCAGACAACTGGATGGAAGCACTGAGCAGAGTGACCGGCGTCTTCGAGAAGCGGAACATCGCGATTGACTCGATTAAGGCCTCTGACAACGCCGTCGGCGGCTCCACACTCATGATTACCTCTGTCGGTGACGACTCCGTCCACGACGCCATCCGAGACCTCATCGGCAAGGCCTCTGTCAGATCCTGCTGTATCACTGATACAGCGAAGCTTTCCTGATTTAGGTAAATATGCCAATTTATATGAGCAATTTTGGACCATGGCATAGTATGACTGGCTTTGGGCTTGATACTATGCTGATTTGAAGAGAAATTAAGACAAAAAGGCATTTGGGTGGCATAGTATAAGCTTGGCTCCATAAATACTATGCCATTATTAAAAAAATAAAAATAAAACAAGCATAGTATTTGTGGATAACAGCTAAATACTATGCTTGTTTTTTGATTTTGAAATTTTGACGGCATAGAAATTTGATGATTTTGCAGTATTCTATGCCATTTAGCCGAGGATAACTTTCACGGTGTGGGCGGTGTCGGGGACTGCAGCGGGCAGGAGATTTCCGGCGACCGGGGTGCCATCAACAGTCATAGAGGCGACGCCCTTCTGGGCGTGCGCATGATTGTTGATTTCGATGTGGTAATGCACACCACGGTAGGTGCGGTCTACGGTGTAGGATTCAAGTGAATCCGGGATGCATGGGTCGATCCGGAGGCCATCGAGCGTCGGCTGAATGCCTAAGATATACTGGCTCATGCAGGTGAAGGTCCAGGCCGCCGTACCGGTGAGCCATGAGTTTTTGCCCTCGCCCGGGATCGCAGCATCACGTCCTGCCACCATCTGGCAGTACACATACGGCTCCGTCTTATGAATCTCTGAAATATCCTCAAGGTAGATCGGGCAGGTCTTCTTAAACACATCAAACGCGCGGTTGCCATGCCCGAGCACTGTCTCTGCGCAGGCAATCCAAGGATTGTTGTGGCAGAAGATGCCGGCATTTTCCTTGTATCCTGGCGGATAGGACGAAATCTCACCCAGCTCGACATGATAGCGGCGGTACGCCGGCTGCTGCAGGATAATACCATACTTGCAATCAAGAAGTTCAGCCACAGACGCGAGCGCCTTTTCGGCCTTTCCATCCTCCTTACCGATCTCTGCCATTACGCACATGCCCTGCGGCTCGATAAAGATCTTTCCTTCCTCACATTCGTGCGAGCCGACCGCGTCACCATGCGCGTCAAACGCCCGGATGAACCAGTCACCATCCCAGCCGGCGGTCTCGACGGCCGTAATCATGTCCGAAACCTCCTTCTGGACAGAAGCCGCCTCATCCTTTAGTCCACAATGCTCACATATTGCGGCATATTCCTTTCCGTATTTCACAAACATCCCGGCGATGAACACGGATTCTGCAACCGGTCCCTCTGAAGGTCCGGTTGTCTGGAAGCTTTCCCCCGGTGTTTCCGAGAAGCAGTTAAGATTCAGACAATCATTCCAGTCCGCGCGGCCGATCAGCGGCAGCTTGTGCGGCCCCTTATGCGTAACCGTAAAGTTGAAGCTTCGACGAAGATGCTCCATGAGAGGCTTCGCCTCCGAGAAATCACTGTCCCACGCACACGGCTCATCAAGAATCGAGAAATCTCCGGTCTCTGACAGGTATGCATATGTACCGGCAATCAGCCAGAGCGGATCATCGTTGAAGCCGCCACCGATGTCAGCATTGCCCTTCTTCGTAAGCGGCTGGTACTGATGATAGCAGGAGCCATCCGGAAGCTGCGTGTTCGCAATATCGAGGATCCGCTCGCGGGCCCGTGCCGGAATGAGATGCACGAAGCCGAGAAGGTCCTGACAGCTGTCGCGGAAGCCCATACCGCGGCCCATGCCGGATTCGAAGTACGACGCCGACCGGGACATGTTGAAGGTCACCATGCACTGGTACTGATTCCAGATGTTGACAACGCGATTCAGCTTCTCATCGGCAGTCTTCACCGTATACGTCGAAAGAAGCTTGTCCCAGTAGGACCTGAGCGCGGCCAATGCCTCCATCACCTGCTCATCCGTCTGGTATTTCGAAAGAAGCTTCTTTGCGGGCGCCTTGTTGATGATGCCGGGTGCTTCCCATTTTTCCGAAACCGGGTTTTCACAATAGCCAAGTAAGAAAATGAAGCTTTCGGACTGACCGGGTGCGAGTGTTACCTTAAGATGATGCGAGCCGATCGGCTGCCAACCATGTGCAACAGAATTTCTGCTCTTCCCATCGAGCACTGCCTCAGGATTGTGGAAACCGTTGTACATGCCGATGAAGGCGTTTCTGTCGGTATCGAAGCCATCGACCGGCTTATTCACGGCGTAGATCGCATAGTGATTCCGCCGCTCACGGTACTCTGTTTTATGATAGATGACCGAGCCGATGACCTCGACCTCGCCGGTTGAGAAGTTCCGCTGGAAGTTCGTCTGGTCATCCTGTGCGTTCCAGAGACAGAACTCGACGAAGCTGAAGAGATCGATCGTCTTCTCATGATCACTTTCGTTCTTAAGAACAATCTGATTGATCTCGCATGGGTCGTCCACGGGAACAAACGCAGTCAGTGTCGCACGAAGCTGGTTCTTCACGCCCTCGATGATCGTGTAGCCGAGGCCGTGCCGGCAGCTGTAGCTGTCAAGAGCGGTCTGTACCGGCTGCCAGCCCGGATTCCAGATCGTGTCGCCATCCTTTATGTAATAGTAACGACCGCCGGAATCGAGCGGACAGTTGTTATAGCGGTAGCGGGTGATCCGGAGGAGCTTCGCATCTTTATAAAAGGAATAGCCGCCGGCTGTATTTGAAATCAGACTGAAAAAATCCTTCGAGCCGAGATAATTGATCCAGGGAAGCGGTGTCTTCGGGGTATCAATGACATATTCCCGATGTTCATCATCAAAATGTCCGAATCTCATGGAAACCTCCTATCTCGAAACCGGCGTTCAACAGAACGCTTTCAAGTCTGGTCTGCATGTAAGGAGAAAAACACTTTCAAAACGCAATTTAACGAATACGTTTTCGAACACAAAAATTATAGACGGAAAGACAATTTATGTAAATCAACAAAAAGAAAGAAAATGAAATTTGTGCAATATTTCCAAAAAACATCAAAAAGAATTGTAAAAGAGTAAAGATTGCAAACTTTACGAAAACGATTTAGAATACAGTTACGAAAAGGATTTCGAAAGAAAATTTCTAAAACGAAATTTAACAAAAAATTCGTTTGAATAGCAAAGGCGGTTCTGAAATTTAAGAATCCGGCTTCAAAAGAAATCGGGAAGACAGAAAAGCAAACGTCAGCAGGAAACAAAGGTTTCGAAGTCCGAAGTAAGCATTGGCAAGGAAGGCGAAGCAGTCATGATTACAATCAGAGACATAGCAAAACGAATGAAGGTTTCGCCGGCCACCGTCAGTAAGGCGTTGAACGGGTACTCCGACATCAATCCGAAGACC
>OMZX01000032.1 GCA_900315665.1 uncultured Eubacteriales bacterium
AGACAGTGTAACCCATCAGATATTCGTCAACCTCATGCGCACAGGCACGACCTTCGGCAATCGCCCAGACGACAAGTGACTGACCGCGGTGCATGTCACCGGCTGTGAAGATGCCTCGCGTTCTGTCGGCCGCGTAATGCTCCGGCTCGGTTTTAATGACATTCCGGTCGGTACAACCTATCTTAAAGGCATCCGGCACATAGGCTTCGCAGCCTGTGAAGCCGGCCGCAATGATCAGGAGCTCACACGGGAGCTTCTGCTCGGAGCCATCCACAAGCTTATGGGTTACAGGATCCATCCGTTTTGTGGTAATGGAACGAAGCGCACCATCCTTCTTTGTCTCGACAGCGACAACCGTCGTTTCATAGATTCTCGGATCCTTTCCGAAGAGCTCGATGGCTTCCTCCTGGCCATAATCAACCTTGAGAACCTTCGGCCACTCTGGCCAAGGATTAGAGGCTGCCCGCTCTACCGGTGGTGCCGGCATGATTTCAAGCTGCGTCACGGTCTTTGCACCCTGCCGGATTGCCGTACCGACACAGTCATTACCGGTGTCGCCGCCGCCGATGATTACCACATTTTTACCCTTAGCAGAGACAAAGGACGGTGCATCCTCATGAAGAAGAAGCTTCGTCTGCTCCTTTAGGTAATCGACGGCAAAATAAATCCCCTTTGCCTGCTCCATACCTTCTGCTTTAAGGCCTCTTGCCTGTTTAGCGCCACACGCCAGAATAACTGCATCAAAGTCCTTAAGCAGTTCCTCTGCTTTAACTGCCTTACCGACATCTACGCCAGTCTTAAATACGACGCCTTCCTCTTCCATCAGTCGACGACGGCGACTAATGACAGATTTGTCGAGCTTCATATTCGGAATCCCATACATAAGAAGGCCGCCGATCTTCTTCTCCCGCTCGAAAACCGTCACGTTGTGACCTCGATGATTCAGTGTATCGGCCGCCGCGAGGCCTGCAGGTCCCGCACCGACCACAGCCACCTTTTTACCAGAACGAACCTCCGGGATCCTCGGCCGCATAAAGCCCTGGCTAAAGGACGATTCGATCAGAAAAAGCTCATTATCCTTCGTCGTTACCGGTGCATCATGCACACCTTCGATACAGGCCTTTTCGCAAAGTGCCGGACAGACACGTCCCGTAAACTCAGGGAAGTTGTTTGTTTTTAAGAGTCTGGACAGCGCATGTGCAACGTGTCCATTGTAAATTTCATCATTCCACTCCGGGATCAGATTATGAAGCGGACATCCGGTAAACATACCGGAAAGCTTCATGCCGGACTGGCAGAGGGGCACTCCACAGTTCATGCAACGAGCGCCCTGGGCCTTCCGCTCATCCTCTGACAGCCATTCGTGAAATTCCTTAAAGTTCTTAATTCTTTCGCGTACCGGAACCTCTCTGTTCTCTTCGCGATCATATTCCATAAATCCTGTTGGCTTTCCCATGATTCTTTACTCCTTCATCATGAAAACAGAGAATGGAATGCTTCAAGCTCCGCATTCTCATGTGAAATACCCTGCTCTTCAAAATGTGACACTGCCTGAAGCACCTTCTGGTAGTCATTCGGCAGAACCTTTTTGAAACTAGGAAGGAACATCTCGAAGTTCGAGAGAATCTCGGTACCAAGCTGTGAATTTGTTTCCTTGACGTAATCCGTCAGGATTTCCTTGAGCTCCCGGATATCATATTTTTCAGTTACCTCATAAAGGGTTACCATATCCTTATTCATCTTCCGGTAAAGTGTATGGTCCATATCAAGGACATAGGCGATACCGCCTGACATACCGGCAGCAAAGTTCTTACCTGTCGAACCGAGAATGACGGCGCGACCGCCGGTCATATACTCGAGACCGTGATCGCCACAACCCTCGGCAACAGCCGTTGCACCGGAATTACGGACGCAGAAGCGTTCTCCTGCAACACCCTCGATGTAGCACTTACCGCTTGTCGCACCATATAATGCGACATTTCCGACGATGATATTCTCACACGGACGGAACGGGCTCTCCTTCGGTGGCGTCAGAATCAGCTTGCCGCCTGACAGCCCCTTACCGAAGCCATCATTGGCATCTCCGCTTAAGTGAATCGTAACACCCTTTGGCAGAAAAGCGCCGAAGGACTGTCCGCCACCGCCCTCTGCATGCACGATAAAGGTGTCATCCGGAAGCTTACCACCAAAATGATCCGTCACCTCCGAGCCGAGGATCGTACCGAAGGTACGATTTGTACTCGATACTTCTACAGCTTCCTCGTGATGCTTTCCACTTGCAAGGAATGGTGCAAACTTCTTGAGAAGAATTGCTTCGTCCAGTGTTTTCTCAAGATGGAAATCGTACACATGTGCGGGATCAAAATGGCGTTCTGTTTCAGGAAGATTTGCATACTGCGGAGAAAGAATCTCGCTGAGATCCACCATTCCGGCCCGTGGCGTATACTTCTTAACCTCCTCAGAAACCGACAGACAGTCTGTACGCCCTATCATTTCATCTACTGTACGGAATCCAAGGGCTGCCATATGCTCACGCATATCCTCTGCTACAAACCGCATATAATTCTCGACATATTCTGGTTTCCCCGGAAAACGCTTTCTAAGCTTCTCATTCTGTGTTGCAACACCGAACGGACAGGTATCCTTCGAGCAGACTCGCATCATCATGCACCCAAGTGCGATCAGAACCGGCGTACCGAAGCTATATTCCTCCGCACCGAGAAGCGCAGCGATGGCGACATCTCTGCCATCCATCAGCTTACCATCTGTTTCAAGAAGCACACGATTACGAAGACCATTCTCAATCAGTGCATGATGTGCTTCTGAGATACCCAGCTCCCACGGAAGACCAGCATTATGAATCGACGTGCCAGGCGCTGCGCCGGTACCGCCATCATAACCGGAGATCAGGATAACCTGCGCTCCAGCCTTTGCAACACCACAGGCAATCGTACCAACGCCATTTTCCGACACAAGTTTCACAGAAATTCTAGCCCGGCGATTTGCATTCTTCAGATCATAAATCAGCTGTGCAAGATCCTCGATGGAATAAATATCATGATGTGGCGGCGGAGAAATCAAGGACACGCCAGGCGTTGAAAACCGGATCTTCGCAACCCATGGATACACCTTTTTGCCCGGCAGATTGCCGCCTTCACCAGGCTTCGCGCCCTGTGCCATCTTGATCTGAATCTCGCTTGCTGAATTAAGATAAGCACTTGTCACACCAAAACGGGCGCTCGCCACTTGCTTTACAGCCGAATTTTTCTCTGTACCGAAGCGCTCCGGCGCTTCACCACCTTCACCAGTATTCGATTTCGCATGCAGATGATTCATCGCAATGGCGATCGTCTCATGTGCCTCCTGTGAAATCGCCCCGAAGGACATCGCGGCCGCCTTAAATCTTTTGACAATGCTATCGACCGGTTCAACCTCACTGATATCGAGCGGCTTGTTCACCGGTGTGAACTGAAGCAGCGACCGAAGGGTATGTGGTCTTGACGAATCGTCTACTCGTTTCGTAAATTCCTTGTATTTCTGATAATCGCCGCTTTGTACCGCACGCTGCAGATCGATAATGGTTTCCGGATCATACATATGATCCTCCTTGCCATCACCGGACCGAAGTGCATGGAAGCCAAGAGAATCCAATGCTGTATCGATGCCAAGTCCCATCGGATCAAAAGCATGGTCATGACGATATGCTACATCCGCTTCAATTTCCCGGATTCCGATACCGCCGACACGCGAAACGGTACCAGTAAAGTATTTGTCGATAACCTCTCTGCTTAAGCCGATTGCCTCAAAGATTTTTGCAGATTGATAGGACTGCAGGGTCGAAATACCCATCTTCGCTGCGATCTTCACGATACCGCCAAGTACCGCCTTGTCATAATCCAGGATGGCCGTGTGATAATCCTTATCGAGGATGCCGATATCGATCATCTCGTTGATGCATTCATGTGCAAGATATGGATTGATTGCACGTGCGCCGAAGCCAAGAATCGTTGCAAACTGATGCACATCTCTTGGCTCACCGGACTCGAGAATCAAAGAAACCTGCGTTCTCTTCTTCGTTTCGACGAGATGCTGCTCGACGGCAGACACCGCAAGAAGGGACGGAATCGGCACATGGTTTTCATCGACGCCACGATCAGACAGAATGATGATATTATTGCCCATCTGATACGCCCGGTCCACCGAGATCATCAGCTGCTCAAGTGCCTTCTCGAGAGAAGTATTTGCATAATAGAGAAGTGAAACCGTCGTCGAATGAAATCCGGGCTGGTTCAGCTTCTTGATCTTCATGAGATCGACCCCGGTGAGAATCGGATTATCGACCTCGAGCACCCGGCAGTTATCCGCCTTATCCTGCAGAAGATTACCATCAGATCCGATATATACTGTTGTATCTGTCACGATTTTTTCACGAAGCGAGTCAATCGGCGGGTTCGTCACCTGGGCAAAAAGCTGCTTAAAGTACACAAACAACGGTTCATGATTCTTTGAGAGCACAGCCAGCGGCACATCATGTCCCATAGAAGCCGTTTCCTCAACCCCATTCTTAGCCATCGGCAGAATCGTGCTTTTGACATCCTCATAGGTATAGCCGAACTGCTTATACAGGCGGTCACGCATCTCCTGTGTATGTGTCGGGATTTTCCGGTTCGGAATGCTCAGATTCTCAAGATGCAGGAGGTTTCGGTCGAGCCATTCGCCATAGGGTGCACGATCCGCATAAAATTTCTTACATTCATCATCCGAGATAATCCGCTGCTGCTTCGTATCCACGAGAAGGATACGCCCCGGCATCAATCTTGACTTCGTGACGATATGCTCGGCCGGGATATCGAGAACACCGACCTCAGAAGCCAGAATCAGACGATTATCATCCGTGATATAATATCTGGAAGGTCGGAGACCATTACGATCCAGCGTAGCGCCGACCACATCACCATCCGAAAAGAGAATCGCCGCAGGGCCATCCCACGGCTCCATCATCGTCGCATAATAATGATAAAAGTCGCGCTTATCCTCTTCCATGAAGCGGTTATGCTTCCACGGCTCCGGAATCGTTACCATCATGGCAAGCGGCAGATCCATCCCATTCATATACAGAAATTCCAGCGTATTATCGAGCATAGCTGAATCGGATCCCGACCTCTCAACAACCGGGAAAATCTTCTCGACGTCCTTTTCAAGAAGCGGACTTGACATGGTTTCCTCACGGGCAAGCATTCTGTCGATATTACCACGGATCGTGTTGATCTCGCCATTGTGGGCAATCATACGATACGGATGGGCACGATTCCAGCTCGGCGTTGTATTCGTCGAGAAACGTGAATGCACGATTGCAATCGCCGTCTTATAATCCGGATCCCGCAGATCATCATAGAAAGCGCGAAGCTGCTTCACAAGAAACATTCCCTTATAAACAATCGTTCTAGAGGAAAGGGAACAAATATAAGTATCGTCCGAGGACTGCTCAAATTCCCGTCGAAGTACATAGAGTCTACGGTCAAAATCGATGCCCTTTTCCGTATCCTCCGGACGCTCGATAAAGCACTGGCAGATATGCGGCATGCAGTCAAAAGCAGGCTTTCCGAGAATCGACGGTTCTGTCGGCACCTCACGCCAGCCAAGGAACTTAAGCCCATTCTTCTTCGTGATGACCTCGAACATACGTTTGGCGAAGGTTCTTTTCATGCCATCCTCCGGGAAGAAAAACATGCCGATACCATAGTCCCTCTCATCCCGAAGCTCGATACCCTCCTTCTTCGCAGCCTTCTTAAAGAAATCATGACTGATCTGCAGGAGAATGCCTACACCATCGCCGACCTTTCCGGTTGCATCCTTGCCGGCACGATGCTCGAGTTTTTCCACGATAGTCAGTGCATCGTCAAGCACCTTTTGATCCTGATGACCGTCAATGTTTACCACCGTGCCGATACCGCAGGCATCATGCTCAATTTGGAAATTTCTGTAATTCATAAACAACACTCCCTAAGGATATTTAAAGAAAGAGCCCCGGAAAAAGCTTCCGGGGCTTAAATCACTTTAACGAGAAGCAAACAGAAGCTTAGAATATGTCGGATACGGAAGATAGGTCTCCGGAATCATCGCTTCAGCAGCATCAACCGGTTTTCTCAGGTCATCCATATCCTTGAGAATCACATCATGATAGCTCTTGGCAAGCTCCAGAGAATCTGTGATCTTCTCAACCTTCTTAAGATCCTTTTCAAGCTTTTCAACACCAGTACCGATCTTCTCGGAATAGCCGTCAAGCTCTTTCAGAATCTTTTCCTCAAGCTTTGATACAGATTCCTTGAGAACAGCGTTCTTTCTAGCTGCCTCTGTCGCAACCGCATTCTCATAAGCGATCAGGCCGGTCGTGAAATCCTTCTTTACCATCTCACTCATCGTCAGTGCTTCGATATGAATGGTCTTTGAATAGTTTTCAAGATAAACCTCATATCTTGAGCGGATCTCTGTCTCTGTAAAGATATGATGCTTTTCAAAAAGCTTCATGTTCTTATCCGCTACGAGATAAGGAAGAGCCTCCGGAAGGGACTTCAGGTTATAAAGTCCTCTCTTCTCTGCCTCCTTAACCCATGCATCTGAATAGCCATTGCCATTGAAGATGATTCTTCTGTGTTCCTTCAGGAGATCCTTGAGCGTTGCTCTCAGTCTTGTCTCAAACTCTGGCTTTCCGATAAATTCCTTCACCTTGTCATAGATATCATCCAGTGCATCCGCAAAGGCCGTATTCAGAATGATGTTAGGGTCAGCGATGGAAAGTGAAGAACCAGGCATACGGAACTCAAACTTATTTCCTGTAAATGCGAAAGGTGATGTTCTGTTACGGTCTGTATTATCCTGCGAGAAGGTCGGCAGTACATGTGCGCCGATATCCATCGTCTTCTTCGCAGTCGCTGAGAATGCAGTATCTGTCTCAATTGCTTCGAGAACCCTCTCGAGCTCATCACCGACATACATAGAAACGATCGCTGGAGGTGCTTCGTTTGCGCCGAGTCTGTGATCATTACCGGCGGAAGCGACAGAGATTCTCATAAGGTCTGCATAATTATCAACAGCAGCGATTGTCGCCATCAGCATCGTAAGGAAGGTAAGATTGTTCTCCGGCTCCTTGCCAGGATTCAGGAGGTTTTCTCCAGTATCCGTGGAAAGAGACCAGTTGTTGTGCTTGCCGGAACCATTGACGCCCTCAAAAGGCTTCTCATGAAGAAGACATGCAAAATTATGGCGATCGGCTACCTTCTTCATCATCTCCATCGTAAGCTGGTTATGATCGGCTGCAACATTAGATGTTTCGAAGACCGGTGCCAGCTCATGCTGAGACGGTGCAACCTCATTGTGCTTGGTCTTTGCAGGGATGCCGAGCTTCCAGAGTTCTTCATCGAGATCGTGCATGAACTCGGCAACTCTTGGCCTCAGAACACCAAAATAATGATCCTCCATCTCCTGGCCCTTCGGCGCATTGGCACCGATCAGTGTACGGCCGCAAAGAAGAAGGTCCTCTCTATCCTTATAAAGCTCCTTATCAATCAGGAAATACTCCTGCTCAGAGCCTACCGTCGTCTGTACATGCTTAACCTCTTCATGGCCAAGTGCATGCAGCATACGAACTGCAGACTCATCCAGCGCTTCCATCGAGCGAAGAAGCGGCGTCTTCTTATCCAACGCTTCACCGGAATAGCTGCAGAAGGCTGTCGGAATATAAAGAGAGCCATCCTTTATGAACGCTGGAGAGCTCGGATCCCATGCCGTATAACCTCTTGCCTCAAACGTGGCGCGAAGGCCGCCAGACGGGAAGGAGCTGGCATCCGGCTCGCCCTTGACGAGCTCTTTGCCGGAGAAATCCATCAGCACGCCGCCATCACCGGTCGGGCTGATGAAGCTGTCATGCTTCTCTGCTGTAAGACCTGTCATCGGCTGGAACCAGTGTGTGAAGTGGGTTGCACCATGCTCAAGTGCCCAGTTCTTCATAACTGCTGCAACGGTGTTCGCTACGTCGAGCTCCAGATGCGTTCCATTCTGAATCGTCTTCTGTACTGCCTTGTACGTTGCCTTCGGCAATCTCTCGCGCATGACCTTGTCATTGAAGACGAGGCTGCCGTAGATTTCGGGAACTGATGTACTACTCATAAATCTCCTCCTTGTTTTTCGCTCACCCGGTTATCCGGATTTCAGCTATTATATCCCATAAATGTCCAGACGTCATAGTCGTAAAGTGAATGACAGACATTCATGGATTAAAAAGGGACAATGCCTCCGGCACCTACTACCGGAACGACATTGTCCCATTTTAATCAGTTATGTATTTACGATGATTCGTCCGTTTTCACGGATTACACGGATGGCAACTTCTCGTCTCGTCAGCCCCTGGTTCATGGCTGTATGCTCGAGATATTTATGTGCATCCGTCTCTGTCATCTGTTTCCTCTCGATAAGAAGTGCCTTTGCACGGCTAATATACCGTTCATCCTGTAGCTTCTTCTCAAGCTTTTCATTCTCGAGGCTAAGCTCTTTTAACCGCCTCTCCATAATAATAAGACATTGTACCGAAGACGTAAAGCTCTGAACAGAAAGTGGTCTCGGTAATACCATAATCCCGGCACTTCCGACACGATATACCGTTTCCTGATACGTTTCCTTCGGTACGATCAGGAGAATCCCCATGTAAGGAAATTTGGCAACCATCTCCATTGCCGTGTTTACACCCGAATCATCCGGCAACGGCGTATAAATCAAAAGAATATCGTACTGCTCCATAGAGAGCGTCTGCCGCACCTTCTGAAGAGATGACATGCAGGAGATTTTCGAAAATCCGCCCGGAAGTAAGCTCCGTATCTGGGCTGCAACTTTATCATTTGTCGCAGCAACCAGCAGACTTGCTTTTGTTTCTGGTTTCTCCATTAATGTCAACTCCTGTGTTCACGTGATATGTTCAGCTCTAAAGCTGTTTTGTACCGCATAAAATTTCAGAAAACGCGGCTTTACGCACTGGACAATCAGTATGGAATTCCTTAAAACTCCGATACCTGTTTTCTTCTTGAATACTCTTCGATATAGCCTTCCGGCACAGCCTGCCTGATAAAATCAGACTGTCTCGCTGCATTAACGGCTTCATCGAAGCTATCCGGGATTCGTCTTAATGTATCCGTGATGCTTCTGTCCGCTTTATAAAGATTTACATCAAGCGGCTTCATCGGTTTCAGATTTCTATGTATGCCATCAAGCCCGGCCTGAATTAAAAGGTCAAAGGCAAGATATGGATTCGTCATAGCATCCGGTGACCGTAGCTCGATTCGCTTAAGCTTTGAATGTGTCGCCGGGATACGAATCAGTTGAGAACGGTTCTGCTCGGACCAGCTGATGTAACGTGGCGCCTTCATATCGCCTAGTCTATGATAGGAAGCCTCAACCGGATTCAGGAAAAGTGTCATTTCCTCTACATGCTCAAGAATTCCCGCCATAAATGACTCGGTATAATCCTTTCCGTCATCGCTCTCTACCGACATGTTAATATGCATACCATTTCCCGGCTTATCTGCAATTGGCTTCGGAGAGAAATCCGCCCATAAGCCATCGGAGATTGCCACAGAACGAACGACCCACTTGAAGGTGGAGGCATTGTCAGCGGCAGTCATAGGATCCGCATAACGAAAATCAACTTCATTCTGACCCGGGCCCATCTCATGATGACTCGCTTCAGGATGAATACCCATATCCACCAAAGCGAAGCTGATATCACGGCGAATATTTTCTCCGTGATCCTCAGGCGCGATATCCATGTACCCTGCCGTATCCTGCGGAATCATGGTACGCTGTCCATTCTCATCCATCTGGAAGATATAGAACTCCATCTCCGTGCCAAAATTCACATGGATTCCTTCCTTAGCGGCTTTCTCCACAGTCAGGCGAAGATTTCTTCTTGCATCCTTATCAAAGGGTGTCCCGTCCGGATATTCGATCTCGCAGAACATACGCGCTACACGGCCGTCAATCGGACGCCACGGAACGATTGCCATCGTAGTAGGATCCGGCCGGAGGAAAAGATCTGAGCGAACCTCTGCATCGAAACCGTCCACGGAGGATGCATCGATGCTGACGCCCTCTGTAAATGCTCTCTTTAACTCATCCGGCATCACCGCAATATTTTTCTGTACACCATAAATATCAAAAAAAGCCAGTCGTATAAATTTGACATTCTCTTCCTCCACAAAACGGAGGATGTCTTCATACGAATTCATATTGTCCAAGGGTAATTCCTCTCCAATCATTTGATACTCTTTATCCGCAATCTGAAGCGTACCGCTTCCTAAAACTCAAATATAATGTAGCCGACCGGAGTCTCATTTCATGCTCTTTACAAGCTTTTCAAAACGAACCATGGCTTCTTTTGTATTTTTATGAGTCGAAAAAGCAGTCAATCGGAAAAACTTCTCACCGGATTCGCCGAAGCCTGCACCAGGCGTACCGACGACAAAGGCTTCATTGAGAAGCTTATCGAAGAAATCCCAGCTGGACATATTGCCCGGGCACTTCAACCAGATATACGGTGAATTTTTACCGCCTGTATAATAAACAGAAAGCTTGTCCATGGTATCCGTAATAATCTTTGCATTCTTCCGATAATACTCGATATTTTCTTCAATCTGCTTTTCACCCTTCCGGGAGAAAACAGCCTCGGCACCGCGCTGGGTAATATAGGAAACACCATTGAACTTAGTCGTCTGACGGCGAAGCCACATATGATTCAGATTTCCATGGTTCCTCTCCAGAGTACGAGGCACTACCGTATATCCACATCTCGTACCGGTAAAGCCTGCCTTCTTTGAGAAGCTGCAGAACTCAATGGCTACATCACGTGCTCCTGGAATCTCAAAGATGGAATGCGGGAGGTCGCCAGTGACGAAGCATTCGTAAGCGGCATCAAAAAGAATGATGGAATCGTGTTCCCTTGCGAAATCAACCCATGCCTTCAGCTGTTCACGGTTATAGACAGCACCGGTCGGGTTGTTCGGTGAACAAAGATAAATAAGATCAGCTTTTACGGATGGATCCGGCATCGGCAGGAAGTCATTTTCCTCCGAGGACATCGCATAGACGATCTTCCGGCCACCCATGACATTGGTATCGACATAGACCGGATAAACCGGATCCGTCACGAGGACGGTGTTGTCTTCGGAAAAAAGATCAAGGATATTGCCAAGGTCGGATTTTGCGCCATCAGAAATGAAGATTTCATCAAGCTGCAGGGAAACATGGAAACCGTCATAATATCTCTGGATGGCTTCCTTTAGAAAATCGTAGCCCTGCTCCGGGCCATAACCACGGAAGGTTTCCTCGACGCCCATCTCCCTGACAGCCTTCTCCATCGCATGGACAACTGTCTTCGGAAGTGGTCTCGTCACATCACCGATGCCCATACGTATAAGCTTCGGCGCATCCGCAGGATTGGCAGCCTGCCAGGTGCGAATCCTTCTCGCAATCTCAGCAAAAAGATAACTCTCTTTTAAAGAAAGAAAATTCTCGTTGATATGTGCAGACATGATATACTCCCTTACCAAATATCATTGTTTCGTTAATGATAATTTTATCAATCCGACATGTCAAGCCAAAATTAAGAATAATTACCATTCCGTAATTTTTACGAATGAGGAATAGTTCCTATTCCGAAAAGTAATTTCCAAAAGGTTTTCGCGTTCTTGACATTGCGAAAATCCTTTGCAATAATCCGTTTAATAAGAACGGCAAAGGTGTCGCGTAATGCTTCGCTATGCCGTTCTTTTTCTTTTAGGGGGTAAAATTTATGTGTTCTATTATTGGTTTCTGCGATAAACGCGCAGATTTTGAGGTCATGAAAAAGGCTTTAAGCCTGACGAAGTCCAGAGGTCCTGATGATACCGCGTACCTGGATACCGGGAACGGATATCTCGGCTTCAATCGTCTTGCAATCATGGGACTTACCGCTTCTGGTATGCAGCCCTTCTCTCTCGATGGCTATGGCGTCGTTTGTAATGGCGAGGTTTATGGCTTCCGCCCGATTCGTGAGCATCTGAAAAAGGATGGTTACACCTTCAAATCTGATTCCGATTGTGAAATATTGATTCCAATGTATCGTGAATATGGCACAGATATGTTCCGTATGCTGGATGCCGAATTCGCGATGATTCTTTATGATAAGGAGACAAACTCTTACATAGCCGCCCGTGATCCGTTTGGTATCCGACCACTCTACTATGGTTATCTGAAGGATTCTGCTCTGACAGAATCTGTCTCATCAGAATCTGAGCGTCCGATTGCCTTTGCTTCCGAGCCGAAGAATCTTGTTGGTCTCTGTGAGCATATTCTTCCGTTCCCACCCGGATATTATTATAAGGACGGAAAATTCACCTGCTATTACGATATTTCTAAAGTAAATAAATATAACACACAAGACGATCTCGATGCCATCGCCACAAATATTCATGACAAGCTTATCAAAGGTGTTGAAAAACGTCTCGATGCAGATCAGCCGGTCGGTTTTCTTCTTTCGGGCGGTCTCGACTCCTCTCTGGTCTGTGGCATAGCAGCAAAGCTTATGAAGAAGCCTCTGGAGACCTACGCAATCGGTATGGATATCGATGCGATCGATCTTAAATATGCACGTGAGGTGGCAGATTATATCGGGTCAAATCATCATGAGGTCATTATCTCAAAGCAGGACGTCATCGATGCCCTTGATCCTGTCATTCATCTCCTTGGCACCTATGATATTACGACGATTCGTGCTTCCATCGGCATGTATCTCTGCTGTAAGTACATTCACGAACATTCTGATCTCCGTGTCATCCTGACCGGTGAGATTTCCGATGAGCTTTTCGGCTACAAATATACAGACTTTGCACCGAGTGCGCTCGATTTCCAGAAGGAAGCCGAGAAGCGTGTCCATGAGCTTCATATGTATGATGTGCTTCGTGCTGATCGTTGTATCAGCGTCAACTCTCTCGAGGCACGTGTTCCTTTCGGTGATCTTGATTTCGTAGATTATGTGATGCACATCGATCCGGAGAAAAAGCTGAACACCTATGGGAAGGGCAAATATCTGCTTAGACATGCGTTTGAAAAGGATGCCCTCATACCGGACAATATCCTCTGGCGTGAAAAAGCAGCCTTCTCTGATGCTGTAGGGCATTCCCTGAAGGATGATCTTGCAGAATATGCTGCATCTCATTATACCGACGAAGAATTCGAGGAAAAACGTAAGAAATATACTTTCGCTACGCCTTTTACGAAGGAGTCTCTTTTCTATCGGGAAATCTTCGAGAAATATTATCCGGGGCAGGCAGAAATGGTAAAGGATTTCTGGATGCCGAACCGCACGTGGCCGGGCTGCAATGTCGATGACCCGTCTGCACGTGTACTTTCAAACTATGGCGACAGCGGCAAGTAACCGCTTGAACCTATATACTCCCTAAAAAAGAAGGACCGGCCCGCATGGGCCGGTCTTTCTTTGCTTTTCCTTCAGTTTCCCTTTGTTATATCAGGCTTCAGTCTCTGGCTTCGCTTCTTCTGTCGCCTTATCGACGGCTTCCTTCGCTTCTTCCGGAGTGTCGATGTCCGTGTCCGTAGAGGTCGGCTGGGATTCTTTTTCGTCGTAGAAGGATACTTCTACGTCCTTGTCGTCTTCGGCGGCTGCTTCGTCTTCTTCATCAAGCTTTGTTTCTTCTGCGGCTTCCGGAGCAGTTTCATCGACGCAATCATCATCCTCATCCGATGCTTCATCATCACCGAAGTGTCTGTCGAGTGCATTCTTCACCGTTTTATAGGCATCCTTTGAGGCATCGACTGCAAGATTCTTGGTATCGATGGCAAGGTTCTTTGCGGCGGAACCGATGTCCTTTGCGGCTGCCTTGATATTCTCCTTTTCATGAGAATCCTTGAGTGTTGTATAGGAACGCTTCGCAGATTCCTTCACATCATTGGCCGAATCAAGAACGTCTGTGAAGTCCTGATCTACCTCCTCTGAAAACTTCTTGTACTTATAAAGGTAGGATACGACTGCTGCGACACCACCGGCTACGGCTGCTGCACTGATGAGACCACCGAGGCCTCCTCTTCTCTTTCTGGACATTTGCTTTCCTCCATTATGCTAGATTTAGATGTAACAAGCTTTTCAGAACCTTCTATACATAAATTCTCGGCCAAATTGAGCCGGGAATAAATGGTAATTTAGAAACGAAACGTATGATTTTACGCCTTCGGTTGTTCAAGCTTGAAGCTTGACTTCAGTGTCACGATACGATTGTATACCGGATGCTCCTCTGTCGAATCCTTGCAATCTACAGTGAAGAATCCATTTCTTACAAACTGGAAGCTCTGATATGGCTTTACCTTCATGAGATCTGGTTCTACGTAAGCTTCGACGACACGGAGTGAATTCGGGTTGAAATTGAGCGTGCCGTCAGCATTGAGCTTGCCCTTTTCTTCATCGATCAACTGTTCATAGAGGCGAACGGTCACCTTGCCGGCTGTTGCAGCATTGACCCAGTGAATCGTACCCTTTACCTTACGTTCTGTGAAGTTAAGGCCGGACTTCGTCGCAGGATCATAAGTACAATGAACGACAGTTACCTTACCATCGGCATCAGTCTCATAGGACACTGCCTTTACGAAGTATGCAGACATGAGACGCACTTCATTGCCGACATAGAGTCTCTTATATTTCTTCGGCGGGTCAATCATGAAGTCATCCCGTTCGATATAGAGCTCTCTGGAGAATGGCACTTCTCTTGTACCGAGTGCTTCATTTTCCATGTTATTCGGAACTGGAAGCATCTCAGTCTGTCCCTCCGGATAATTATCGATCACAAGCTTAATGGGATCGAGCACCGCCATCATGCGGGGAACCTTCAGCTTCAGATCCTCACGAATACAATACTCAAGAAGGGAATAATCCGAAGAAGAATTTGCCTTTGAGATGCCGGACAGCTCGACAAATGTGCGAATGGACTCCGGTGTGTAGCCACGGCGGCGAAGGGCTGCGATCGTCACAAGCCTCGGATCGTCCCAGCCATCTACGACCTTATCCTCCACCAGCTTTTTGATATAGCGCTTGCCGGTAACAACATTGGTAAGATAAAGCTTTGCAAATTCGATCTGACGTGGCGGATTTGGAAATTCGCATTCTCTGACAACCCAGTCATAAAGCGGTCTATGATCCTCAAACTCGAGCGTGCAGAGTGAGTGTGTGATACCCTCGACGGCATCCTCGATCGGATGGGCAAAATCATACATCGGATAGATGCACCACTTATCACCGGTGTTGTGATGGCTGACATGCGCAACACGATAGATGATCGGATCCCGCATATTTAAGTTCGGGCTTGCCATGTCGATCTTCGCACGAAGTGTCAGTGTGCCATCGGCATATTTGCCATCCTTCATCTCCTGGAAAAGACGAAGGTTTTCTTCGATGGATCTGTTACGGTTCGGAGATTCCTTGCCGGGTGTATTGAAATCGCCACGATATTCCGTAATCTGCTCTGCTGTGAGATCATCGACAAACGCAAGACCCTTCCGGATGAGAAGCAGTGCCTTTTCATACATGACATCAAAGTAATCCGAAGCGAAGAACACTCTGTCCTCAAAATCTGCGCCAAGCCACTTCACATCCCGCTCGATGGCCTCGACAAATTCATTTTTCTCCTTCATCGGATTCGTATCGTCGAAACGAAGGTTGAACTTGCCGCCGTATTCCTTGGCAATACCGGAATTTAAGATAATGGACTTTGCATGACCGATGTGCAGGTATCCATTCGGCTCAGGTGGAAAACGGGTATGTACATGATCGTATACACCCTCGGCTAAATCCTGATCGATGGCTCTCTCTATGAAATTTTTGGACTCAACCGGCTTTTCCTCCGGTGTTAAGTCCTTTGTATTCTCTTCAGACATAAGGTGCCCCCCTTTTTTCTTTTATCTTTCTATTTTACTTTATCGGTGTTGATTGTCAACGAGGAAACTACCGGACGACCCTCCAAGGGAACGGGCTGTCGCGCATTCGTGCAACTGCCCGTTCCCTTGGAGGGTCTGATTTCTACGATCCTGCAATAAGGCTTTCATGTTGATCGTAGTACGACAGTAAAAGCTCAGTGACCATGTCGTAGGTTTTGGTGCCGGCGGGCTGGTTGTTGGCTTTTAGGTAGGTGTCGTTGACCTTTTCGTGGGTCTCGGCGAGCTTGCCACGGTATTGATCCCAGTAGGCATTGTTATACTGGAGGTCCCGGCGGGTACGAGCATTCAGACTGCCATAGAGCGTTGTGAAGGCTTCAGGGTTCTCTATTGCCAGGCTGTTTCCGACATAGACCCAGGCGGAAACATAGGCAGAATACTGAAAATACAGATTGTCGGAATCAGCGCAGGCCAGGATGCCGATGAAGTTTGCTTCATCCTCCAGCATGAAGCCACGGAGATGGCTGAGTTCATGACACATCGTGAAAGGCAGATCATAATAGGGAATCTCCCGGTTTACATTTGCTTCAAACGTGAATGGAGAATAAAAGCCGGTTGTCTGCTGTTCTGACCATATCTTCGAAAAGAGCACCGGCTTCGCCTTGGGATACGGACCGCTGAGACAACGTCTCACCAAGACGTGTCATCGCCTTCGCCGCTTCCATGCCGGTATACAGCATATACTCCCAGGTCGCGGTATTATACGGATTTGTTTCTTCTCCCTGCCCTACAACAGAATATATATTTCCGGAATCATTCATCGGAAAACGATAAGCGTCAAAAGCCCCTGCATTTGCCTTAGTCCATAGCTTTTCCTCAGTCTCATTCACCTCTGTCACGAGATAGC
>OMZX01000099.1 GCA_900315665.1 uncultured Eubacteriales bacterium
GAGTCAATTCTAAAAAAGCCACACAAGTCAGACAGCGGCTGAAATTGTCTATAGTAAAGCCGATCATACGAAAGAACATATGGGCCTTACAACCTGGAAGAATGCCCCCGACGGTAGGATTTTAAAATCTGATGTAGGCATTGCAAAAAACTATCTGAGTGAGAAACAGATCAGACAGCTTGAGAGAGCTGTTACAGGATATTTTGATTACATTGAGGATATGATTGAACGCGAAAACGTTTTTACAATGGAAGAGTTCGAGAAAAGCGTAAATGCCTTTTTGGAATTCCGCCAATATAAAATACTGCCGGACAATGGCAAAGTATCGCACAAACAGGCGTTGGATAAGGCGTTTAGTGAATATGATATTTTTAATCGGACACAACCAATAGAATCTGATTTTGATAAGATCTTAAAAAAGTTTGAAGAGGATGACAAAACAGAAAAGTAAACTACGAAATAACAATGTAACTTTGATAAAACCACAGAGCTTGAGATGGTGAACTACGGGGAATGGATGACGGAGTTCGTGGAGCAGATCGGGAAGACGAAGGAGGCCAGGAAGTATATACGGATGGAGAGAGTGACGAAATAACAGATCGGGATGTCCATTACGATTCTGGCGGATGTTTTGGACTGTTATCTTCAGTATCGTCTGACTGCGCTGAATCTCATCATTTCGCTTGAGATGGCTGCAGGCATCGGCCTTCTTTCAGTCTGTGTTTACTGGATCTGGTTTGTTGAAGCCTTCACGCGTATCACACCGCCGACATGGCTTCGATGGGTTCTACGGATGCCAGCAATTGTATGCATTGGCTGCATTCTTCTTTCACCCCTCGGGCATGGTGTATACTGGCAGTCCGCACCAGGCACTTTTGAACGCGGACCACTTTATTTCGTGAAGCCTTTGACCTACACCTTTTACATCGTCCTTCAGTTTATAATGCTTACACTTGCGGCTGCCAGCGCGAAGAACCCTGATATCCGGAAGGAATATATTTCATTTTCTATGGTCGGTGCCTTTCCGGTGATTGGTTCATTTCTCCAGTATTTTGCAGGTTCGGCGATTCCCATCACAAATCCGTCTTTTGCATTGGCACTTCTTTATGGATATATTGCGATCAGTTCCAGAAAATCCGGAATTGATTTCCTGACAGGTCTTTATAACCGTTCCATCATGGACAAGGTGTCGGGAGAGCTCTTATCTTCGCAGGCACTGCAAAGTTCACCAGAGGATGAAAAAGCATATTATTTTTACATGATGGATCTCAATAATTTTAAGGCCATCAATGACCGCTTCGGGCATTCGGAAGGCGACCGTGCACTGATTCTGACCGGCAGTGTTCTTTTTGACCTGCTCGATGGCTGTAAGGGTTGCTTTTGTCGATATGGTGGAGATGAGTTCGCGGCGCTTGTTTATGATACTGAAGAGAACACACAGAAGATTTGTGACGAGATACGATCGAGAGTTCGGGCACTTCGTTTCCAGTACAAACTGAAGTACAACATGTCAATCAGTATCGGTGTGACGCGGGTTTCTGCAAAATCTGAGGAAGATCTGAAACAGGCCTTCCGCACTGCTGATAGCGCGATGTATGAAGAGAAGCTGCGGACAAAATCTGGTCGTGATATGAGCGGAGAGGAATTCCAACTAAAGGAAGCAGAGGTATGAATTACTAAATACGGCATGGAGCCCGGAATAAAGCGCACACTCCATGCCGTATTATAATGCCTTATACTTTGCTATTGCCTATTACTGAAGTCCGGCAGAGGCATATCACGGATGATTGTAGAGACATCCATGACGTTCGCATAGCCGTACATGATGCCGTCCGGTCCGAGGGCTGACTGCATGACCTCGATGCATGGAATGCGTGTACCGTCCTTATGAATCAGATGGTAGAAGTAGCTTCCAACGCCCGGTTTCACGGACAAACGCCTGCCAAGCTCGACGAAGGAACCCCAGTCTTCCTTTGCCATAATCTTGACATAGATGCTGCCGACTAGATCATAGAATTCATCCTCTTCATAGCCAAGCATCTTGATGATGTGGTCTCTACGTCGTCCGGATGGATCAACGTACGGAAGGACCTTCCGGTCAGTTTCATGAATTCCTGCATGTCCTCGCAGCCAAACAGCTTCAGGCAGTTGTCATTGGCATAAAGAATTTCCTCTGTCTCGTCATAGCGGTAAATGAGCACAGAAGCCGGTTCTCCGGTGGCAAGATCTGTAAAGGAAAGTCCCATGCCTTCACGGGAATCCTCCTTCATGAGTTCATTGTAGAGCGCGATATGATGGTGCGGGTCAAGCTTTGCGTGGTAAAGAGCCATGTCTGCCTTATCATATAGTTCCTGCGTATCCTGCCCCATGTCCGGATAGACGGCGATACCGCCGGAAATATAGTAGCTGTAATCCCTAAAAGGTCAATTATACTAAGACAATAAAGCAAAATACTTTTGTGGTCTAAAGGCTATGACATCGGGTGAGTGCGTGCCAGTGGCACGCGTGCTACGAACCGACCGAGGCGGCAGCCGAGATGTCGCTCCGAAAATCAGGGTTCGAGTCTCTACAGAAGTGCTATCCGTAGCAATTACGGAAATAAATGGGATCTCATCCCGGAAAGGACAGGAAAATGCTTTCAACATTTGGTTTAAGTTTACGAAATTACATGAATAACAGTTATGAACTGTCAGAGCATGAAGAGCTTAGACGGTATTTTTTGGTATGTCCTTTTATCGGGGAGTATATCGTTGAGCATGGCAACAGGCCATGGTAAATGATGTAAAGCAGTGCGACCGCTGATCCGATAAGGACCGGCGGTTAATTTTTTTGGAGGAAAATATGGCAACTATCCCATTTATAGATACGACAGCAACCGGTCAGAACATAGACTTTCTTCGAAAGAAAGCCGGGATGACCGTAAAGGATATGCAGACAGCATTCGGGTTCGCAACACCACAGGCAGTTTACAAGTGGATTCATGGAACAACAATGCCTACAGTAGACAACCTCATCGCGCTTGCATTCCTTTTTGACGTGAAGATCGATGATATTATTGTCACAAAAACAGAGGGAAGAATCTCTGCATGATGTACGGCCTCTTTTTTCGTGGTAAGATGTAGACAAGATATAATGAATGGCAAAAGGTCGTCAGTTGAGGTAGAGAGGTTACGTGATGAGTACATTTGTAGAAAAGGTGGAGTGAATCAAATGGCAACAGAATCCTGGAAGGAAGCTTATCGGGAATTGATAGAAACCATTGTGGCCATGGGCTATCCGGAGGAATTTGGAAAGGCGATTGCAAAGAACCTGGGCGCAGAGCGTGCCATGCGGAGAATGACATCGTATCTTTCTCAGGCAAAACCACAGAGCGCGGAGGAAATTGCCGATGAGATGCTTTCTATCCGTAGCGATATCGACCGTTGGAAACAGAAGAAAATGAACGAAGAAGCAAATGCGCATTATAATCAGCTTCGATGGGAAGGTCTTTGGGACACAGATGAAGAAGAATAAAGCTAGATATGTATACTTGATGGAGGCATTTGATCGGCTTGGATATCGGTTCTGCCCGGAGAGGTCTACGGATAGAGAGTTTGTATTTATAAAGTGATCGAGCAGGACAGTACAGTATCAGAATAAATGATCAGTTTAGAGTCTGTTTTTACTGGAATGATGGAAATGTGATCATTGAAGATATATGTGACTATCATTAAGGAGGTGTCGTCATGAAAAATACTTTAGGACCGGTATCAGCAGGAGAGATCCTTCAGGAAGAGTTTCTCGTACCGATGCATATTACCGCATATCGTCTTGCCAAGGAAGTTCATATTCCACAGTCGAGAATTAGTGAAATTATTAATGGGAAAAGAAGGATTACTGCAGA
>OMZX01000007.1:0-10750 GCA_900315665.1 uncultured Eubacteriales bacterium
CGGCCCAATTCAGGAAAAGCCTTGAAGGGGCTTTTCCTTCAATGGGCCTAGAAAATCCGGGGTTGTAACCCGGATTTTCTACCTCGACTGGATCACCCGACTAGCTGGGACTTTCGGCTTTATGTTCGTACGCGTGCCCCTCCGACCCCGACGGCAAACCTCCACGGCTATCTACTTTTTTGAGCGAAAGCCCATGTATGTTTATATTGAATGCGGCGGGAAAGTGTGATAATATGTTCAAAAATAGCAATATAGAATTGAATTATGAACATAAAGAGGCGCGTTATGAGAGATTTGGTTATTTTATTGCGGGCGATTTTGGAGAAGCCGGGGTGTACGCAGCGGGAGATTGGTGATGTGATGGGGATCTCTTTGGGAAAAGTGAATAAGCTGGTGCATGAGGCGGTTTCTCAAGGGCTGCTCTTGGAGGAAGAGAATGATGTGGGACGGGGTAGGAATGTCAGCTTCGTCCTGGCGGACGAAGGGAGAAGATTTCTTCAGAAGTATAAGGTTGATGCGGCTTTGGTGCTGGCTTCGGGGTTTGGGTCTCGGTTTGTGCCGCTGACGTATGAGATGCCGAAGGGGCTGCTTCCGGTGTTTGGGGAAAGGATGATCGAGCGGCAGATTCGGCAGTTACATGAAGTAGGCATTACGGATATTACGATTATGGTGGGGTATCTTAAGGAGAAGTTTGATTATCTCATCGATAAGTATGGGGTGAAGCTTCTTTATAATCCGGAGTATGCGTCGAAGAATACGCTTGCGACGATGGTAAGGGCAGAGGAGGTGCTCCGGGGAAAGAACTGTTATATTTTATCGTCGGATAACTGGATGCGGGATAATATGTATCATCTTTATGAGGCGGACAGTTGGTATGCGGCGACGTTTATGCATGGGGAGACGAAGGAGTGGGTTCTCGAAGCTGGAAAGAATGGGGGGATTAAGTCTTGTCATGTCGGGGGCAAAGATCAGTGGTGTATGTATGGGCCGGTATATTTTACGAAGGCGTTTTCGGAGAAGTTTTTGCCGCTTCTTAAGACGTATTATCGGATGCCGGGGACGGAGCAGATGTACTGGGAGGATGTGCTGATTCGAAATTTAAACGGGCTTCCGGCGATGTATATCAACAAGCAGCCGGATGGTGAGGTGTATGAGTTTGAGAATCTTGAGGAGCTTCGGCAGTTTGATGAGGAGTACGTGAATCATTCGGGCTCGAAGGCGATGGAGGTAGTGTCTCATGTTTTCAAGATTCCGGAGGCGGATATTGTAGGCATTAAATGCTTGAAGGCTGGCATGACGAACAAGTCGTTTCTTTTTACGGTGCGGGAGGACAGTGCTGAAGCCAAGCGTGAGTACCGTGGGAAAGCTTTTATCTGCCGGATTCCGGGGCCGGGGACGGAGAAGATGATTAATCGGCAGCAGGAGTATGAGGTTTACAAGGCAGTCACAGGGCTCGGAATCACGGAGGAGCTCGTATATTTTAATCCGGAAACGGGATACAAGATTTCCCGCTACTATGAAGGAGCGCATAACGCTGATTACGGAAATCCGAAGGAGCTCCGGCAGTGTATGGGCATGCTTAAACTTCTTCATAATTCAGGCGTTACAGTGCCCCATGATTTTTCCATCGAGCAGCAGCTTAGGCTTTACGAGAAGGATATCCGGGATATTCATCAGGAGGTGATGTTTGAGGATTATCCTGAGGTTCGGATGAAGGCGGCGGCTGTGTTCGACTTCGTGGCGGGTTTTGATCGCCCGAAAACCATCGCGCATATCGATTCGGTATCGGATAATTTCATTTTCACGAAGGAAGGACTTCGGATGATCGACTGGGAGTATTGTGGTATGGCGGATCCGCTGATCGATCTCGCGATGGCAGCGATCTATTCGTATATGAGCTTCGATGAAGCGAAGCGCCTGATGGAGATCTATCAGGAGGCGCCAATGCCTGCTTCAGACATCATCGCCGGGGCGACATCTCATGAAAGCGCTGTGAAGAAGATCAATGCGGAACGGAATGAAACCGGGCAGTCGGCTGATGGAGGCATTGCTTTTCGGGATATTTCGAAAGAGGACGCTAGATTGTTGGTGATCGCGTATATGGGGCTCGGCGGTCTTCTCTGGGCGGTGTGGTGCTCCTATAAGATCTCGCTCGGGGAAAATTTCGGCGATTACACGCTCAAGATGTACCGGTATTTCAAGGATTCTTACCAAATCTTACGAAATTCGGGAAAAATTTAAGCTTTCTGTATGAGACGCCGCGGTGTGTGGGTGCTATCATGTAAGTATAAAGATAATTGGACAGGGTATCTGATTCCTTCCGGAGGCAGATTCGCGGAAAAATCTGCAGAGGTGGCACTTTCTGATATTGAAGGTAAATATCGATACGGAGTATATGAACCGTATCCGGATACATCAGTATAGAAGAAAAGACGACAGCTTGAGGCCGAGAGGGATCATCGAGGAAGAATCGGGGAGATAACATGAAGCATGCACGAAAACTGATTGCGGTTTCCATGGCGGCGATGCTCGGGATGTCGGTTTACGCGCCGGCAGCGTATGCCGGATGGGAGCAGAAGAACGGCAAGTACTATTATGTTGATGATTCGACGAATCAGAAGATCGTCAGCAAGTGGATTCACACGTCGTCCGGGTACTATTATATCGGGAGTGACGGCTATATGGTGACCGGCTGGTGCAAGATCAATGGCAACTGGCATTATTTTCGTGAGAATGGTCTCATGGCGACGGGCTGGCGGCATATCAAGAACAAGTGGTATTATCTCCAGTCAAACGGCGTGATGCAGACCGGCTGGCTCAAGCTTACGACCGACAGCGATACCAAGTGGTATTATCTGAAGGACGATGGCGTGATGGCGACGGGGTGGCGCCAGATCAATGATAAGTGGTATTATTTCCAGCCTGGAGATGGCACCCTCATCATGGATACCTGGGCAAAGATCGACAGCAAGTGGTATCGCTTCCAGTCCAACGGTGTGATGGCGACAGGCTGGTACAATCAGAACGGCACCTACTATTACCTGGATGCGAATGGCGTGATGCAGACCGGCTGGAAGAAGGATGCATCCGGCAACTCCTATTATCTCGACAAGGATAATGGCAAGCTTTCCGTCGGCTGGAAGAAGATCGGCGACGCTTGGTACTATTTCCAGACAAACGGTAAGATGGTGACAGGCTGGCTCGATGACGGCGGCACCTACTATTATCTCGAGAGCGACGGCAAGATGGTTTCCGGCAAGACCATGACCATCAACAGCACGAAGGATTATACCTTCAACTCGAGCGGTGCCTGCACGACAGAGGTAACCGGTGTGACCGCAACACACGCCAATACCTCCACCCAGACATCGTCATCCGACGAGAAGACGACGTCGACCACGACGTCTGCGAGCGCAAGCTCCGATGCTGTGATCTCGAGCGCACCGGGTGAAGAAAATACGACGAGTACCGTGACGACCACGACAGGCACGACGCCGGGCAGCAGCCAGACGACAACCTCAGAGGGTCCGACAAGTACGACTGTCAGTTCAACAACCCCAGTGACGACCAACACCGCACCGACTTCAACGACAACCACGACGAAATCGAGTACGACCACGAAGTCCAGCACCTCCGAGACGATCACAGAGCTAACCGCCGGCTCGACGAAAGCACCTGGTAATTGAAAAAATCATATTTTGCTATAGAATGAAAGGGAGTCGTTTTACGACTCCCCTTCAATTATTTAAATATGATAAGGGTGAAACCGTCTGTCACATAACCTGATGTTTTCATAAAACTCCATGGGAGGCTGTCTGAAAACCCGGCTGTGGAGTCGGAGGGGCACCCGTACGAACATAAAGCCGAAGGTCTTCGCTAGCCAGACAGCACGAGCAGGGTAAAAAATCGGTGCCCACAAGGCCCGATTTTTTAGGCTCATTGAAGGAAAAATCCCTTCAAGGATTTTTCCTGAATTGGGCCGGCCCAGCTCGGGGTGGCTGGATAGCGATTAGACCTTCGAGCGTGAGCTAGGGTGCCCCTCCGACCCCACAGCCGGGTTTTCGGACAGCCTCCCATGGGGTTTTAAAGGAGAAACGACATGATCGATGATTATTTAGCGGCGAAAAGGCTTGGTGACGCGGCTTATCGCAAAGCTCTGGTGCTTGGTCAATACCCCTTTCTTTCTGCGCTCGATGATATGATCCGCCCGGAGGATATCGCAGCGGAAAACCGGCTCGGGACGATGGAAATCCCCATCGAGGATATCGTCGGGACGAAAACGCGTGGACGGCAGGAGTCCTTTGCATCGAATTTCATGCCGATTCTCGGACCGAAGACAGAGTTTGCCGGGAAGTGGTCATCTCTCTATGATGCTGCGGTTTCCGAAGGCATCCGGGATCCGATTCTCGTCTATGAATATATGAACCGCTTCTATGTGCAGGAGGGAAACAAGCGGGTTTCCGTCTCGAAGTACAATGGTGCGGTTTCCATTGCGGCGTCTGTCGTGCGGCTTATGCCGGTCCGCGACGACACGAAGGAAAATAAGATCTACTATGAATTTGTCGAGTTCTTCAAGGTTTCCGGCATCTATGGCATTAGCTTCTCGATGGAAGGGCAGTATCGGCGGCTGTGCGAGCTCATCGGGCAGTCGCAGACGGAGCCCTGGGACACAGAGGCGCGGCAGAACCTGAAGGCGGCCTTTGACCGTTTTACGGATGTCTTTAAGAAAAAGGGAGGGGACGGACTTAAGGAGTTAACATTGGGCGACGCCTTCCTCATCTATATCAAGATTTATGGTCTTGATGCACTGCTCAATGTCTCCAACACCGCAATCGAGCAGAATCTCTCGAAAATCTGGAATGAGTTTAAGAAAGGCGCTTCGGACATTTCGCTCGTGGAGAATCCGGATATTTTCCGGAAATCGAGCGGGATCTTCGACATTTTTAATCCGGGAGACAAGGGCTTCACCGGGAAAACGCTGGAGATTGCCTTTATTTATGAGAAGAATACCGAAATTTCCAGCTGGACCTTCCAGCATGAGCTCGGGAGAAATTATATTGACGGGATTTTTAAGGACAGGATCCATACGGTGACCTATCCGGATTGTCAGACACCGGAGAAGGCGGCTGCTGCAATCGATGAAGCGGTCGAAAAGGGGGCTGATCTCGTATTCACGACGTCCAGCATGATGGTCGATGTGTCGGTACAGGCGGCGGTAAAATATCCGAAGCTTCGGATCCTGAATTGCTCTGTGAATACAGCCTATAACACCATCCGGACGTATTATGCGAGGATGTATGAGGCAAAATTCCTGATGGGCGCGCTGGCGGCTTCCATGGAGGAGGGCGACGATGTCGGCTATGTGGAGGCATTTCCACAGTATGGCACGCTCGCAAGCATTAACGCGTTTGCCATCGGTGCGCAGCTTGTGAACCCGCGGACAAGAGTACATCTCAAATGGTCGCAGCTTCATGACAGGGCCTGGCAGGAGGAGTTTCTCACGGAGGGCATCCATACGATCTCTGGTCCGGAGCTTACGCCGCCGAAGATGATTTCGCGGGAGTTTGGCGTATATCAGGTAACGGCTGACGGGCAGGTGCAGAATCTAGCCACGCCGGTTTTTGACTGGGGTAAATTCTACGAGATTATTATCCGATCGGTCTTCGATGGTTCCTTTGACCGTGCCGATAAAAGCAATGCCGCGCAGAACCTCTGGTTCGGCCTTTCCTCCGGTGTCATCGACATCATCATGTCAAACACTGTGCCCTATACCGTGAAAAAGCTCATTCACATTCTTCGCCATGGTATCCTCTACGGCAGCATCAGTCCCTTTGACGGCGAGCTGCATTCCCGCGAGGGCCTCATAAAGGACGAAAACTCTTTGCGTTTGTCAGCAGAGGATATTGTGTCGATGCGCTGGTTAAACGACAATGTGTTGGGACGCATCCCGAAGCTGGAGGAGTTCAATGACACCGCCCGGGAGCTCATGCAGATTAGTGGTTTCATGGAAAGCAGTAATTGAAGGTAGAAGAAGCGTAAGCGTAGCCATTTATGGAGGCATTATGAAAATCCTGTGTATCGCAGATGATGAGGATAAGTCGCTTTACGAATATAATACCGAGGCGGAGCTCCGTGGTGTGAACCTCATCATTTCCTGCGGTGATCTGCCGGTGTCTTACCTTGAGTATCTCGTGACCATGGCCCATGCGCCGCTCCTTTACGTGCACGGAAACCATGACGAGCGCTACAGCTATCAGCCGCCTATGGGCTGCGACTGTATCGAAGACACGGTCTATGATTTTCACGGACTTCGGATTCTCGGTCTCGGCGGCTCCATGCGTTATAAGGATGGACATTATATGTTCACGGAGCAGGAGATGGAAAAACGCATCGCGAAAGTACGTCGGAACATCGTCCTGAAAAACGGCTTCGATCTTCTCGTAACCCATGCGCCGGCAAAGGGATATGGCGACCTCGAAGACCTCCCGCATCGCGGCTTCGATTGTTTCAATGCACTGATGGACAAATACCATCCGAAATATATGCTTCACGGCCATGTCCACCCGGAATACGGCAACTTCAAACGCGAGCGTGAACATCCATCCGGCACGAAAATCATCAACGTCTGCGGAAAATACGTCCTCCACGTTGGAAAAGACGAACACCCCGCCGAAGGCCGCACCGGCTCCCTCCTCTACGACCTCTACAAGAACGTAGCCATGGCCGGCGGCAAGCGGCGAAGCCACGCAGTATATACTGAAGAAGAGTAATGTAATTGATGTAAACCAACGGGCCTCCGCAGTCCGTCCGCATAGCCATCAGATGTAAGCATTAGCATAAAAGGAGAAAGCCATGATCACAAACGACTGGCTGCCGGCCCTGAAGCCGGAGTTTGCGAAGCCATATTACAGAGATTTATACGAGACCGTGAAGCGCGAGTACGAGACGCGCGCCGTCTATCCGCCGGCGAAGGACATTTTTAACGCCTTTGATTTTACGCCGCTCTCGAAGGTGAAGGCCGTGATCATCGGGCAGGACCCGTATCATGAGCCCGGGCAGGCGACCGGCCTCTGCTTTTCCGTGAACCCGTCCGTCGAGATTCCGCCGTCCCTCGTGAACATCTATCAGGAGCTCCACGACGACCTCGGCTGCCGCATCCCGAACAACGGCTACCTCAAAAAATGGGCGGACCAGGGCGTGCTGCTCCTTAACACCGTCCTCACGGTACGTGCCCATCAGGCAAACAGCCACCGCGGCATCGGCTGGGAGACCTTCACCGACGCGGCCATCAAAATCCTGAACGACGTCGACCGACCGATCGTCTTCATCCTATGGGGCCGCCCGGCACAGCAGAAGGAAACAATGCTTACGAACCCGCGGCACCTGATCCTGAAATCGGCCCACCCAAGTCCTTTGAGTGCTTACCGCGGCTTCTTCGGCTCCAGGCCCTTCTCAAAGACAAATGAATTTTTAGAGAAAAACGGCCTGACCCCGATTGACTGGCAGATCGAAGACGTGTAAATTGATGTGCTGAATGTGTCAATTTCATGACATCGGGACGGTTCTCCCTGTCATAAAGCTGACATGACACCGGGGACGGTTCTCCCTGTCACAAAAGCTGACAGCAAGAACCGTCTCTGATGTCACGCA
The DNA here is from genome assembly GCA_900315665.1 of uncultured Eubacteriales bacterium. Lineage (GTDB taxonomy): Bacteria > Bacillota > Clostridia > Lachnospirales > Lachnospiraceae > Oribacterium. The sequence continues at coordinate 7,651 of OMZX01000007.1, forward strand.
AAAAAAGCTGACAGGGAGAACCGTCCCCATTGTCAGTAGATGTAAAGGAAAGAAAAAATGAGTTTTGTTGAAATTTTGAAGGTTATTGTCCTGGGCTTGGTCGAGGGCTTCACAGAGTGGCTGCCGATTTCTTCGACGGGGCATATGATCCTCGTGAACGAACTGATTCATCTGAACCAGCCGGACAGCTATTATGAGGTGTTTGAGGTCGTGATTCAGCTTGGCGCGATCCTTGCGGTCGTGACGACCTTTTTCCGGGAAATCTGGCCTTTCGCGAGGCAGAAAAACGGAAGCGTCGGCGTACTCCCATCGAAGATTAATCTCTGGGTGAAGATCATCGTTGCATGTCTCCCGGCCGCCGTCATTGGCATACTTTTCGATGATCTTCTCAACAAATATTTATACAATGGCTTCGTCGTCGCACTGATGCTGATTCTCTACGGTATCTTTTTCATCCTTATTGAAAACAGAAACGAAACCTTCAGCTTCCGCATCAAAAAGCTCCAGGACCTGGACCTTCGCACTGCCTTCATCATCGGTCTTTTCCAATGCTTAGCCCTGATCCCGGGCACCTCCCGGTCCGGCGCGACGATTCTCGGTGCGATGCTGGTCGGTGTCGCCCGGACACCCGCTTCGGAGTTTTCCTTCTTCCTGTCGATTCCGGTCATGTTCGGTGCGAGCCTCTTAAAACTTGTGAAGCATGGCTTCGGCTTCAGCGGACCGCAATGGTTCTATCTGATTCTCGGCATGGTCGTCGCCTATTTCGTCAGTGTCTACTGCATTGACTTCCTTATGAAATACATCCGCACTCACAGCTTCCGCATCTTCGGCTGGTACCGCATCGCGCTTGGCATCATCGTACTCATGTGGTTTTTGGTGTCTTCTCTTTTACACTGACAAAAATCTTAACGGGTGTAAGAAATCCTTAAGGGCTATGTAATCAAACGTTGGTTGCATGGCCCCTCTTTTTGGCTTAGGCTATAGCTGTAAGGATATAGTGTTTCTCAGGGAAAGAGAAAGAACAGGAAAGTCATGAAAAAGTTAATTACCTTCATGCTCACTGCAGCGCTAAGCATCGGGATCTGTCTTACGTCCTTTGCATCGACAGAGATCGGACTAAATCTCGACTGGAAGTATGCAGCGAACTCTAAAATTAATACAGGGAAAGCGATTCTCTTCACGAGTGATGTCGAAAAGCCGAAGGGCATTACGGTTGCCGTCAATGCCGGCCACGGCACGAAGGGCGGCACCTCGGTGATGACCCTCTGCCATCCGGACGGCTCGAGGAAGGTAACCGGCGGAACGACAGCGGCCGGCAGCATCAAAGCAGTTGCTGTATCCGGCGGTATGACCTTTTCAGATGGTACATCGGAGGCTTCTGTCAACCTGATGGTGGCCAAGAGCTTCGCAAAGAAGCTTCTTGATGATGGCTACGACGTCCTCATGATTCGCGAGGACAGTGATGTCCAGCTCGATAACATTGCGAGAACCGTCATCGCGAATAACAAGGCTGATTGCCACATCGCGATTCACTTCGACTCCTCTACGAGCAACAAGGGCGCCTTCTATATCGGCACGCCGGAAGCGCTCAAGTCTATGGAGCCGGTAGCTTCACATTGGGAAAAGAATGAAAAGCTCGGTCAGGCTCTCATTGATGGTCTCCGCGATAACGGCACGAAGATCTACAGCAGAGGTTCGATGGATATTGACCTGACCCAGACCTCCTACTCGACGATCCCGTCCGTCGACATCGAGCTCGGTGATAAGGAGAGCCCGCATGATGAGGACGCCTGTGACACCTATGCCGAAGGTTTACTCGCCGGTATTAACCAGTATTACGGTTTTGAATAAAGGAAAAGGATGAGCAGCGGCCGCGCGAAACAGCGCGGCCGTTACTCTTTTTAAAAAATTATGTGAATTTTTTCACAAAATTTATGCGGAAAGTATTGCAAAAAAAACATCCATAGCTTAGAATAAACAATGCAAATGGAAACAATATAAACCATTTTTCAAATCAATCAGGAGGATTTTTACTATGGCAGTAAGAGTTGCTATTAACGGTTTTGGCCGTATCGGTCGTCTTGCCTTCAGACAGATGTTCCAGGCAGAGGGATATGAGGTTGTTGCAATCAACGATCTTACCAGCCCGGAGATGCTTGCATACCTTCTTAAGTATGATACAACACACGGCAGATATCAGGGCAAGGTTGAGTCCACCGATCATTCCATCATCGTTAACGGTAAGGAAATCGAGATCTACAAGGAGAAGGATGCTGCAAACCTTCCTTGGGGACAGCTCAACATCGATGTAGTTCTTGAGTGCACAGGCTTCTATACTTCCAAGGAGAAGTCCATGGCTCATATCAATGCTGGCGCTAAGCACGTTGTTATTTCTGCACCTGCAGGCAAGGATCTGAAGACCATCGTTTACAATGTAAACCATAAGACACTGACAGCTGATGATCAGATCATCTCCGCTGCTTCCTGCACTACAAACTGTCTCGCTCCGATGGCTAAGGGCTTAAATGACCTCTGCCCGATCGAGTCCGGCTTCATGACCACAGTTCATGCTTACACCGGCGACCAGATGATCCTCGATGGACCGCAGAGAAAGGGCAACCTTCGTCGCTCCAGAGCAGGCGCTATGAATATCACACCGGCATCTTCCGGTGCTGCTAAGGCTATCGGCCTCGTACTTCCGGAGCTCGATGGCAAGCTCAATGGCGCTGCACAGCGTGTTCCTGTAGCTACAGGTTCCACCACAATTCTTGATGCAGTTGTTGCCGGCAAGGTAACTGCTGAAGAGGTTAACGCGCAGATGAAGAAGGAAGAGACTGAGTCCTTCGAGTACAACACAGATGAGATCGTTTCCTCTGATATCATCAACTCCACAGCTGGTTCTATCTTCGATGCTACACAGACCAAGGTTCTTCCGATGGGCGACAAGACTCTCGTTCAGGTTGTTTCATGGTATGATAACGAGAACTCCTACACATCCCAGATGGTTAGAACAATCAAGTACTTTGGTTCTCTGATCAAGTAATCAAATAGTAAATTTCGACTTGAAACGAGGTCCGGCCTTTTAGGGCCTGACCTCGTT
>OMZX01000007.1:10768-44408 GCA_900315665.1 uncultured Eubacteriales bacterium
CCCGGAAGGAGTTTTCAAATGGCTGGATTAAACAAGAAGTCAGTGGATGACATCAATGTCAAGGGCCTCCGCGTCCTCTGCCGCTGCGATTTTAATGTACCCCTTAAGGATGGCAAGATCACGGATGATAACCGTATCGTGGCTGCGCTTCCTACGATCAAGAAGCTCGTCGCTGACGGCGGCAAGGTGATCCTTTGCTCTCACCTCGGCAAGATCAAGACGGAAGAGGATAAGCCGTCGAAGACCCTTGCACCGGTTGCAAAGAGACTGTCCGAGCTCCTTGGCAAGGAAGTAAAGTTTGCAGCGGATCCTGAGGTTGTCGGTCCGAATGCACGTGCCGCTGTCGCTGCGATGCAGGATGGCGATGTCATTCTCCTTGAGAATACACGTTACAGAGCAGAAGAGACGAAGAACGGTGATGCGTTCTCCCAGGATCTTGCTTCTATCGCTGATGTTTTCGTCAATGATGCCTTCGGAACCGCCCACAGAGCACATTGCTCCAATGTCGGCGTGACGAAGTTCGTCAAGGGCCCGCATGTTGTCGGCTACCTCATGGAGAAGGAAATCAAGTTCCTCGGCCAGGCTGTCGAGAATCCGGTTCGTCCGTTCGTCGCTATCCTTGGCGGTGCGAAGGTTGCCGATAAGCTGAACGTTATTTCTAACCTCCTTGAGAAGTGCGATACACTGATCATCGGCGGAGGCATGGCGTATACCTTTGCGAAGGCACAGGGCTATGAGGTTGGTACCTCCCTTGTCGATGATACGAAGGTTGATTATTGTAAGGAAATGATCGAGAAGGCAAAGAAGCTTGGCAAGAATCTTTATCTTCCGGTTGATGCTGTGACGACAGAGAAGTTCCCGGATCCGATCGACGATGCAACCATCGAGACAAAGGTTGTAGACATTGACAAGATCCCGGCTGACAGAATGGGCGTTGATATCGGACCGAAGACCATTGAGCTCTTCACCGGTGCTGTAAAGTCTGCAAAGACGGTCGTTTGGAATGGACCGATGGGTGTTTTCGAGAACCCGGTTCTTGCAAAGGGCACAAGATCTGTCGCACAGGCACTTGCTGATGCGGATGCGACAACCATCATCGGCGGCGGTGATTCAGCTGCTGCTGCAAATCAGATGGGCTTCCATGATAAGATGACGCACATCTCCACAGGCGGCGGTGCTTCTCTCGAATTCCTCGAGGGCAAGGAGCTTCCGGGTGTCGCTGCAGCGGATGACAAGGACTAAGCTTAGTTTAGTGTTTTGAAAATCAGGCGGGGAGTTTTTGCTCTCCGCTTTTTAAAGAAAGAGGTATTTTCATGAGAAAAAAGATTATTGCCGGCAACTGGAAGATGAACATGGTGCCGTCAAAGGCTGTTGAACTTGTCGAGACGCTGAAGCCGCTCGTACAGAATCCGGATGTCGATGTCGTATATTGTGTGCCTGCTGTAGACCTTGTGCCAGTAGTCAATGCTGTGAAGGGAACGAATGTGCATGTCGGTGCCGAGAACCTTTATTTCGAGGACAAGGGCGCTTATACCGGTGAGATTTCTGCAGATATGCTGCTGGATGCTGGCGTCGAGTATGTCATCATGGGCCATAGCGAGCGTCGTGGCTATTTCCATGAGACGGATGCGGACATCAACAAGAAGCTTCTCAAGGCTCTCGAGAAGGGCTTAAAGCCGATCGTCTGCTGTGGTGAGTCTCTCGAGCAGAGAGAGCAGGGCATCACAGAGGACTGGATTCGGATGCAGATCAAGATTGCGTTCCAGGGTGTGACGGCGGATCAGGCAAAGGGTGTCGTCATCGCATATGAGCCGATCTGGGCGATCGGAACCGGCAAGACGGCAACTTCGGCACAGGCTGAGGAAGTCTGCAAGGCAATCCGTGAGACGATCGCGGAGGTTTATGATACCGATACTGCGGAAGCAATCCGCATTCAGTATGGCGGATCGATGAATGCCGGCAACTGCAAGGAACTTCTGGCACAGCCGGATATCGATGGCGGTCTCATCGGCGGCGCATCCCTGAAGCCGGATTTCGGCACCATCGTGAACTACAACAAGTGATTTTATGGCTATACGGACGGGGCTGTCGCGAAAGCGGCAGCCTTTTTTTCGCGACAGCCCCTGTGTGGCTAAATTTACTTTATTTTTTGCTGGTGGATCGTGTAGATGATGCGATGGTACTGGGAATCAAGGGTGATGGTGATGGAGGTGCCGTCAGAGGAGCCTGTTAGAAGGAGTATGGTGGGGTCGGTTTGTTTTGGCGTCAAGTCTTGGATTGCAGTAAGGCGGGTTTGTTCCGTGGTGAAGTCTGCCTTGGGTAGCGTGATGCCGAGGGTCAGGTAGGTGGTGTCTTCTTTGATGCTCCTATAGTGGTAGTACTGGTAGCGGGGATCGGTGGAGGCTTGCGGGACAGTTTCAGGTAATATAGTTTCTTGTGCGACATGGACGGAGCTGTCGCTCGTCCTGTCGAGATGAAGGTATGCATTTAATGATGTGGTGCTGGAGCAGAAGGGTGGGTATAGTGCTAGAACAATGGCACAGAGGACACCAAGGACAGCTGCTAATACCGCGGAGTGTTCGAAAAAGCGGTTCACGTGTGGGTTTTTAAGTGCTCGGAGCGCCATGCCAAAGACGCCGAGGAGTAAGGGAAGGTTCAGCCCGATGAAAGCGAGATTAAGTAGGAGTGGCTTCGCGAAGCTGAGCTTCGGGTACCGCATGCCATAGTAAAAGATAGCAATTAAGAACTCGGCAATTAGAAGTGAAATACCGAGAATCGCGTTCCGAAGCAGATGGTCATGAAAGATTGGTTTCGAGCTGTTTTTCATTAAAAAACCTCCGTGGGCTTTTCCTTAGGTCGAAAAAGCCTCCGTGGCTTTCATCTTAAGTTGAAAAGCACACGGAGGCAACCTTTATTTATTTGAAATCACTTTTCCACGGCAATGCCAAATTATCACACCAGCCGAGCATGGAAGCATTGGCTTATTTCTCCCACGGAAGCTCTGGCTTTCCGAAGTGGCCGTAGCTTGAAACGAGATTGTAGTCAACGTCGCGGAGGCCGAGGCTCTTGATGATGCCCTTCGGGGTGAGATCGTAGTTGTCCTTGATCTCTTCCCAGATCTCTGTCCGATTCTTCTTCTCAGTGCCGAAGCAGTCTACGTAGACGGAAACCGGTTCTGCTACGCCGATAGCATACGCGAGCTGTACCTCGCAGCGATCCGCCTGGCCGGAGAGGACGATGTCGCGGGCAATCTTACGTGCCATATAGGCTGCGGAGCGGTCAACCTTTGACGGATCCTTGCCGGAGAAGGCTCCGCCGCCGTGATGAGCAGCGCCACCGTAGGTGTCGGCGATGATCTTACGGCCGGTTAAGCCGGAATCTGCGAAGGAGGAACCGAGGACAAAGCGTCCCGTCGGGTTCACAAGGATCCGGAAGTCGTCATTGAGACCAGCTTCTTCGGCTGTTTCCTTCATAATCTTCGAAACAATCTCACGTACCTCATCGAGAGAGATTTCTTCAGCATGCTGCGTCGAGATCAGGAAGGTGTCGATGCGGTGTGCGTCATAATCAAAGGAAACCTGCGCCTTCGCATCCGGACGAAGCTTCTCGAAATGATTTGCAAGGTTGTACTCGCGGAGCTTGAGAAGAGCCTTCGTCGAGAGTACGTACGGGATCGGCAGGAGCTCCTTTGTCTCATTTGTTGCATAGCCGAACATCATACCCTGATCGCCGGCGCCGTCATGATCGACGCCCATCGCGATATCCGGGGACTGCTTCGAGATGAGATAACGGACGTTATATTTGTCAACATCCGGGAGGCCAATCTTCGTGAGGACGCCGCGGATGAGTGCATCGTAGTCCGGCTCATAGTTCGTGGTGACTTCGCCCATGACCGTGATCTCATAATCCTTGATCATGGATTCAGCAGCGATTCTGCCCATCTTATCATGCTGGAGAATGTCAGTTACGATTGCGTCAGAAATCTGATCGCAGATTTTGTCAGGATGTCCGTTTGACACCTGCTCGGATGAAAATAGCATAATGCTTCCTTTCTGGCCGTAGGCCGAGATTGTTTCGTAAGAAAAAGCAGAGGGCATCGCAAGCGATGCCTTTGAACGCGCTCGCCGCTAAGGCATCCCGAAGCCTCGCCGCAAGCGGCACTCCGGAATAAACAAAAGCCAGTCGACGAACAATCGACTGGCTGAAATCGCTTCCTCTTATTGTTCGAAACAAAAATGATTCGCTCAGGTTAGCACCTTCCGGGACTTTCACCCGGGGTTGCTGCGGCTTCAACGCTCCTCTGTAGCTCCACCGACTCTGAATAAGTATTTAATTATTACGCCACTGATTATATCGGCGGAAACCATGTCCGTCAATAGACAAACGGGAAGATATTGTATAGGAGATGATGCTGAACTTGCCATTCTAGGTGGCAAAGTGTAGAATAAAATGCTATGATTTTTGCAAACAAATAAAAATGGGTAGCTAGTGTCAGCTGACATGTTGTTTGGTAGAATTAAATCGTCGACTGGTGCAAAGCATCCGAATTAAAGGAAATCAACATGAAGACAATTAGCATCGTCGTTCCATGCTATAACGAGGAAGAAAATGTCATCCCGCTTTATGAAGCGCTGAAGCAGCTTTTCACGGAGCAGCTTTCCTCCTATAAATATGAAATCATCTATATCGACAATGACTCCACCGATCACACACGGGATCAGATTCGCACCCTCTGTGCTAAAGATACTGACGTGAAGGGCATTTTCAATGCGAAAAATTTCGGTCAGTTCAACTCGCCGTATTATGCGATGCTCCAGTCCACGGGCGACGCGACCATCCTGATGGCAGCAGACTTCCAGGATCCGCCGGAGATGATCCCGCAGTTTGTGAAGGCCTGGGAGGAGGGCTATAAGATCGCCATCGGTGTGAAGACCCACTCACAGGAGTCGAAGCTCATGTACTGGCTCCGCGGCTGCTACTACAAGCTTATCAAGAAGTGGTCCTCCGTCGATCAGATCGAGCAGTTCACCGGCTTCGGTCTCTATGACCATGCCTTCATCGATGTCATGCGCACACTCGATGATCCGACGCCATTTCTCCGGGGTATCGTGGCAGAGCTTGGCTTCCATCGGAAGGAGATCCCATATACTCAGCCGAAGCGCCGTGCCGGTGTCACACACAACAATTTTTACACGCTCTACGATGCGGCAATGCTCGGCTTCACCTCCTATACGAAGGTCGGCCTCCGGATCGCTGTGTTTGCCGGTGGTATCTGCAGCGCCGTTTCCATGATCATCGCGATCATTTACCTCATCATGAAGCTCATCTGGTGGGACCGTTTCCCGGCCGGCATGGCGCCGATGCTGATCGGCATGCTGTTCCTCGGCTCGGTACAGATCTTTTTCATCGGGCTTCTGGGAGAATATATCCTCAGCATCAATCAGCGTGTCATGCGCCGTCCACTCGTCGTCGAGGAGGAGCGTCTGAACTTTGGAAACGCTCCGATTTATCAGGGCGTGCATGATACTGCCCCGACGCCGGTTGCCTTTGATGCCAATGCACACACCAGTGCACCGACAGCAGGGCCAGATGAAGGAAGCATTGGAAAAGGATAAATGAGAACAAAAATAGATATCGCGCTGGTGCGTGAAGGAAAATTAAATATTCAGGGCTGGGCGTTCGGCAAGGATCCGGAGACGCCGGTCAAGCTGTATGTGAAGGATGCTGCGGGAAATCGCATCGAGGACGCATCCATCGGCAGTGTGCGTCGGGATTCGGTGGTCGAAGCTTATTTCGGAAACTATGTGAAGGAGCATGGCGCTATCCGGCGGGAGCTCGGGTTCGACATCGATGTACCGTTTCAGCATGGTGATACCTGTTATCTTTTTATCTGTGTTGACGGCCGCCGTCGCCGCTATAAGTTCAATGACAAAATTATCGAGGAGTTCAACTCGCACGCACACAAGAAGCGGGAGAAGCTTCTCGCGCTTTTAAACTGGGAGACGGTCGAGGTGTCGCTTGAGACGCTGAAAAAGGACGGACTTCGTGTACTGTTCCGGAAGGGCATCCACAAGATTCAGGGCGTGCAGGAGGATTTTGATTATAACGAATGGTTTGAGAAGACCCGCACGACGGATGAAGAGCTCGCGCATCAGCGCGAAGAATTCGCGAAGCTTTCTGAAGGAAGGCCGTTGTTTTCCATCGTCATCCCAGCGTTCAAGACACCAGAGAAGTTTCTGCGCCGGATGCTAAAGTCCATCGAGGAGCAGACCTATGGGAATTTCCAGGTTTACGTCGCGGATGCGACGCCGTATGATGGTCTCGTCTGGATGAAGGAGGACGGGAAGAAACCGAAGGAAGTCCTTCAGGAGTTTGCGAAGAAGGATCCGCGGTTCCATTTTTCGGTGCTTGAGAAAAATCTCGGTATCTCGGATAACACCAATGCCGCCATCGAGCTGGCGCTGCAGGCAGCTCCTTTCAGTGCGCCGCACTTCATCGTGCTGGCGGATCATGATGATGAGCTTGCCCCGGAGGCCCTGTGGGAATGCGCGAGGGTTGTCAGGGAGCATCCGGCGGCGAAGGTCATTTATACGGATGAAGATAAAATCGATTTTGAGGATGCCTATCGCTTCGAACCACATTTTAAGACAGATTATAATCCGGACCTTCTCCGTTCGGTGAATTACGTGTGCCATCTTTTCGTGATGGAGGAGGGACTGCTTCGCTCCATCGCAGAGAAGGATGAAGCCGGAAATGTCGTGTATGAGCGGAAGCAGTACGACGGCGCCCAGGACTATGATCTTATTCTCCGTGCGACCGAGAAGGCGCAGGAAATCGAGAAAGAAGAAATTGCGCAGCATGGACTAAGCAAGGAAGACCAGAAGCTGCTTTCTGAAGCGCGGTTCACCAGCTCCAATATTTTCCATATCCAGAAGGCACTGTATCACTGGCGCTCGCACCAGATGTCGACAGCTGCAAACCCGGAAGCGAAGCTCTATGCGTTTGATGCCGGCGCGCGGGCGATTTACGACCATTGTGTGCGGATCGGCCTGCCGGTTGAAAAGGTCGAGAAGGGCATCACGTACGGCTTTTATCATGTGAAGTATCGCACAGAGGAGCCGCTGATTTCTGTGATCATCCCGAATAAGGACCATACGAAGGACCTTGATAAGGCCATCCGGTCGCTGATTAAAGGAAATTATAAAAATCTTGAGTTCATCGTCGTTGAGAACAACTCGGAGGAGGATGAAACCTGGCAGTATTATGACGCCATCCAGAAGGAGTTTCCGGCTCCGGCAGCATGGGAAGCTGACGATGCGAAGGCAGGCGGTGTTACGACAACAGCAGCTGATATGAAGGCCTGCAGCCTGGAGCATCCGGTCGTCCGCGTCGTAAAGTGGGTGTCCGACCAGGGCTTTAACTATTCGGCCATCAACAACTTCGGCGTGCAGTATGCGCATGGCGATTATCTCCTCTTTATGAATAATGACATCGAACTGATTGAACCGGATTCTCTCTATGAGATGCTTAGCTACGTGCAGCGCGAGGATGTAGGCATTTGCGGGGCACGGCTTTTGTATCCGGACGAGGTGATCCAGCATGCCGGCGTTGTGGTCGGCTTCGGTGGCATCGCGGGTGCCGCATTTGTAGGCATTCATGATAAGGAGCTTACGTATATGCACCGCGCGAAGTGCATCCAGGATTACTCTGCTGTAACGGCCGCGTGCATGCTGTCGAAGCGGAGTGTATTTGATGCGGTAGGCGGTTTCACAGAAGAACTTGCAGTTGCGTTTAATGATGTCGATTTCTGCATGAAGGTGCGGGCACTTGGGAAGCTTGTCGTTTATAATCCGTATGCGAAGTTCTATCATTATGAGTCGAAATCGCGCGGCATGGAGGACACACCGGAGAAGGTGCAGCGTTTTAATGGTGAGATTGTGAAGTTTGCGAAGCGCTGGCCGGAGATTATTCGCGAGGGTGACCCGTACTATAACCCGGCGCTTACCTTTATGAAGTCGAACTTTGTCCTGAAGGACCTCGACAAGGAAAACGTCGGCAAACCCTTCCACATGGACATCCTCGACGGCATCGTATGAAGCTGACACAGGTGACAGTTCTCCATGTGTCAACTGAATAGACTAAATTATGATCAAAAATAATCAACATCTTTTAAATCAATTTCATGTCGTGCTGGACGCGCTGATCATCGCGGGAGCCTGGGCGCTTGCCTGGTACTTGATGATCGGCTCACGCATTTTCCCGGCGGGCTACGGCGTTTTGCCGCCGCGGATTTATTTTAGCGCCCTGATTCCGATCATCCCCGTCTATCTCATCCTGTACTGGGCGTTTGGACTCTATCAGCCGAAGCGTACCCGCACGAAGCGCACCGAATTTTTCAACATCTGTAAGGCGAACACCATCGGGCTCATGCTTTTCACCTCGATTCTGTATCTCCTCCGCCGCTCCGGTTACTTTGCGCACTTTTCGACCCGTATGATCGCGGTCTTCTATCTCTTAAATATCGCGGCCTGTGGTATTGAGCGCGGCGGCATCCGCTTTATCCTTACGAGGATGCGGAAGCAGGGCTTCAATCAGAAGCATATCGTCCTCGTCGGCTTCTCGGATGTGTCTGATATGTTCATTGACGCGTGCCACCGGAACCCGGACTGGGGCTATCATATCTATGGTATCGTCGATGATATCGTGCAGGACGGAGCCACCTATAAGGGTGTCAATGTTATCGGCCGCATCTCGGATCTCGAGCAGATTCTTGCGAAAAATACGATCGATGAGATCGCCATCACCCTGCCGCTTGCCGCTTACGAAAAGCTCGCCGGCATTGTCGCCGTGTGTGAGAAGTCCGGCGTTCATACAAAGTTCATACCAGATTATACAAATATCATCAGCTCGAAGCCCTCGACGGAGGACATGGACGGACTGCCGGTCATCAACATCAGAAACGTGCCGCTGACAGATCCGGTCAATGCCTCCATGAAGCGCCTCGTCGATATCTTTGGCTCGTTGTTTGGTATTGTTTTGTTCAGCCCCGTTATGCTGGTGACCGCTGTAGCCATTAAGCTGAGCTCCCCTGGGCCTGTGATCTTTAAGCAGGAGCGGGTGGGACTCCATAATAAACCCTTTATGATGTATAAATTTCGTTCCATGGTACAGCAGAAACCGGAGGACGAGAAGAAGGGCTGGACGACGAAGGGGGATCCGCGTGTGACCCGTGTCGGCCGCTTCATCCGGAAGACCTCAATCGATGAGCTGCCGCAGTTTTTTAACGTTTTGCTCGGTACGATGTCGCTGGTCGGCCCGCGACCGGAGCGCACGCAATTTGTCGAGATGTTCAAAGAGGAGATCCCACGGTATATGATCAAGCATCAGGTACGGCCGGGTATGACCGGCTGGGCGCAGGTCAACGGCCTCCGCGGCGATACTTCGATTTACGAGCGCGTCCGGTATGACATCTGGTATATCGAAAACTGGTCGATGGCGCTCGATTTTAAGATTTTGTTCATGACGATTTTCAAAGGATTTGTCAACAAAAACGCGTATTAATGAGCGGCGCTGCCTGACAGAGGCGGCAGTCGCTGATCGCAGAAAATATATCACGACAAGGGCGGCGTGCAGCTCGGGTCCGCCCGAAACGGAGGAAACATGAAGCAAAAGCTCGCGAATTATCTGGCGGAGACGCTCGTGTCGCATGGCATCACGCAGAATTTCAGTGTGACCGGCGGTGGTGCCATGCATCTCAATGACGCCTTCGGGCATCAGACCGGCATGTATACGCTGTATCAGCATCATGAGCAGGCGTGTGCCATGGCGGCGGAAGCCTACAGTCGGATCTATAACCGTCCTGCGCTTCTCTGTGTGACGAGCGGCCCGGGCGGCACCAATGCCATCACCGGCGTGCTCGGTGCCTGGCTTGATTCGCTGCCGATGATTGTAATCTCCGGGCAGGTCCGCTATGACAACACAGCCCGCTGGGCACAGGAGCAGAATGGCGTCCGTATCCGTGCGATGGGCGATCAGGAGTTTGACATCACACAGTCGATTGCCTGCATGACGAAATACTGTGAGATGCTCTCGGACCCGTATCGCGTGCGCTATGCCATCGAGAAATGTCTCTATCTGTCTCAGACCGGCCGTCCGGGCCCCTGTTGGCTCGATATCCCGGTTGATATCCAGGGCACCTACATCGAGACAGAGGATCTCGTCGGCTTTGATCCCGCAGATTACGAGGCCGGCGGCGACGGCTGGGTGAAGGATACGGCCTATACAGAGGCTGCAAGTCTTTTTGCTGATGAGAATTCGCTTGAGAAAATAATGGCAAAAATTCTCAGCGAAGGCCCGCTCACGGTAGACAGTAATGAGGTGAGTGGCGCTGAGCTCATGAAGGCGACAGCAATAAAGATTTCGCTAAACCCGCATTGGCGGGCAGAGGACAGTGATTGCTCGAATCGTGAAAAGCAACCGGATCCCAATGGTTTATCATCAGAGACAGTACATAAAATTCTTACGAAGCTTCAGGCAGCGAAGCGGCCGATCTTCTACACCGGCAACGGTATCCGGATCGCGGGTGCAGAGACGCTATTTCTTGATGTCGCACATCGTCTCGGTATTCCGGTTGTCGTCGGTTGGAACGCTCCGGATGTGATCCCGACGGAGGATCCTCTCTACGTCGGACGTCCGGGTGGCCGTGGCGACCGTCCCGGCAATCTTGCAGTGCAGAACGCGGACTTTATTTTATCGATTGGTTCACGTCTCAACATCCGGCAGGTCGGCTATAACTTTAAGACCTGGGCCCGCGATGCCTACGTGATCGTCAATGACATCGATGATGAGGAGCTTCGTAAGCCTTCCGTGCACGCCGATATGAGGGTGCATTGTGATGCGCGGCTGCTGCTGGCGGCGCTGCTCCGCGAGCTAGAAGCAGAAGGCGTGACAGCGGAGAAGCCACTGTTTTCTGATGCGGAAAACGGGCTTCTGCGCACGGATGCGAAGGAAATCTGTCATACGGAAGTAGCAAGAAATACTCTTATGAAGGCAGCAGACATACGTCTCACCTGGCGGGAGACCTGCGCGTTCTATCGTGACAATTATCCGACGGTTCTCCCGGAAATGCTGACACCTGGTGATGGTCCTGCCAATGTTTACGACGTCGTAGATACCTTGTCCCGGATGGCGAAGGAAAATCAGATCACCGTGGTTGGCAATGGCAGTCCCTGCGTCGCCGGTGGTCAGGCATACATCATTAAAAACGGAACGCGGTTCATCTCGCAGGATGCCGTCGCATCGATGGGCTATGATCTGCCGGCGGCGATCGGCGCCTGCATGGCAGTGCATGGTCCGGACCGAGAGAGGATGCCTGCGGCGGCAGCATTGGACTGCTACTGGACCGGTAAGGACGAAGTATATCCGCCTTATGAGAAGCAGGATATCATCCTCCTCACGGGCGACGGCTCGATCCAGATGAATCTGCAGGAGCTCGAGACGATCATCTCGCATCGCATGCCGATCAAGATTTTTATCATCAACAACGGCGGCTACCATTCGATCCGGCAGACGCAGACGAACCTCTTCGGAGAACATACACTGGTTGGTATCGGTGTTGACTCGGGCGAATGGGAAAAGCCGGATTTATGCTTCCCGGATATGGAGAAGCTTGCGGCAGCGTATGGGTATCCTTTTGTACGGGCGGAGCATAACCAGGAGCTTGAGGCTGCATTTACAAAGACGCTGGCAATGCCGGGACCTGCGATCTGTGAGATCATGGTGTCTTTGACGCAGCAGTTCCTGCCGAAATCGGCGGCGAAGCGGCTTCCGGACGGCTCGATCGTGAGCCTGCCGCTCGAGGATATGGCACCATATCTTCCTGATGACGAGATGGACAAGCTCATGCTTGTGCCGCGGGTGGAGGAATAAGATGACAGTTGTAGTGACGGGCGTCACGAGCTTTATCGGAATTTATACAGCAAGAGCACTGCTCAAGACCGGGGATCGCGTGATCGGTGTCGTGCGGCCGGAGAGCCATAACCTCTTAAAGCTTACGCAGGCGGGCATTACTAAGGATGAGAATTTCCGGCTGGTGCGGTTTGATTTCGATGACCTGCCAGAGCCGGAAGCCGGCGAAGAACACTACAGGGCAGTGCTCGATGAAGGCATTGGCTCACATATTATCGACGTTTGGCTTCACATGAGCTGGGACGGCGTCGGCAGCGTCGGCCGGAGCGATAATGACATGCAGATTCGGAACGTACAGAACGCGAAGAAGGCCTACCTCATGGCAAAGGTGCTCGGCGCGCGCAAATTTATTTTCGCGGGCTCACAGGCGGAATACGGTCGCGGCACACACCCGCGCCCATGGCCCGTCAGCGCCTATGGCAAGGGCAAGCTCGCTTTCGGCCGATGGGCGACGGAGCAGAGTCTCATCGATGAGGTGCTTCATCCCGATTCCATGCAGTTCATCCACACCCGCATCTATTCTGTCTATGGCGATGGCGATCATCCGACAAGTCTTGTGAACACTGTGCTTCGCGGTGCAATCGCCGGTGATCCCTTCTTTCTTGGCCCGTGCACGCAGATGTGGAACTACCTTGAGGTTCGCGACTGTGCGCGTGCGCTGACAATGCTCACACATGCGGCGGATACCCGCACGGATGTTTACGATATCGCAGGTGCTGTGACGGAGCCGCTTCGGCGCTATGTCGAAACCATGTACCGGCTTGCCGGCGGGCAGGGGCATCTTCAGTTCGGCATGCGCGGCGATAACGCGGAGGGTGCAGCCGACATGGATCCCCGTACGAGAAAGCTTGAGGACCTCGGCTTTCGTCAGGAGATTTCCTTTGAAGCTGGCATCGGTGAACTCGTGAAGAAGATGAGAAATCATTGAATAGTACAAGCTTTAATAGAAGAGGAGAAGTCTTGAACGAGCAGGCAAAAATCAATTATATCCCGAAGCATCGATGCCTTATCTGTGACGGCGCGCTTCACCCATTGTGGGAGCTTCAGAATCTCCCGGCTTCCGCCCAGGATATTCCGACCCGTGAGGAGCTTTCCGAGGATCATCCGATTTCTTTGATGCTCTGCCAGTGCGAAGTCTGCGGTCTCGTGCAGTTTGACGAAGAACCCGTGCACTACTACCGCGATGTCATCCGCGCCGGAGGCGGCACCACGACGATGACGCACCTCCGCCACGAAGAATACACCCGCCTCCTTCAAGGGGTCAGGCGAAATAAAGAAAGTATAAACTCGGGTAAGGAAAATGTAAGCATTCCGAACCGTTTTACTACAGAACCACCAACACCGTTTAAGATCGTCGAGGTCGGCTGCGGCCGCGGTGAGTTTCTCGAAATGTGGAAGACGCTGCAGCTTCCAGGGGTCGAGAACTATAAAGGAAGCATAAACTTCAGCAAGGAAAATGTAATGGTTTCTGACCCCGTTCGTGTGGAAGATACAGGTTCGACTGACCATGCGGCAGAGCTTCCGCCGCTTCACCTCGTCGGGCTCGAGCACAGTAACGCCCTTGTTGAGCAGGCGCGGGCAGCAGGCTTTGATGTCTATGAAGATTTTCCGGAGCCGGGCAAACCCTTCCCGGAGGGACCTTTTGATGCTTTCGTACAGTTTAATTTCCTTGAACACCAGCCCGATCCCAGGTCAATGCTTCGGGCGATTCGTGAGAACCTGCGCGACGGAGGCCTCGGCCTCGTCACAGTACCAAGTTTCGAATACATCCTGCACTATGACGGCTACTATGAATTTCTCCGCGACCACATCGCGAACTATACAGAACAGACGCTCGGCTATCTTTTCAGCGCGAATGGCTTTGAGGTTCTATCTCTTCGCATCGTAAATCGCGATACCATCGAAATCATCGTGCGGAAGGGGAAAGGAGACCCGTCCGCCTTCAAGTTTGACGGGCAGTTCGTCGATATGACACCGCTCAAGGAGAATTACGCGAAGCTGTCCCAGGCGGTCAATGCGCACATCACGGCGCTTTCCGCTGAGGGTGGCAGTCTCGCACTATGGGGCGCCGGGCATCAGGGCTTCACGCTCGCCTCGACCACCGAGCTAGGCGGTAAGGTCCGTTATATCATCGATTCAGCCGATTTCAAGCAGGGCAAGTTTGCACCGGCATCCCATATTCCGATTGTTCCGCCGGCGCACTTTCATGAAGATCCGGTGACAGAAATTCTCATCGTGGCGCCCGGCTACACGGACGAAATTGCCGGTATCATCCGGAAAGATTTCGGTCCGGACGTGAAGATTTTGGTGCTCCGGACAGAGAAGTTAGAAGAATACTCGAAGTAATAAATAAAGCGGGATGCTATGCTTGGGATGTTTCTTCATATAACATCGCTTGTTTAGCAGAATTGAAAGAAAGCAATCTGTAAAAAAGAGAAGAAGAGAATGAAAGCTTTTGTCCTAAAATCACATGCCGACATCGGCTACATGGAGAAGCCGTATCCGACGCTTCTTAAACCGCATGGTGCGATTCTCCGGCCGCTTTTTGTGTCGCCATGCACCTCTGACGTGCACACCATCTGGCAGGGCAGTCCGAAGCAGCCGAACCTCACGCTCGGTCATGAATGCGTGGCGGAGATCGTGTCTGTCGGCGCCGATGTGGTAGATTTTAAGCCGGGTGATGTCGTCATTGTATCCGCAATCACGCCCGACTGGTCTCAGCCCGATGTCATGGAAAATCCGGCGCATGCGGGGCGCAATTTCTCTGGCCATATGCTCGGGAAATCGATTGACGGCGCGATGGCGGAGGCCTTTTATCTTCCGTACGTTGACAAAAACGTCGCGCATATGCCGACAGCTATGGATCCGGACGATGCGCTCATGTGTGCCGATGTCATGCAGACCGGCCTTACTGCCGTAGAGGAGGCAGACGTTCAGCCCGGTGACACAGTCGTCGTCATGGGCATCGGCGCGATCGGTCTCGCCTCAATCATGGCGGCAAAGGCAGCCGGCGCGTCCCGCATCTTCGCCATCGGCTCCAGTGAGCCCAATGCCTCCATCGCCCGCTCTCTTTCGGGGGTCAGTTGTCAGATTGAGGTTCTGAATTATAAAACGTTGCATTGCACTCTTCCAGCGGGGCTGCACCCACTGGCGAACTCGACCGGCTCTGCTGTCGTGAATTATGTATTGCAGGAAACCGGTACGAAAGGGGCTGACAAGGTCATCATCTGCGGCGGTTCGGATCTTAGCCTCGCACAGGCCGTCGATATGGTGAAGTATGGCACTGGCGTTGTGTCAAACGTGATGTATTTCGGAGCAGATCCTGATCTGCAGGCGGAGGAACAGGAAGCACTTGCCCGACTTAGAAAAGAAACGTCCGGGATGCAACTCAACCAAACCATCGATGGTCTCGTGATTCCGAAGTTCGGCATCGGTCGCGGTATGGCAGGAAAAACGCTCAAGTTTTCCCTGAGTCGAGGCGGCCGCCCGCATCTTGAAAAAACAATTCGCCTCGTACAGGAGCAGAATCTCCATCCCGGCATGTTCGTCACCGAGCATCTCCACGGTCTCGACCAGATTGAACAATCCGTCTACGACATGAAGAACCGAAAGGCCATCAAAATTTCCGTAGACCTGCGCTAGGGTACTCCCTCGATGACTCCCGGTTCTACCGCCTGCGGCCGGGACTTCCGCTGGATTTCGGACAGCCTCGCGCTTTCGTCGCAAATGTAGTATACTAGGTTTCGCGTCTCAGGCATTTGCAGAAAAGCAGTGCAGCACAGCAACAAAGTCTCATGAAAGAAGAGGGCAACCCATGCCAATCAAGGTGCAGAACGACCTCCCGGCGAAAGCTAAGCTGGAGGCAGAAAATATATTTGTGATGGATGAAGATAGAGCGCAGTCACAGGAGATCCGGCCGCTCCGCATTGCGATCCTGAACCTCATGCCACTCAAGGAGGATACCGAGCTCGATATTCTGCGTGTACTCTCAAACTTCCCGATTCAAACTGAGATCACACTCATGAAGGTGGCAACGCACCAGGCAACACATACGGACGCTTCACATCTCAACAAGTTTTATGTGACACTTGATCAGGTGGAACGGGAATATTTCGACGGACTTATCATCACCGGCGCACCGGTTGAGAAACTTCCCTTCGAGGAGGTCGAATACTGGCAGGAGCTCACGGAGATCATGAAATGGTCGGAGACGCATGTCTTTTCGACCTTCCACATCTGTTGGGGCGCGCAGGCCGGGCTCTATTATCATTATGGCATCAAAAAGGTTCTTCTTCCCGGGAAGCTTTCCGGCATCTATCGGCAGAAGGTGCTGCACCGGAAAAAGATCATCATGCGTGGTATGGATGATTATTTCAATGTTCCCATCTCGCGCTATACGGGTATCGATGAAAAAGCGGTACGGACGAATCCTGAGCTATACGTCGTAGCAGAGGCGGTGAAGCCGGAGGAGGGCGGCAGCTACATGATCCTTGCCTGCTCTTCACGGCAGATTTTCATCACCGGACACTCCGAGTATGACAAGTATGATCTTGATAAGGAATATCAGCGTGACGTTTTGAAGGGTTTGAATCCGGATATCCCGGTTAACTATTATGAGGACGATGATCCGTCGAAGGAACCGATTCTAAGCTGGCGTTCGACCTCGAACTGCACCTATACAAACTGGCTCAATTTTGTGTACCAGGAGACGCCATATGATCTCCGGGAGCTGAAGCCGGTGCAGTATGACAGCTATCTCCGTGGCGATCACCTTGCAGAGCGGGATACAATCGGCTTCTCCGACGTACGCGGGAAATAGAGCTGACACCGGGAGACAGCTTACCGGCGGAAGCCTTGGAAAAGGATGGAGGAAACGAATGGACGTTTTAGAGAGATTTATCAATTACGCAAAGATCGACACGCAGTCGAAGGAGGAAGTCGATAAGGTGCCTTCGACCGAGAAGCAGTTTAATCTCGCGCATCTCCTTGAGAAGGAGCTCCGTGAGATGGGGGCTTCCGATGTGCGGGTGTCGGAGCATTGCTATGTGTTTGCGCGGATTCCGTCGAATCTTTCGGAGGAAGAGGGAAAAAATGTGCCTAGCTTAGGCTTCATCGCGCATATGGATACTTCGCCTTCGGCAAGTGGTGAAAATGTAAAGCCTCGGGAAATCAAGAACTATCAGGGCGGAGACATCGTCCTCAATAAAGAGAAAAATATTGTGCTTTCCGAGAAGACCTTTCCGTATCTCAAGGATGCGGTCGGTTCGGATCTCCTCGTCACAGATGGCACGACGCTGCTTGGGGCCGACGATAAAGCTGGCGATGCCGAGATCATGGCGATGGCGGAGTATTTTCTTACGCACCCGGAGGTCAAGCACGGAGAAATCGAACTTGGCTTCACACCGGATGAAGAGGTTGGCATGGGTCCGAGCTTTTTTGATGTTGCGGATTTCGGCGCGGACGTTGCGTATACCGTCGATGGAGGAACGCTTGGCGAAATCGAGTATGAGAATTTCAATGCTGCCGCCGGGAAGGTCATCATTCATGGCGTCAATGTGCATCCGGGCTCAGCAAAAGATAAGATGGTGAACGCTTCTCTCGTTGCGATGGAATTTAACGCACTCCTGCCGGACTGTACTCCTTCAAACACGGAAGGCTATGAAGGGTTTTTCCATCTTTGTAGTGTGAGCGGAGATGAAACGCTCTGCAAGATGAGTTATATCATCCGGGATCATGATCGTGAGAAATTTGAGGAGAAAAAGGAAATCTTCAAGGAGTGTGCGGAAACGCTCAATGAAAAATACCGGCACACAGCGGCCTCTGTCGAGGTTTCGCTTCGCGATCAGTATTACAACATGAAGGAAAAGATTGATCCGGAGAATATGTATCTCATAGATCAGGCGAAGGAGGCATTCCGAAAAAATGGCGTCGAGCCGAAGACAGTGCCGATTCGCGGCGGTACGGATGGCGCGCAGCTTAGCTTCAAAGGGCTGCCGTGTCCGAATCTTTCAACCGGCGGCGAAAATTACCACGGTATTTATGAATATCTGAACATTGATTCTATGCGGAAGATGGTGGAAGTTTTGATTACGCTCGCATCGAATATAAGACAAAAGTGATTTGCGTTTTTGAAATCTCGAGAATAGAAAACGTGTCCCGGCAGTGTCATTTTAGAATGATACTGCCGGGACATGTCTTCTTTACTACAGATTTCAAAAAAGAACCGGCATCAGATTCGATACCGGTTCTTTGCAATCATGCTATTACACTTTAACAAAACGTCTATCTTAAAAACAACAGTTACAAATGTTCAAAACCAAGATCAATAAGTTACCAATTGCAATTTATAAATCTATAGGAACGAAATAGCTTTGTGCTACCTGAACTGGATCAACAGGGTAAACTCTTCATACACAACATGATCTTTTTTTACGATAATATCTCATGCTTCTGAAGCGTTTTCTGAAGAAACAATCCGTATAAACAGAAAACCAATCCTACTGAAAGGCAACCTGTAAATTTATGAATTCATCAGAAGCTGTGAGATATTATCGTCTGACTGTGCTGGAACCATCGGTCTATACCTCACTTTCTATTGAATTGCCCTGACTTCTGTCAGCTTTCATGTCATACCTCAAAGCACCTTTCTCTTCGGTGATTTTTCGTTAGTACGACATTTCTTTTAACTATCTAGAGCTTACCACATAAAAGAAATTTTGTAAACATATAAAATAAAGAAATTTTTTCTATGAATCAATGTTATAATATGTAAAAGAAAATTTTGGATGATGGAGTGAAAAGCTATGGAGAAGAGTAAACTCAGGAAGGCAGTGAAGCTAGAGGCGGCGGGGCTGACGGAGGAGTATCGGGCAATGGCTGATGGGCAGATTTTGACGCGGCTTTTATTGCATCCGATGTTTCAAGAGGTAGATTCGATCTTCTGTTATGTCAATACGGAAGGGGAGCCGGCGACGCGGGAAATTCTTGAGACTGCTTGGCAGATGAACAAACTTGTGACGGTGCCGCGGTGTATTCCGGGACCGGAGCGCCGGATGGAAGCGGTTGAGATTCATTCTTTTGATGATCTCAAGCCCGGGACGATGGGGATTCTCGAGCCGGTGGACGGACTGCCGGTGGTTGATGCCTATAAAATCTCGATGGCCATCGTTCCCTGTGTGGCAGCAGACAGGTTCGGCGGAAGGCTTGGTCATGGCGCAGGCTATTATGATCGGTTTTTACATGGGCAAAGCATGTATACCTTCTGCCTCTGCTATGAAAAGCTTCTCCAGCGTGAGATTCCGATGGAAGCGACAGATGTCCGGATGCAATATGTTGTCACGGAGGATAAAATCTACAGAGGTACGAAGGATGGTGTAGGCATTAAAGAGCAGCTTCGTGATGAGGACGAGATGAAAGGACTTCTTGGCAAGATCCGGAGACTTTTTTCTTGAAAGTGACACTGTCCCCGGTGTCACAAAGTTGATGGCATTCAAGGCGATGGGAAGGAGACACAAATGAAGGAATCGTGGCAGGAACTTAAGGATATGATTGATGCGGCGCATTATATCGTGTTTTTCGGCGGCGCCGGTGTATCGACGGAAAGCGGAATTCCGGATTTTCGTTCGCAAGACGGACTCTATAACATGAAGTATAAATTTCCGCCAGAGGAAATCATTTCCCATAGCTTTTTCGAGCGGAATCCGGAGGAGTTCTATCGCTTTTATAAGGATCGAATGCTTGCACCGGATGCGAAGCCAAACAAGGCCCATCTTGCACTTGCAAAGCTGGAGCAGGAGGGAAAGCTGAAGGCAGTCATTACGCAGAATATCGATGGCCTGCATCAGAAGGCAGGCAGCAAGGCAGTGTATGAGCTGCATGGCTCGGTGCTCCGGAACTACTGCATGAATTGCGGGAAGTTCTTCGACGAGGAGTATGTGCTGCATTCCGACGGCATCCCGAAATGTGATGCCTGCGGCGGCACGATTAAGCCGGATGTTGTGCTCTATGAAGAGGGACTTGATTCCCATACGATTAATGCATCCATCCGGCACATCGAGCGTGCGGATCTCATGATCGTCGGCGGAACGTCGCTCGTCGTGTATCCGGCCGCCGGGCTTCTCGATTATTTCAATCACGGAAACGGGCATAAGCTCGTGCTGATCAACAAGTCTTCGACAGCGCGGGATGGCATGGCTGACCTCATTATCCAGGATCCGATCGGCGAGGTGCTTGGCACCGTCATCGGGACCGATTAAACCGTGAGAAATGAGTGAATATCTTCAGGGAGCGGAGTCTCAAAGTGAAGCGACTTGCCGGTGATTGGATGCCGGAGGTCGAGAGAGAAGCTGTGCAATGCTTGCCGGGGAAGGCGGGTATCCTCCGGGTTATAAAGGAAGTCACCGAGCAGCGGATGCCCGACGGAGGACATGTGCACGCGGATCTGGTGTGTGCGGCCGGTGCCTAGTCGAAGCTGGAGAAGCGAGACATTTTTATCAGGAAAATAGCGGAGAAGGGTGAGATGCGTAACGGCATACTCACCCTTTTCGTAATTAATCTCTCTCTGCAGCACGGATCCTTCCACCCTCGCAATCGGCCGGACGATCGTCGCATAGCCTGCATGACAGTAAATTCCCGGCAGATCCTTCTCTGTGAGATCCTGCACATCGCCTTCCGCCAGCGCGAGATACGTCCGATGAATTTCCCGCCGCGCGATCATGTCATCCAGTAGACACGCAGACAGCATATTTTTCGCCATGATCATGAGCCCGCTCGTGTCCCGGTCCAGCCGGTTCACGACGCGGTTTACATAATGCTTACATCCGCATTCTTCCCGCATGTGGTACGCAAAAGCGTTTGATACGGTATCCCGGTAGTGCTCCATCGACGGGTGCACGGGCATGCCGGCCGGCTTGTTGATGACGGCGAAATCCTCATCTTCGTAGACGATTTCAAGAGAAAGCTTCGCGGCCTCCACCTTCGGGCTGTCCTCTGTTTCGAGAAGCCTGATCGTGAGTTCGTCACCTTTAGACAGCAGATCAATCATCCGGACCGGCTGTCCATTTCTGAAGACGCCGGCACTGCTGATAGCAGATGTCATTTTGTATTCGCCCGGAAAGCAATCCTGGTCAAAGTTCTGCATAAGATCAGCATCATGATCTGCTGTAGACGAAGCATCGGATTTTTGGGATGCTACGGTTCTTTTAAGCGGAGGCAAGATGCTTGTTCGGATCAGATGCGAAAGAACGGCATGGGAATAGCCCATGCCGCGAAGATATGCCTCCACTGTGATTGGCTCAGAGGCATCATATTTATATTGAAGAACGCGAAGATTTTCCATCCGTTTGCTATGAAGAAGGCGACCGGATCAAGCCGGCCGCCATAGGCATTATACTTAGAAATTAAAATGGAACGTATCCTTGAGGGTCGCCCACTTCTGATCCTTGTCAGAAAGATTCAGCGCGGTGCCGTCATCAAGGGCATAACCGTCAGCAACCGGTGAGCCCGGATAGCTGCCCACGAGGTGCGGCCACTGAATATTGATTTCCGGATCATTCCATGCAAGGCCGGATTCATCACCCGGATGCCAGAAATCCGTCACCTTATAGCAGAACTCCGCAACATCCGAAAGCACAAGGAAACCATGCGCGAAGCCTTCTGAAATATAAAACTGCTTCTTATTCTCTTCCGTCAGCTCGACGCCAAAATACTGCCCGTAGGTCTTTGAACCGGTACGGAGATCGACCGCAACATCATACACACTTCCCCGAATCACACGAACCAGCTTCCCCTGCGGATACTGCTTCTGAAAATGAAGCCCGCGGAGAACGCCCTTCGTCGACATCGACTGGTTATCCTGCACGAACTTCATGTCGAGTCCCGCTTCGTGCATATCCTTCTCATTCCAGGTTTCCATAAAATAGCCGCGGTTATCGCCATGTACCGTCGGCTCAATGATATAAAGGCCCTCAATCGGCGCCTTCGTGACTTTAATCTGTCCCATGATTTACTCCCGATTTAAATTTTTATTCCAATGCTTACACAAACGTATGCCGGGAAACATTATAAGACGGAAGCGGCAAAAAAGCCATACCGAAAGTTGACACCGGGGACGGTTCTCTCTGTCAGCTTTTTCGTTAAAAAATACATTTTGCAATGCTGCTTCAAAAGCTGACAGAGAGAACCGTCCCCGGTGTCAACTTAAAATTTTACAAAAAAATGAAAATGCAGCGCGGATTTTACTTGACATAAAGCCGCGTAACGACTAAAATAACATTGAATTGATAATAATTATCAATTTCAAAAACAAGTTATCCGAGAGGGGACAAAGCAGTCCGGAAAGAGCAGCGCGACCAGAGTATATGGCAAAGCGATCCGGAAAGGCGGAACAGTCAAAACGTAAAGCGAAGCAGTCGAAAGGGAAGACGATGAAGTATTCTAGGCAGAGAGAAGAGGTTATGCATGCAATTGAGGAGCATCATGACCATCCCACTGCGGATCAGATCTATGCGGAGCTCCGGGACCAGGATCCGACGATCAGTCTCGCAACCGTATACCGAAATCTGAAGTTCCTTTCCGAGCAGGGAAAGATTCAGAAGTTAAGCTTCATCGCCGGTGCAGATCATTTTGATCCGAACATGGAGAGACATAGCCATTTCGTCTGTGAGCATTGTGGACGAATCTATGATCTTCCGGCACAGACGGAGGAAACGCTTGACGAAGAGGCGGCTCCCTACGCACCGGGAAAGATCACCGGTCATGATCTTGTCTTTCATGGGATCTGCGAGGCTTGTGAGAAGTCCTTCGGATGATGTGAACACTTGGTAGTACTAAACATTTGCGGCAGCTGCCGCGGAAAAGGAGATTTATCATATGAAGACTTGGGTATGTTCAGTTTGCGGCTATGTTTTTGAGGGCGAGAATCCGCCGGAGAAGTGCCCGGTATGTAAGGCACCTGCTTCCAAGTTTGTCCTTCAGGAGGAGGGCGAGATGACCTGGGCAGCAGAGCATGTGATCGGTGTTGCAGCCGATGCTCCGGAAGACATCAAGAAGGATCTTCGTTCTAACTTCGAGGGCGAGTGTTCCGAGGTCGGCATGTATCTTGCGATGTCCAGAGCTGCCTTCCGCGAGGGTTATCCTGAGGTTGGTGAATATTATAGAACGGCTGCTTTCGAAGAGGCTGAGCATGCTGCTAAGTTCGCAGAGCTTCTCGGCGAGTGCGTATCTGCTTCTACGAAGGAGAACCTGACCGTTCGTGTTAAGGCTGAGAATGGCGCTACAGCCGGCAAGGTTGATCTTGCAAAGAGAGCAAAGGAGCTGAATCTTGATGCGATTCATGATACCGTTCATGAGATGGCACGTGACGAGGCTAGACACGGCAAGGCATTTGCAGGTCTTCTCAAGAGATATTTTGGTTGATTGTCGGTTGTAGGAAGACACTAAAGAGCGCTCGCTTGTCTTCTTATGAGAAACGTAGGTTGATGATATGAAGTGGCATAAGCGTTTTGCAATCCTTACCTGCATTGCCTTCGCGCTCTGCATGTATACAGGACATAAGCATCTATAAAAAGCCGCCGGTACATTCCGGCATCGAAGAAGTGGCCCTGCCGCTAGCAGTTAAATGCTAACGGCAGGGCCATTTCTTCGATGTCGGAATATTTGTCGGAATAATAGATATATTTCTTGCGGGATTCAGAGATATGTACATTGACGGAATTTTCAATTTATTATAAACTATTCTACACTGTGGGCTCAGAATGCGCAGTGTAAGCATTGGCATAGGATAGCGAAGTATGGAGAGGAGCAGTTTATGACTGACAGAAAACCAGTATTACTTCTTATATTAGATGGCTATGGCATCAACCCGAACCCGAAGGGGAACGCGATCGCCATGGCAAACACACCGGTGATGGACAAGCTTGAGAAGGAGTATCCTTTTGTACAGGGACAGGCATCCGGCAAGTTTGTCGGTCTCCCGGACGGGCAGATGGGTAACTCTGAGGTTGGACATATGAATATGGGCGCCGGCCGGATCGTATACCAGGATCTGACCCGCATCACGAAGTCGATTGAGGACGGCGATTTCTTTGAGAATGAAGCGCTTCTCAAGGCTGTGAACAACGCGAAGGAGAAGGATTCAGCCCTGCACCTCATGGGACTTGTGTCAAACGGCGGTGTGCATTCGCATATCGAGCATATCTTCGGACTTCTGGAGCTTGCAAAGAGAAACGGCCTGAAGAAGGTTTATCTTCATGCGTTCCTGGACGGCCGTGATACGCCGCCGGATTCTGGTAAGGGCTTCCTGAAGGAGGTTTCGGACAAGATGGCGGAGCTCGGTGTCGGCGAAATCGCGACGATCTCCGGCCGCTATTATGCGATGGATCGTGACAAGAACTACGATCGTGTCGTGAAGGCCTATGATGCTATGACCAAGGGCGTCGGCAATACTGCGATATCCGTAGAGGAAGCCATGGACAAGTCCTACCAGGATAAGGTCTATGACGAGTTCGTCGTACCTGTAGTCATTATGAAGGATGGCAAGCCGATCGCTACGATCAAGGACGGCGATTCTGTAATCTTCTACAATTTCCGTCCGGACCGTGCACGTGAGATGACGCATTGTCTCTGTGACGACGAATTTGATTTCTTCGACAGAGGACCGCGCATCAAGACAGAGTATGTTTGCTTCACGGACTACGATCCGCTCATCAAGAACAAGGCGGTTGCGTTCCCGAAGCAGACGATTGATAACACGCTGGGACATTATGTTTCAGAGCTTGGACTTAAGCAGCTTCGTATCGCCGAGACGGAGAAGTATGCGCATGTCACCTTCTTCTTCAATGGCGGCGTCGAGGAGCCGAATGCTAACGAGGATCGTACG
Organism: uncultured Eubacteriales bacterium; assembly: GCA_900315665.1. Lineage (GTDB taxonomy): Bacteria > Bacillota > Clostridia > Lachnospirales > Lachnospiraceae > Oribacterium. Next base: position 35,613 of record OMZX01000007.1, read on the forward strand.
CTTGTGCCGTCTCCGAAGGATGTGCCGACGTATGACCTTAAGCCGCAGATGAGCTGCCCGGAGGTTTGCGAGAAGCTTTGTGCTGCGATCCGCTCCAAGAAATATGATATGATCATCTGCAACTTCGCAAATCCGGATATGGTTGGCCACACCGGCGTGATTCCGGCGGCTGTCAAGGCCATTGAGGTGGTCGATGAGGCAGTCGGCAAGGTAGTGGATGCCATCAAGGAAGTCGACGGCCAGATGATGATCGTTGCTGACCACGGTAATGCCGATATGATGATCAACTATGAGACCGGTGAGCCGTGGACCGCACATACGACGAATCCGGTGCCGTTCGTGCTTGTGAACGCAGATCCGAAGTATACCCTTCGTGAGGGCGGCGCGCTCTGCGATATCGCACCGACACTGCTTCAGCTTATGGAGATCCCGCAGCCGAAGGAGATGACCGGAAAGTCACTGCTCGTCGAAAAGTGATAGTTCAGCCAATGCCTACATCAGGTGGCTGATAAAAGTAAGATTGTAATACCGGGTGTATCCTCGGATGCATCCGTCAGGAGTAGGAAATATATGAGAATTGGCGTAGCGACGGATTCCGGCAGCGGTATCACGCAGGCGGAGGGTAAGGAGCTTGGCATCCGGGTTGTCCCGATGCCCTTCCGGATTGACGGGAAGGAATACTTCGAGGATATCAACATCACCCGTGAGGAGTTCTTTGAAAAACTGAAGAATGACTGTGACATCGCGACTTCGCAGCCGAGTCCTGAATCCGTGATGAAGGTCTGGGATGAGATGCTGAAGGAGTACGATCAGATCGTGCATGTTCCGCTTACGTCCGGCCTCAGCGGCTCTACACAGACGGCGATGTTGCTTTCCCATGATGATAAGTATGAGGGAAGGGTATTCGTGCCGGATGATCGCGGCGTTTCTGTCACACAGCGGCAGGACTGCATCTTTGCTGTGGAGCTTGCGGCGAAGGGATATGATGGTAAGCAGATTATGCATATCATCAATCGCGAGTCGGCTTCCAATCAGATTTACATCGGTGTTGATACGCTGAAGTATCTGAAAAAGGGCGGCCGGATCACACCGCTTGCAGCGGCTGTCGGAACACTGCTTCATATCAAGCCTGTGCTTGGTATCACAGACGGCGGTAAGCTTGATGCCTATACGAAGGTACGGACTTCACGGGCTGTACGCGATGTGATCATTAAGGGACTGAAAGCGGCACTCGAAGGACCGCTGCAGGATCCGGAGATGAAGAACTGCTATGTCGCGATGGCCTACACGGATAACCCGGAGCAGGCAAAGGAGTTCGAGAAGGAACTGGAGGAGGCATTCCCGAACCGATTGAATCCGGAGATCGTCAACCGTCCGCTGTCACTTCTTATTTCCTGCCATATCGGACAGAACGGCCTCGGTGGCGCAATCATCGAGCGGCCGAAGGAGCTGATGGACTAAACTAAAAATAAAATATGAATGTAAAAAGACCATTGCTTTCTGCTGCGGCAGTGTTCGTACTTGGAGAGTGTGTCATCGCCCGGGAAACGGGTCTTTTTCTGAATGTGACGTCAGGAATACTGCTTGCCATATTCTTACTCTGTGGCTATAAGGCAGGGAAGCTTCGCAAACGTGCGATGGCTTTCCTGCTTTTTGTGTCCCTTTTTGCCGGCGTGAGGTATAAGATTACGCAGCATCGAAATGATGTGAATAAGGCACGGATGGAAGCTTTTTCTGACCTAAATATCCGGCTCCGCGGTGAGGTCGAACGGGTTGTCGCCGGTGCGGATGCGACACGCATCACGATGAAGGACTGCCGGATGTCGAGTGCGTACGGATCGGTGGAGGAACTTCCTAAAATAAAAACTGAAGTGATGCGCTCCCGATATGACCAGCCGGTGGGAAGAATCCTCGTGTATATGGATTCTACGCCGGAGGAGATGCCGCTACCCGGGCAGATTATCGATTGTTATGGCAAGACGACCGCACTTTCACCTGCAACGAATGAAGGTGAGTTCGATTTCCTTTTATATTATCGAACTGTGTCTGTCAGTGGGATGATCTTTGGCAATCGAATCGAATTTGTCTCAAAGGATACGTATCCTCTGGCTGGTTTTCTCGAAAATTTACGACGGAAAACCGGACATATTCTCGATGTACTTGGATCGGAGGAGGATGCAGGAATCTACCGGGCGATTCTTGCCGGTGATAAGACAGAGATGTCCGAGGACATTCGGAATCTGTATCAGAGAAGCGGTATCTCGCATATTCTTGCGGTCTCGGGCTTGCATCTTAGCATCATCGGGATGGGTGTGTTCCGTCTTCTGCGCCGTCGATTCTCAAAGACAGCATCCGGTATCGTGGCGGCCGTGCTTGTACTCATGTACGGCTTCTTCACCGGAAGCTCCGGCAGTGCACTTCGGGCTGTCATCATGCTGCTTTGTCGATTCCTCGCACTGGCTGTCGGTCGGCAATATGACATGATGAGTGCGATGGCACTGGCATGTATTCTACTACTTTTGCATGAACCCTATATGTTGTTCGGCGCCGGCTTTCAGCTTAGCTTCATGGCAGTACTGTCGCTTGGGATTTATTCGACCTTGCAAAAAAGTTCGAAGGCAGCTTCAAAGGAACAGAAATTCCTTGAAAACCTGGTGCGATCATTTCTCGATGGCCTGGCGGGCTCAGCTTTTCTGCAACTGATGACCCTGCCGGTGATTCTGTTCCACTTCTTCCGCGTTCCGCTGTATGGAATTCTTCTCAACCTCATCGTACTTCCGCTCATGAACTATGTTGTATACAGCGGTTTGTTTGCGGTGCTTGTTTATCGGCTTTGTATACCGTTCGCCTTTGTTCTTTTCGGCTCCGGACATTATTTCCTGCTGCTTTTCACAGCACTTTCTGAGTGGATTGGGACTCTACCTTACGCGTCGATTCTCATCGGACGGCCATCGATGCCGGTATGCATGATATACTATGCGATTCTTGCGGCTCTTATCAGTACTACAAAGTGGATAGGAAAGGAAAACATTCAGAAAAAGAAGAATGTTGGACTATCAAAGAATGCTGAATCACTGAGGAATGCCGCATTATCGAAAAAGGCTCACATGAGATATACGATATGGAAACAAATGATATCTAGAAATTTCCCGGTTATTGCCGCCGGCTGTATCTTGTTTGCTATAGCGCTCCTTCCACCAGCACCGCCGCAAAATCTCGAGATTACAGCGATTGATGTCGGGCAGGGTGATGGCTTTCTGATTCGGCAGGGCGATTTCACGATGATTATCGATGGCGGCTCTACCTCACAGAAAAAGCTAGGCGAGAAGATTCTGACGCCAGGACTGGAGGCACGTGGCATCGACCACATCGATACCTGGCTCATCACGCATTGTGACCAGGATCACATGAACGGACTTTCACAGATCCTTTCCGAGAATGCTGACATCACAGTCAGCACCCTGTTTCTTTCACCTGCGGCGGATGGCGATGAGCGCTATGATGATCTCCGTGTGTTGGCTGACACGCGGGACATTGCAGTTCAGTATTTTGGCACAGGTGATCGTATGGAAGTAAGCAGATTAACCATGACTGGTCTTTATCCGGGGCCCGGCTATCGGGAAGAACCGAACAGTCATTCCATCGGGATGCTCCTTGAGTATGGAGATTTCTCGATGCTTTTCACTGGTGATATGGGAAAAGAAGAGGAAGCGGAGATGCTGCAATATATGACTTCTCAAAACATCCTTCCGGAAGGACTCGATATTCTGAAGGCCGGTCATCATGGTTCCTCCACGAGTACCTCCGAAGAACTGCTCGATACGTTGCAACCAGAGTATGCGATTTTAAGCTACGGACAAAACAATCGATACGGCCATCCCCATCAGGAGACCGTGAGAGCACTCACGGACCGAGGCATTGAACTACTGGAGACTGCGAAGGTAGGACAGATCAAGATACTGACAGATGGCAAAAAGACAGAAATAGAAAAATTCAGGTAGGGAAATGTAGATACAGCCAGCAATTGCCAAAATAGATATATCGGACCGGTGTCTTTGATGTTATAATCATAATAACTTAAGGTTTTGAAAGGAAGCACCTTATGAAGGTTGTATTTAAGTCACCAGAGGAAGTATCGGAATTTGCAGGTATCTGCGGGAAGTATGATGGTGTGGATGTGTCTGTCACGAACAAGAGCATGACAGTTGATGGATGCTCGGTTGTAGGAATCCTGGGCTTCGGTACCGGTAAGGTGCTGGATGTAGACATTATCACACAGGACAAGGCTGCGGAGGCAGAGCTTACCGGGAAGCTGCAGAAGTTTGCTCCGGAAGAGTAAACGTTCAGGTCGGAAGATTAGATTTTGCCTTGTTCAGAAACTAAAATTTTTGCTCGTTCTTGACACTCGCGGATAATTACTATATGATATTCAAGCGTGTTTTCAGGACTGTCCGTGTCCAGGCGCCGAAAACACAGGACAAATCTTTCGAGGAAAGGAGAATATACGATGGCAAACATTAAATCCGCAAAGAAGAGAATTCTGATCGGTCAGACAAGAAACGAGCGCAACAAGGCGATCCGTTCTGAAGTTAAGACATACATCAAGAGAGTTTATGCCGCTGTTGAATCCGGAGACAAGGCAAAGGCTGAAGATGCTCTTAAGATTGCTCAGAAGAAGATCAATATGGCTCATTCGAAGGGCGTTCTGAAGGCAAACAATGCTTCCAGAAAGGTAGCTCATATTTCGAAGGCTGTTTCTTCCATGAATTGATTTTATTTCGCCTAAAGTCGTTCTTTAGACATATATTTGTAAGTAACGTTACTCACGAATGCCCCGCGGTTGACCCACCGCGGGGTCTTCTTTTTGTCGAAGGTGACACTCTTGCAATAGATGTTCGCGATATGATAGAGTAAAGAGTCAGATCATTTCTAAAGAATAGGAAATCATATGGAAATCAATCAGAAAAATATCAGAAACTTCTGTATCATTGCGCATATCGATCATGGCAAGTCGACGCTCGCGGACCGGATCATTGAGATGACGGGGACACTGACCGAGCGGGAAATGCAGGATCAGGTGCTCGACAATATGGATATCGAGCGGGAGCGTGGTATCACGATCAAGTCGCAGACCACTCGCGTCATTTACAAGGCAAAGGATGGACAGGAGTACGTCTTTAATCTCATCGATACGCCGGGGCATGTGGACTTTAACTATGAGGTATCGCGTTCTCTTGCAGCGTGCGATGGTGCGATTCTGATCGTTGATGCCTCGCAGGGCATTCAGGCTCAGACTCTCGCCAATACTTACCTTGCGCTCGACCATGATCTTGAGATTCTGCCGGTCATTAATAAGATTGATCTGGTTTCGGCAAATCCGGATGAAACCGTAAAGGAAATTGAGGATGTCATCGGTATCGAGGCGGAGGATGCACCGCGTATTTCTGCGAAAACCGGCCTCAATGTCGATCAGGTACTTGAAGCCATCGTGCACCGGCTCCCGGCACCGACCGGCGATCCGGAGGCTCCGCTACGTGCGCTGATTTTTGATTCCCTTTATGATAACTACCGCGGCGTCATTATCTTTTGCCGTATCAAGGAGGGCCGCGTAAAGGCAGGCACCCGCATCCGCCTGATGGCCTCCGGCGCCGAGTTCGATGTAACAGAGGTAGGTTATTTTGCCCCCGGACGCTTCATCCCCTGCGAAGAGCTGTCAGCCGGTATGGTCGGCTACATTACCGCGCAGATTAAGGACATCCGCGATACCCGTGTCGGTGACACCGTGATCGATGCTGCAAACCCGGCTGCAGAGCCGCTTCCCGGCTACAAGAAGGTCCAGTCTATGGTGTACTGCGGTATCTACCCGGCCGACACCATGAAATATCCGGATCTTCGTGATGCCCTCGAGAAGCTGCAGCTTAATGATGCCGCCCTGCAATATGAGCCCGAAACTTCACAGGCCCTTGGCTTCGGTTTCCGGTGTGGCTTCCTCGGCCTTCTTCATCTCGATGTCGTACAGGAAAGGCTCGAGCGAGAATACAACCTTGATCTCGTGACGACGGCGCCATCGGTTGTTTACCATGTCTACAAGACAGATGGCACGATGATTCCGCTCTCGAATCCGGCGAATCTTCCGGATCCGTCCGAGATTGACCATATGGAGGAGCCAATCGTCGAAGCGGAGATCATGGTGACGACAGAATTTATCGGGTCTATCATGACGCTCTGCCAGGAGAGACGAGGCGTTTACAAGAGCACGGAATATATAGAAGAAAACCGTGCGATCCTCAAGTATGACATGCCGCTGAATGAGATTATTTATGACTTCTTCGATGCGCTGAAATCCCGTTCGAAGGGCTATGCTTCCTTCGACTATGACCTGAAGGGCTACCAGACCAGTAAGATGGTTAAGCTTGATATCCTCGTAAACCACGAGCTTATCGATGCCCTCTCCTTCATCGTCCATGCTGATTCCGCCTACGATCGCGGCAAAAAAATGTGCGAAAAGCTAAAGGACCAGATTCCCCGCCAGCTCTTCGAAATCCCGATTCAGGCCTCGATCAATGGTCATATCATGGCCCGCGAAACCATCAAGGCCCTCCGGAAGGACGTTTTAGCTAAGTGCTACGGCGGCGACGTCTCCCGAAAGAAGAAGCTCCTGGAGAAGCAAAAAGAAGGCAAGAAGCGCATGAGACAATTTGGTAACGTTTCGATTCCCCAAAGTGCATTTATGTCAGTATTGAAATTGGACACTGACTGATGATGTCATATGCTTGATATCAGTCAATTAAGCCAAAGACAGGAAGCTTCGGCCAGTTTCTTCCGTCCGGATAGCCAGCAAGGTTATGCCAGTCATGCGAAAAATGAAAGGCCGCCGCGGTTGAAAACAGCGGGGCGGAAGACTATACTAGTGAACAAGTCGGGCCGACGCCCGAAGAAGGGAGATCATAGAACATGGCGAAGAAAAACCTGGACTGGGGCAATATAGGATTCAGCTATATGCCCACGGATAAGAGATATGTTTCAAACTGGAAGGCTGGTGCCTGGGACGACGGTGCACTCATTGACGACCCGAATGTAACGCTCAATGAATCTGCCGGTATGCTGCAGTACTGCCAGCAGGTATTTGAAGGTCTGAAGGCCTATACCTGGGAGGATGGTTCCGTCGTATGCTTCCGCCCGGATCTCAATGCAGAAAGAATCTACAACTCTGCAAAGCGGATCGAGATGCCGCCATTCCCGAAGGAAAAATTTCTGGAAGCAATCGATGCTGTCGTAAAGGGAAACATTGACTGGGTACCACCATATGGCTCAGGTGCTTCTCTCTATATCAGACCCTACGAGTTTGCAACAGGTGTAGTCATTGGCGTAAAGCCGGCTGACGAATATCAGTTCCGTATCTTTACGACACCGGTTGGCCCGTATTACAAGGGCGGCGCAAATCCGATTGCTATCATCGTATCCGATTTTGACCGTGCGGCACCACGCGGCACAGGCGCAGTGAAGGCTGGTCTTAACTATGCGATGAGCCTTCATTCCAGCGTTCTTGCACACAGCGCAGGCTATGCCGAGAACCTGTATCTTGATCCGGCAACCAGAACCTATGTTGAGGAGACTGGTGGTTCCAATGCAATCTTCGTTGACGAGAACAACACTCTCGTTGTACCGAAGTCTCCGTCGATTCTTCCGTCCATTACGAGACGCTCCATCGTTTACGTCGCTGAGCATTATCTGCACCTTAAGGTCGATGAGAGACCGGTGAAGTTCTCCGAAATTAAGGGCTTCAAGGAGTGCGGCCTTTGCGGTACTGCAGCCGTCATCTCCCCGGTTGGCCGCATCGTAAACGGTGATGAGGTCATCAATCTTCCGTCCGGCATGGATAAGGCCGGCGAGGTCATCGGTGAGCTCTATGATACCCTTACCGGCATCCAGACCGGCAAGAAGGAAGCACCGGAGGGCTGGATCAGACACATCTGCTGATTGTAGCCTGAATTATAAGAAAAGTCCGCTGAGCATCACTCAGCGGACTTTTTGGATTATGTGAAACACAGGCAGACGCGTTCCGCGGCTGCCGTCCGCTTAGTCGAGAAGAAAGTCGCTCAGCACCTGGTTCGACACATCGAAGCCGTGGTCGGAGAAGCGGTAGCGATAGCCCTCATGAATGAGAAGCCCCTCCGCCGTATAGCGGTCGAGTACCGGCCCATAAACCGAGTGGATATCGACCTGGAAGCGGCTCGTGAACTCAATCTCAGAGATACCGGCAGTCCGTCTCAGCCCTAGAAACATAAATTCCGCCATCTCATCGTTTCGGGTCAGCTTCTCGACATCTGTGAAGAGCTGTGGATACCCGTTCCGCGCATCCGCCTCGAGGTCGAGATCCAGAAACGCCTGATAATCCCGGATCACCGACCATCTCGTGTGCTCGAGATAAGACGACGCACCAAGTCCGAACCCGAGATACGGCACATTTGACCAGTAACCATAATTATGCCGGCATTCAAAGCCCGGCTTCGCATAATTCGAAACCTCATAACGATGATAGCCATACTTCTCCATGGCAGACTTCGTCTCAAAATCAATCATCATCTGCACACCTTCATTGGGAAGTGAGAGTGCGCCGTCCGAAAGCATTTTCTTAAAGGGCGTGCCGTCCTCGATGATGAGATTGTAGATCGAAAGATGCTCCGGCTTCAGCATCAGCACGTGACGCAGCGTGTCCTTCCAGCTCCGTACCGTCTGCCCGGGGATATCATTCATGAGATCAATGTTGATATTCTGGAAGCCCTCCATCCGCGC
>OMZX01000017.1 GCA_900315665.1 uncultured Eubacteriales bacterium
GGTCAGGCGGAGCAGAGACGCCGTCAGCAGGAGTCAAACCAGTCCGGCAGCAACGCAGACGCATTTCTCCAGCAGATGAGACTCGGACTTGTGTGATGACATCGCAGTCATGAGAACCGGCGGCAATGCGGAGACCTTTCTCCAGCAGAAGAAAATGGAACGCGAAGCAGCCAGAAGTAAGCATTAAGCATTAGGAAAACAGAAGGAATTTGAGAAGAAAGGAGAATTTATGGCAGACGTAACAGATACCAGTAAGATCACCTCGAGCGGCACGAACGACGTCAACAAGCTCACGACCTACAAGTCAAAGGCAAACGACAAAAACACCCTGTCGATCACGAACTACTTCCAGCTCCTCGCAACACAGCTTGCGAATCAGGATTACACGAACCCGATGGACAACTCGGAAATGATGGCGCAGATGTCCCAGATGGCGATGGTACAGTCCTTAACCTCCATGACCGACACGATGAACGAGCTCAATGCCTTTAATCATCAGAACTATTCGATCGGACTGATTGGCAAGCAGGTCGAGGTCAATGTCCCGGCGGACGCAGAGAAGGGCACTGAAGCAGTGAAGAAGACCGGCGTGGTAGAATCCGTATCGCTGACAGGCGACACACCAACCATCAAGCTCGTCGGTGACAGCACAGAGTACGCGTATGAAAATGTAACCTCGGTTACGACAACAGGCGCCAATGCCTCCACCAGCGGCACAACGGTAAGTGGCACAGGCACGACAGGCCCGGGCACATCCTCAGGCGTTAGCTTAGACGGATCGGATACAGCAATCAAGACCATCTCTTCGGAAACCATCGCAGCAGCAAATGCAGCAGGCGGACCGCAGGCAGTCGACAATGAAGCAGCAGAGCCGACATCCGATAGTGACAGCGTGACCGTAGAATCGCGGTAAAGCATCAGGAAAGGAGCGCTATGGCACTTGAACTAAGGGGCGTTTCCGGTACCGGCTTTCAGACCGATGCGAACCTAACAAGTACAAAGGAAAGCAAAAGCGATGCACCTTCCTTTCAGTCATCACTCGAACAGCTTCAGCAGAAAAAGCTCGAAAGCCTAAGCTTCAGTAAGCACGCAGTCAAGAGAATGGACGAGCGAAACATTCCCATGAATGACTCACTCCTCGGCAATCTCGAGCACGCCGTCGACGAAGCCAGAAAAAAAGGTGCGAAGGACGTCGCTGTCATCGGGCGGCAGGGCGTATTTATCGTCAATGTCCCGAACAATGTCGTCGTCACGACCATGTCAGAGGACGATATGAAAAACAGAACCGTCACGAACATCGATAGCGCCGTGTTTATGTAACGCACAATGCTTACATGAGGCACAGAATGTTGAGATTTCAAGACAGGAACAAATACTGACAGAACGGCATCGATGAAGATGCAACAGATTCCGGTCAGTACAAGTATTTAGAACATTTGAACGTGCAGTATATAAAAGGCAGGACCTTTTCAGGATGCCGGGCGCCCGGTCAGAAGTACCGGGCACCGATACAGCACAGAAAGGATTAGAACTATGTTAAGAGCAATGGATTCCGCCGTATCAGGTTTAAGAGCGCACCAGAGCAAGCTTGATATCATCGGTAACAACATCGCAAACGTAAACACAGCAGGCTATAAGTCGCAGGCTTACAGCTTCAAGGATGCCGTTTATCAGACTTCGAGCGAGTCATCAAAAGGTGTGGCACCGAGTGCTACAACTGGTAAAGGCGGTGTCGGTGGTACAAACGCCGCTCAGTACGGCTATGGTTCTGTAACCGGCTCCATCGCAACCGACTTCACTTCTTCAACACCGACCTACGTTGGCGGTTTTAATGCAGCCATCAATGGTACTGGTTTCTTTGTAACGAAAGCACAGGCTGGCGAAGTTCAGATCAAGACGGATACGGATGGTGTTTCGGTTGTAAACAATAATCACGACAATAAAAACGATGGTGGTACAGGCAATACAGCAACTGCCACGACAGATGCCGATGCAGAGGCTACGTTCGATGCGCAAAGAGCTACAAACAATACCAGTGCAGTTAACTCATCCAGCACACTGATTAAGAACAATGAGTTTTCCTACACAAGAGTCGGCCAGCTGGCCGTCGATGCCAATGGCTACATCGTCGATTCGAATGGTAATTATGTCTATGGCTATCGTGCCGATATGCCGACGAATGTTGATACAAGCTATGGTTCTATGTTTACAACATCAACCTGGAAATATGCTGATGGTAAGGATATTAACCCTGGTGAAGGAACAACGGAGATAGATACCGGTAATGGTGGAAAGGAAACAGTTAATAACCTTAATTTACATCCTATCACTGCTGATACCGTTACAGATCCCGCTGAAAAGACCTATGCAATTTATGCGAATAATGATGGTTCAGCGAATCTTTCAGCAAATAATAGAGGCTCCTATCGTGTACTTGCAGCACTTCGCGCACCGAATAAGATTCCGACGACTGTATTAAAGCCGGATGGCAATGTCAGCTATTGGACTGCTGGTGACTATACCGGTACCGCCATTCAGCTGAAGAGTATCAGTGTTGCGGATGATGGTATCATTTCTGCAAGTATCCAGGATACCGATGGTACGACAAAGAACATCATCATTGGTAAGCTTGCCGTTGCAAACTTCCAGAATGAGGATGGTCTTACAAAGGCCGGCAACAACACCTTCGTTACCAACAACACCGATAACACCGGTGTCGTAACCTCCACCGTTCCGGGCGGCGCAACGTCTAAGCTCATGGCCGGTTACATCGAGGCATCAAACGTAGACCTTGCCCGTGAGTTCTCCGACATGATCACCACAGAGCGTGGTCTCCAGGCGAACACAAAGATCATCACCGTTTCCGATGAAGTTCTCCAGGAAATCGTAAACATGAAGAGATAATAGATAAATGAGAGGGGACCGCCCGTAAAAATGGGCGGTCCTTATTTTCTTTTGGCATCGTCAGAAAAATGTAAGACTTTTTAGACGAAAATCTTGCCATATCTATTTCCTAATTTGCCCCAAATTGTTTATAATGAATCAAATGGACGTACGCTTTTCAGCGCAAGGCTGGTATTGCAGAGGAAAATTTCGCTGCGACCGGCTGAAAATCTCCGGCGATGGTGCCTGATGTAGGCATTGGCAGGAGGTGTGTTGGACAGCGCCGGCTTTTTGTGGGTATGAAAGAGAGAAAACTATGATTCGAGTGACCCGCCTGAATGGGCAGCCGATCTACCTGAATTATATGCAGATCCTGTACATGGAGTCGATTCCGGAGACGAAGATCAAGCTCATGAACGGTGATTTTTATCTTGTGAAGGATTCGATCGAGTCGATCCAGCGGCAGGTGGAGAAGTTTCTGCACGATGCGATCCTGTTTCAGGACAAGGAGCGGACCGACAAGGAAACCCCTGAGGATAAGGTTACGGGAGGGTATCATTAATGGATATATCGCTAATTGTAGGATGGCTGGCGGCCGATATCCTGATCGTCATGGGTATCACGGTCCCGAAGCTCGGAAACTTCTGGGATATGCCTTCGATCCAGATCGTAGTCGGTGGTACGATCGCCGGTCTGATTGCGTGCTATCCTTTTAGCATGACGACGAAGGTGCCGAAGCATATCAGTGTGTGTCTTCGCGGGCCGAAAACCTATGACATCGCGAAAACCGTAGATAAGCTTGTCGAACTGGCGACAGTCGCAAGACAGAGCGGACTCCTCGCACTCGAGGAAAAGGCAGGTGAAATTAAGGAGCCTTTCTTCTCCAGTGCAGTGCTCATGATCGTCGATGCGAATGACCCCGATAAGGTCAGAGCGATCCTAGAACGACAGGTTTCCGATATGATGGACCGACATGATGCCGTCCGAGGCATGTATCTGAAGGGCTCGGCACTGGCCCCAGCCTTCGGTATGATCGGTACACTCGTAGGTCTTATCAACATGCTGAAGGCCATGGACCTTTCCGGATCGGGCGGTGCATCTTCCCTTGGTCAGGATATGGGTGTCGCACTGATCACGACGTTCTATGGCTCATCACTTTCAAACGTTATTTTCCACCCGATTGCACAGAAGCTTGCCGTGCGAGACAGTGAAGAGGTTCTCTACGACTGTACGATCATCGAGGGTGTGCTTGCTATCCAGGCCGGCGATAACCCGAGAAACATCCGTGAGCATCTCCTGTCGTCGCTCCCGCAGAAGCAGGCAAAGAAGCTTCTCGCGAAGGCTGAAGGCGGATCATAAGCCTGACTAAGCCGCACAGACTGCGGGAGAACAATGCTTCCACCAGCAGTCCATCACGGAAGTGATACTTCAGAGATAACGAAATGGATTTTCGATAAGACCCGAGGAGGTCAATGAAATATGGCAGTCAAGAAAAAGGGCGGAGGAGGTGACGAAGGCGGAAGCTGGATGGACACCTATGGTGACCTCGTTACCCTGCTTCTTACCTTCTTCGTACTACTTTATTCGATGTCCAGTGTGGACAAGCAGAAATGGGATCTTTTCGTTCGATCGATTTATCCGGACGGAAAGACACCGAGCGAGCGTGCAGCCGAAGAGAAGGCTGAATCCGAAGCGGAGATCGTGATCAACACACAGGTCACGGATAACACGCCGATGGCCGATGAGATCGATGGTGCGATCGGTGATCCGGAAATCCCGGAGAATCAGATCACACCGGCGGATATCAACCAGTTGTATCTCCAGATCGCGGCAAAGATGAATGAAGCCGGCATTTCCGGCGTCACGGTATCGCGTGGAAATGGCTATACGTTCGTTGAGTTCAAGGATAAAGCCTTCTTCAATGGCGACAGTGCTTCCCTTACCGAAACCGGTATGAAGACGCTAGACATCTTCTGCGGTACGATCGCACCGGATGCGGACCTCATCTCACAGATCAATATCATGGGGCACACAGCGCAGGCTGATCCGAATAAAAACAACAGCGCAAGAAACGACCGAACCCTTTCTGTGATGAGAGCGGCGGAGGTCTGCATTTTCATTCAGGAAAAGAATTTTATCGAGCCTGAGAAGCTTGTAAGCATTGGCTACGGACAGTACCGCCCGATCGAATCAAACGATACACCCGAGGGCCGCGCCGCAAACCGGCGTGTGGAGATTCTCCTCATCGATAAAGATGCGGAGACGAAGGACCTCGATGAATATTACAAAGATCTGAACAGTGGTATCAACAAGGACACGACCATCGTAACCGATGGCAATCCGGAGACCAACCAGACGATCTTCAAGGAACACCAGCCGACTTACGGCAACTATACACAGCCGAAGCCCGGCGAAGAAGCCGCCGCCAGCGCAGTCATCCCCAACACCGATACACTTAATATTGAGGTTGGAGACACACCGGACGGCTCATAAAAGGAAAGCCAAATCAGTGAAAACTGCCCTTCAGATGGAGTTTCGGGCAGTACCAAAGAGTGGTGAGAAGCCGGTATCCTGCACCGGCAAAGTTTAGCAGGCAGTTACGGGACGAAGGGGTAGAAGAATATGGCAGACGTACTATCGCAAAGCCAGATCGATGAACTTCTGAAATCCATGGCAAGCGGCGGAGTACCGGACGAGCCCGCGGAAAAACCCGCGGAGACAGTTGCGGCGGCTCCGGCAGCGTCAACAACAAAGACGCCCGCGAAGGCTGAAAAGAAATTCAACAAATATGATTTCTACAGCCCCAGGAAGTTCACGAAGGAGAGAATCAAGCTCTTACGGAGCATCTTCGAGAACTACGCCCGTATTCTGACCTCTCAGGTCAATGGTGTCTTCCGTGCCATGACCGATATCACCGTCATGGACCTGAAGGAATCGAGATATTATGAATATGTCAACTCCTTCCATGAAAATGACTGCATGCCGATTATCGATGTGACAGTTAGTGACGATGATAAACGAGTAAACAATGTTCCGATGATGATGTTTGTAACGCCGGGCCTCATCATTACACTGATTAACCACATGCTCGGCGGTGGTGACCAGGTCATCAAGGTCGAGGATAATTACCGCTATTCTGACGTAGAGATGGCCCTGTATCGGAGAGTGCTTGATTATTTCATTCACGCACTGTCCGATGGCTTCAACAACTACATTAACATCAAGTTCTCATTGCAGCGGATCGAGGAAAACCCGTCGATGACACAGGAAATGGGTCTCGATGAGACAGTCGTCATCGTCCTTCTCAATGTCGACGTCTCGGGTCTTTCGGCCGAGAAGATCAGGATCTGTCTTCCGGGCACGCTTCTCGAGCACATCTTTAAGATCATCGATAACCGGAAGCATCTGGCAAGGGGCTTCCAGTACGAGAACAAGTCCGATACGATCATGGATCATCTCAGGTCCACGAAGTTCCCGATCACCGGACAGCTCGGCGTCGTGAAGCTCGATATCTCGGATGTCTATCATCTGCAGGTTGGCGATGTCATCGACATGAACAAGTCGAAGGACGGACTCGTGAAGCTCTACGTCGGACGCCAGCCATGGTTCACCGGCAAGATGGGAATCCACAACAAAAACGTAGCCGTCCGGATCGAAGATAGAATCTATGCCAAAGGCATGGAAGATGTTGAAAAAGCGGCAGTTGATCTATTAAATGAGGAATCGGAAGAGGCAAAAACCGGATGATTTTTATTGTTTTTCAAAAAAACAGTAAACAAAAGACCATTCGGAATGTATAATTCGAATATAGTTTTATTTTCGAGGAGAATACTATGGCAAAGATTATGCTGGTTGACGATGCGGCCTTCATGCGCATGATGGTCAAGAACTCCCTTTCCAAGGGCGGATTTGCAGACGCAGAATTCATCGAAGCACAGGATGGCGCAGAGGCAGTACAGAAGTATGATGAAGTGAGTCCTGATCTCGTGATCATGGATATCACCATGCCGAACATGGATGGACTGACGGCTCTCAAGAAGATCCGCGCAGCGCACCCGGATGCCAAGGTCATCATGTGTACGGCCATGGGACAGGAATCGATGGTAGTCGATGCAATCAAGTCCGGCGCAAAGGATTTCGTCGTAAAGCCCTTCAACGCAGAGCGTATTACGTCGACCGTAAAGACGATACTGGGAGCATAAGCCACCCTGCTATCTGTAAAGAAAGACTGCAGCCGGCGATTTTTATCCTCGCGGTTTCTAATATAAAGCGTAGAAGCCTGAAGGAAGCATTGGACCAGGCTGTGGAAAAGGAGGTATGTGATGTCATTTCTTAGCTCTTTTGATATCAGTGCATCCGGCATGAGCGCAGAGCGCGTGCGTATGGATGTTGCCGCCGAAAATATTGCCAATGCTGACACCACCCGCACTGAAGCAGGCGGCGCTTACAAGCGGAAGGATGTGGTGTTCGAAGCATATGGCCAGGGCACCTTTGCGGATGCTATGCGTCGTGCCAGGATGGGTGGCGGTTATAACTCGCGGATCCACTCTGGTGTTCGTGTCGCAGCACTCGTGACGGACGACCGTGAGCTGAAAAAGGTTTATAATCCGGACCATCCCGATGCGGATGAGGACGGCTATGTTGAGATGCCAAATGTAGATGTGCTGAAGGAGACCGTCGACAGTATGGCCGCGACGAGATCCTATGAAGCGAATGTTACAGCGCTGAACGCCATGAAAGCCATGGCGAACAAGGCGCTCGAAATCGGCAGATCATAAATAAAATTTTGAACGAAATATCTCGAACGTACGAGCAAGAAGCTGCTTCTTTCGAAGTGGTATTGTGTCGTACGTCATTGAGTTTATCCTATAATAGAGCGAAGGAGTACTAGAGCATGGGCGCAACGGGCTTTAATGAGATGGAGGTTGATGCGATTGGCGAGATCATGAACATCAGTCTCGGCGCTTCGGCGACCGCGCTTTCGACGCTCCTCGGCGCCAAGGTTCAGATTACTACACCAACCGTATCCATCAGAAAAAAGGACGATTTCGAGTTCAAAAAGCTTGAACCCGCTATTGGCGTACAGATTTCTTATACAGTAGGTCTCGAGGGAGATAGTATCATGATGTTCTCCCGGAACGATGTCCGTATCATCGTCGGCATGATGATGGGCATGGAGATTCCGGAGGAAGAGTTCGAGATGGACGAGATGAATGCATCCGCCATCCGCGAAGTCATGAACCAGATGATGGGTTCCTCCGCGACTGCACTTTCCGAGTTCCTCGGTACGCCGGTTGATATCTCGACGCCGATTTCCTTTGAAGTCGATAACGAACAGAATTTTAAGGATAAATATTTCCCTGGCGATGACCCGCGTGTCATCGTTAAGTTCAATCTTGAAATCGAGAACAAGCTGAACAGTGAGTTCCTGAACATCATGCCGAGCACGATGATTGAGCGTCTGCTGGCACCGTTTAAGGAGCAGTTCGGCCTTTCCGATGATACAGGTTCCGATACATCGACATCCGGTGAAGCACCGGAGACGATTGTCGTGGATACTCCTGAAACAGCACCGGCGGATCAGGGTGTACCCGGTAATATGCCGCTGAATCAGAGTGCGATTGATGCGCTGCTCCATGGCGGAGACGCGGGAGCTTCCGATACAGCAGCACCGGCAGGCGGTGACAGCGGCCCGCTGAGTCAGGCTGCAATTGATGCGCTGATGAATGGCGGTGATTCAACACCTGCACCGGCAGCCTCCGGCGGACCGCTTGATCAGGCAGCGGTGGATGCGCTTTTACATGGTGGCGATAGTGGTGCTTCCGCAACACCGGCAAGCTCCAGCGGGCCTCTTGACCAGGCAGCGGTTGACGCACTTCTCCATGGCGGAGATTCTGCGCCGGCGCCAGCTCCTGCAGGCGGCAGCGGGAAGCTTGACCAGGCAGCAGAGGATGCACTTTTACATGGCGGTG
This sequence comes from uncultured Eubacteriales bacterium, assembly GCA_900315665.1. Taxonomy (GTDB): domain Bacteria; phylum Bacillota; class Clostridia; order Lachnospirales; family Lachnospiraceae; genus Oribacterium. Next base: position 8,856 of record OMZX01000017.1, read on the forward strand.
ATTCCGCACCGGCTCCAGCACCGGCAACGTCCAGCGGGAAGCTTGATCAGTCGGCAGTCGATGCGCTTTTACACGGAGGAGCACAAGAAGCGGCTTCCCCTTTTCCATCTGAACCGGCAGGCAGTGCACCTGCGGCAGGTCAGCCGGCGGCACAGCCGCAGATGGGTACGCCGGCACAGAGTGGTTACCCCCAGGGCTACCCGCAGATGCCATACGGCGGTTATGTACAGCCGGTAGTACAGCAGGCAGGACCGGATCCTGCAACCCTTCAGATTCTCCAGCAGATGCAGCAATCGCAAAATGCGATGCTTGAACTCATCAAGGAGATGAAGACGGACGAGAAGACGGAGCTGGAGGCATTAAAGAATCGTACACCAAGAGAGCCGTCCATCGTACATCCGATGAATTCTCAGGAATTCACGAGCGAAAATGAAGGCATCGGTGAAGAGCAGGAAAACAAAGAGATGCTCATGAAGGTGCCGCTCGAGATTTCCGTCGAGATCGGCCGCACAAAGAAGCTCGTGAAGGATATCCTTGAGTTTACGCAGGGCTCGCTTGTCGTGCTCGACAAGATGGCCGGCGAACAGGCGGATCTCTATGTCAATGGCGAGTGTATCGCCCGTGGCGATATCGTCGTCGTAGAAGATAACTTCGGTATCCGTATTACCGAGATTCTAAATAAAGATATCAACGCGGAGTCCCTATGACTGACCTCATGAATATGATTTCTGGCCTGCTGGTTTTAGTTCTCGTGCTTCTTTTGGCATGGCTATGCTCCCGGTTTCTCGGGAAGAGGATGGCGTACCGGACGAAATCGAAGTACATGAACGTGGTGGATCAGATCACGGTGGGGCAGGACCGGCAGGTGTTTATCCTGAAGGTGAAGGATGAGACATTTCTCGTGGGATCCAGTCCCGCGGGGATAGAGCTTCTCACGAAGCTCGAGGGAGAGTATGAAGAGGATGACGGGACGCCCTCTAATGTAGACAAGGAGTCCTTTAAGAGTTATCTAGCGAGGTATTGTGAGACTCTCTCGGGAAAGGACAAAAAGAACTAATGGGTGATTTGATCGCAGGCTTAAACGGCGGCAATGTGCCTACCCTAAATCTGTTATTTATGCTTACGATGGTGGCCTTGCTGCCATCGATTGTTGTAATGATGACCTCCTTTACAAGGACGATCATCATTATTTCTTTTACCAGAAATGCAATGGGTGTGCAGAACACTCCGCCGAATATGGTGCTTGTAGGCATTTCGATTTTCCTGACACTCTACATCATGAATCCGACGATCCAGGAGATCAACACGACCGCCTATCAGCCGTACCAGCGTGGCGAGATCACCCAGGCCGAGGCCATCGACCGCATGCAGCCGCCGATGAAGGAGTTCATGCTACGGAACACCGAGAAGGCGACGCTTGACCATTTCGTCGAGATGGCAAATGTCGAGGTGCAGGACGATGTCAGGGACTATCCGATCACGATCATCACCCCGGCGTTCATGACCTCCGAGCTAAAGCGCGGCTTCGAGGCTGGCTTCCTCCTGTATCTTCCGTTCCTTCTTATCGACGTCGTCGTATCGACGACCCTCATGGCCATGGGTATGGTCATGCTCCCGCCGACGATGGTATCGATGCCCTTTAAGCTGCTTTTATTCATCACCGTCGACGGCTGGGACCTCCTGTTCTCGACGATAGTACAGAGTTTCCGGTAGATATGAAAATCAGGCGCTGCACCAGATGTGTGCATTGGGCGTTTACAGGATATAGCCGCAGACAGGCGGCAGAGGGGAGCTTCCATGACTTCAAACCAGGCGCTGGACATGCTGTTCCAGACCTTTCAGCTATCGGTGCAGATCGCACTGCCGCTTCTACTTATCAGTATGATCGTCGGCATCATCATGGCGATCATCACAGCCGCGACCTCCATCAATGAGCAGACCCTGACCTTCGTGCCGAAGCTCCTGTCGATCCTCCTGATCCTCGCCGTCCTCGGCAGCACGATCCTTGCAAGAATCCAGGATTTCGTGTACCTTGTGTTCAACATGATTAAGACCGGCTGATGCCAATGCCTACATCGGCCTTCGATTTAAAGGCATTTGCGTAGCTGCAATTGATTAAACGAAAGAGAAACCAGTAAATGTTCATCCTGTTCAGCCTGATTTTTATGCGAATGACCGGCGCCATGACCATGAATACCATCTTCGGCCGGGCACACGTGCCGCCCATGATCCGCGGCATGTTTATCTTTGCGCTGACCGCGATGATCTACGTCTGGACCGGCGCGAAGCTGACCGTCCCCGAGCCGGAGACCCTCCTCGAATGGGGCCTCATGCTCGTACGCGAACTCTTCGTCGGCTACTGCCTCGGCTTCGGCATCGAAGTCGCCGTCATGGTCGTCCGCTTCGCCACCACCATCATGGACTTTTCCATGGGCTTAAACATGGCACAGATGTACGACCCCACCCAGAACAGCCAGTCCACCATCACGACAAACCTCTTTTACACCGGGCTCATGCTTCTGTTCTTCACGACAAACACACACCTCAAGTTCTTTGAAATCGTCTTCGGCATGTCCGACGTCGTTCCCTACGGAGGCGTCGCCATTACAACGAAGCTTGCATCCTATATGCTAAAAACCTTCAATGACTGCATCGTCATGGGCCTCGAATTCGCCTTCCCCATCATAGGCATCGAACTCCTGACAGAAGTTGCCCTGGGCATCCTCATGCGCGTCATCCCCCAGATCAACATCTTCTCCGTCAACTTCCAGCTAAAGATCATCGTAGGCCTCCTCATGCTGCTATTCCTATTCAACCCCATGTGCGACGTCCTCATGAGAGTATTGCAGAAAATGGTAGAAATCCTGAACAATATAGTGCAGCTACTGCACTGATGTATTTGTAGAAACCAGGGATGCTGCCGGCGGAAACCGGCTGCGGGCGTCGGAGGGGGCGCCCGTACGAACATAAAGCCGCAGGTCTTCGCTAGCCAGACAGCCCGAGCATGGTAAAAAATCGGCGCCCACAAGGCCCGATTTTTTAGGCCCGTTGAAGGAAAAATCCCTTCAAGGATTTTTCCTGAATCGGGCCGGCCCAGCTCGGGATGGCTGGATAGCGAAGACCTGCGAGCGTGAGCTAGGGCGCCCCCTCCGACGCCCGCAGCCGGTTTCCGCCGGCGGCATCCCGTCCGCACAGCCACAAAGGAGTAAACATGGGCGACAAAGACCAAAAAACCGAAGAGCCTACCGGCCACAAGATCAGTGAAGAACGAAAGCGCGGCAACGTCTACCAGAGCCAGGACATCGCCATCGTCGTGATGCTCCTCGGCGCCTTCATACTCCTCCGCATCTGGATGCCCACCATGTACAAGCAGATCATGGGCTTCCTCCGCTGGACCCTCGACACCATCCACCACGGCGAAGTGAACCCCATCAACCGCGTACTCGGCTACCGCTTCATCGTGGCGGCGCTCATCTGTGCCCTGCCGCTCTTGCTTGGCTCGGCGATCCTCGGCGTCCTCTCGCATGGCGTACAGACCCGTTTTAATCGCTCGATGGAGCCGCTCCGCTTCAAGCTCTCGAAGCTGAACCCCGCGAATGGTATCAAACGTATCTTTTCACTCAGAAATTTAGTTTCCGTTCTCAAAAATATTATTAAGATCGCGCTCCTTCTCATCCTTGTCTGGAACATCGTAAAGGACGACCTCGTCCCGATATCCCGTATGATGGACATGGCGCCGATGGCATCCATGCTGTATCTTATGCAGATGATCTGGGACCTCGTGATACGTGTGTGCATTGGCTTCTCTGCAATTGCGGCGTTTGACTTCTGGTATGAGCGGAGAGAATACCACCAGAACCTTCGGATGACAAAACAGGAGGTCAAGGACGAATATAAGATGATGGAGGGCAACCCCGAAGTCAAAAACAAGATGAAGCAGCGGCACCGTGAGATGACGAACCGTCGTATGATGCAGAACGTCCCGACAGCCGACGTCATCGTCAGAAACCCGACCCACGTCGCTGTGGCACTGAAATATGATACCTCGGTAAGGCCGGCGCCGTATGTCGTCGCGAAGGGCGTCGATTATGTCGCACTGAAGATCGTCGATATCGGCGAGCAGAATGGCGTGAACTGGATCGAGAACAAGGAGCTTGCCCGTGCGCTGTACGCGCAGTGTGAGATCGGCCAGGAAATCCCGCAGGAGCTCTACGGCGCCGTCGCAGAAATCCTCGTCCAGATCTACCGCCTGAAGGGCGAAGAGGAGAAGCTGACCGGGTAAAACAGATTTGATTTCCGAAATCGGGCCAAATAGTGTATTATAGAGTAGAAGTAGTTTATTTTTGCAGAAGCCTTTCAAAAGGAGATGAAGGGCGTCTGCTTTTGGTGTTTGACGGAAGGTTTGCAGCGAGGCGTGAATGAACAAGTGGGTTAAGCTGATTGCGGACAATTCAATAGTCGTGATGGCGGTCCTTGTCATCCTGCTCATCATCATCCCGCTGCCACCAGCGATGGCGGATATGATGATCGTGATCAACATGGCCCTTTCCATGATGATCCTCATCATCACGATGACGATCCATGATCCGCTCGAGTTTTCAATCTATCCGTCCATCCTGCTTCTCACGACCCTGTTCCGACTGGGCATCAATGTTTCCACCACCAGAAATATCCTTTCGAATGGCGGTGATTCCGGTCAGATCATCAAGGCCTTCGGTGACTTCGTCCTCCAGGGCAATGTCGTCGTCGGTTTCGTCATCTATATCGTCATCGTCCTCATGAACTTCACGGTCATCACGAAGGGCGCCGAGCGAGTGGCTGAGGTTTCCGCTCGATTCAGCTTGGACGCTATGCCCGGTAAACAGATGGCCATTGACTCCGACCTGAACGCAGGTCTGATTGATGAGCGTGAGGCTTCGAGAAGACGTCAGAATGTCCAGAGAGAGTCTGATTTTTACGGCTCCATGGATGGTGCTACGAAGATCGTAAAGGGCGACTCCACGATGTCGATCGTGACGACTGCCATTAACCTGATCGGTGGTACGATCGTCGGCATGGTACAGGGCGGCGGTTCCTTCACGGAGGTGCTGAACACCTATTCCATCGCGACCGTCGGTGATGGTCTCGTCGGTCAGATTCCGTCGCTCCTCATTTCGACGGCCACCGGCATGATTGTAACCCGTGCCGTCGCTGAGGGCTCACTCGCCGAGGATATCTCGCACGAGTTTACGGCACAGCCGCGTGCCTTTATGATTGCCGGCCTCATGGTGCTTGCATTGACGATCATCCCGGGTATGCCGATCGTGCAGATCATACTGGCTGCTGCTATGTTTATCGGCGGTGGCTACATGATGCAGCGGAAGATCGAGCAGGAGCCGGAGGCCGTCCGAACCGGACAATACCAGGCAGCCGCGGCGCGGGCAGGTGCACCGGGAGGGGCGGCTGGACAAGGCGCACCGGCGACAGCGGCAGCAGGTGGGCAGCAGGGTGAAGCCGCTGAGGGCGCTGAGCAGAAGCCAGCGACCGAAGCCGATTTCTTCAAGGATGTGCACAATGTCTACAGCCTGCTCACGGTGGAACCTGTCGAGATGGATTTCGGTTACAGCCTCATCCCGCTTGCGGATGAATCCGTCGGCGGCCGACTCATCAGCCGTATCGTGATTTTCAGAAGACAGTACGCCCAGGACATGGGCTTCGTGGTACCGTCTGTGCGTCTTCGTGATTCATCGAACCTCGGTACCAATGACTATGAGATCAAGATCAAGGGAGAATCCGTCGCAAAGGGCGAGATCCTCACGGATTATTACCTCGCTCTGACACCGGAGCATCCGGAGCGAGAAATCGAAGGCATCGACACCATCGAACCGGCCTTCGGCATTCCGAGCAAATGGATTCGCGCCGATCAGCGTGATAAGGCGGAGCTCTATGGCTATACGGTCATCGATCCGCTGTCCGTCATGGTGTCGCATCTTAGCGAGGTCGTGAAGGCGCATTCGTATGAGCTCATGACACGGCAGGAGGTCTTCCGGCTGGTGGAAAACTTAAAGAAGACCGCACCAGAGCTCGTGGCCGAGGCATTCCCGAATCTCATATCCTATAATCTCTTACAGAAAGTGCTGACGAGTCTCTTAAAGGAAGGCGTGTCCATCAAGGATCTCGAGACGATCGTCGAGACGATGGTCGATGTCGTGACAGAGACCGGTCTTCCGGTGAAGGATATCGATTCTCTCGTCGAGCAGGTGCGGATTGCTCTCAAGCGGACGATCACGAGAATGTATTGCGAGGATGGCACGATGCGTGTCGTGACGCTCGATGCAGACCTCGAGCGCTCGATGGTGAGCTCGCTCCAGAAGGGCGAGAGCGGCTATTACCTGGCGCTTAGCCCGGATATACTGCAGAGTCTCGTGAAGCAGGTGGCGGATACCGTGAAGAAGTTTAAGGCTTTGCAGCAGACGCCGGTCATCCTCACGTCCGAAGTGATGCGGGCCCACTTCTATCACCTGATCGAACAGTTCTATCCGACGGTTCGTGTTCTTTCCTTCAATGAAATCGCCTCGAATGTCCAGATTCAGGCGATCGGGTCGCTTCGCTTAGAAACACCGGAACAGCGGGCAGCCACAGGCTGATATATTAAAATTTATTTTTTTTAGAAGAATTTAATATAAATCAACCTGATGTGTGCATTGGCATACAAAGATTTTACGAGATATAGCGGATAAATATGATATTTTTTCGCATTTTGCGGTATACTTGAAGAGATAGCCGGCATATTCCGGCAGGACGAGAAGGACGAGTGCGATGGGCAGTGAAGCATTAGCGGAAAAAACAAATGAAGAGCTTTTCTCCGTATATCGGAAGACGCATGATCCTGCGATCCGGCAGGAGCTGACGCTTCGATATGTGTACATCGTGAAGGCGGTCGCGTATCAGATGCGCGATATGTACACGGGATCGATGCAGCCCGAGGACATCATCAATGAGGGCGTCATCGAGATCATGAAGGCGATCGACCGCTATGATGAGGAGCGGGATAACAAGTTCGAGACCTTTATCTCCAGGCGTATCCGTGGCATGGTGATCGACCTTATCCGGAAAAATGATTGGATGCCGCGGAACTATCACAAGGACCGCCGGACGATCGACGATGCGCGCGATGCTTACACCAGGAAGAATGGCCATGCGCCGACGGACGAGGAGCTCGCGGACAGCCTCCACATGGATGTGAAGCGTGTGCAGAAGATCCAGCGCATGCAGACCATGACAAACGTGCTCTCGCTCGACATGACGTACGACGATCAGGATCAGGCGCTTCTGCAGGTGCCGACGAAAAACATTGATGAGCAGCCGGAGAAGAGCTTTCTCCGTGGCGAGATGACCTCGACCCTCGCGCATGCGATCGACCAACTGAAGGATAACGAAAAAATGGTCATCAGCCTCTACTACGTCGAGGAGCTCAACATGAACCAGATCGCGGAGGTCATGGAAATTTCACAGCCGCGTGTTTCCCAGCTTCATTCGAGCGCCATCAAGAAGCTGAAAAAATACATGGCAGATCAGGAGATGTGACCGGAAAGGATATCCGGTTTAGATACAGCAAGGGCTGACAGGATGCAGAACCGCTGGAGTTTTATGAGGTAATATTATGTACCAGGGCTTTTACAATCTGACATCCGGGATGCTGACACAGCAGCGAAACCTCAATGTCATCGGCAACAACATGGTCAACATCAACACAGCCGGCTACAAGACCGACACGATGGTGAACTCGACCTTTCAGGAGCAGATCCTGACGAGAACCGGCCAGTATAACAAGGGAAATCCCCACGATGTCGGTTCTATGTCAAAGATCAACACCGCGACCCAGACCTATACGAATTACAGTCAGGGCGCGTTCAAGGAGACCGGCAATATCTACGATTTCTGCATTACCGGGCAGGGCTTTTTCGCCGTGCGTACCGACACCGGCGTGCAGTACACCCGTAACGGTCAGTTCTCTGTGAAGGACGACGGCACACTTGAGCTCGCCGGCATTGGCGATGTACTCGGCACAGACGGACAGCCGATTCGGATTCAGTCCGAGGATTTCACCGTGGATTCGACCGGCCGGATCAAGGGCCCGGAGAGGAGAGAGCCGGCAGTGGATGAAAATGGCAATCCGATTTACGATGAAGAAGGCAATCAGGCCTACAGCATCACCTATCCGGAGTACGGGCAGATCGAAGTCGTGACTTTCCAGGATGAGGGACAGCTTCACCGTGAGGATAATGGCATGTTTACGACGAATCAGGCCGCGGCCGTTGCCAATGACAATGGCGAGACGAAGCTCTACTGGCAGGCCATCGAGGATTCAAATGTCGACATGGTACAGGAGATGACTTCCATGATCACTTCGCAGCGGACGCTCCAGTCGGCGGCACAGCTTCTCAAGATGTATGACACCGTGATGGGCAGAGCCGTCACCCTCGGCAGCATGAGCTGATGACATCGGGGACGGTTCTCTCTGTCAGCTTTTTATGAGCGATGATGACACCGGGGACAAGAAATAGATTATGGTGTCCGATGTGAGACTTGGACAAAAGTAGAAAGGAAGGCGCGATGAATACTTCGTTTTGGACCGGTGCGGTCGGTGCGGACAGCCATGAGCGGCAGCTTGCCGTCACATCAAACAACCTTGCCAATATCAACACCTACGGCTATAAGCCGAAGGAAGCCGTGTTCAGTGAGCTTTTGCAATATAATCTGAACGATTCCGAGGAAGCCCGGACCGAGCTTCAGGCCGGCGATTCCATGATCGTCTCCCAGACGAAGACCGATTTCCACACGTCCGGCTTCACCATCACCGATTCGAAGACGGACTATGCCCTGGCACAGGACAATGTCTTCTTCATGCTGCGGGACCCGGCAAGTGGTGATATCACCTACACGAGAAACGGGCATTTCCATGCGGCGGATATGGGCGGCCAGTTCTATCTCATGACAGAATCCGGAAAATATGTGTGCGATACCGAGCAGCAGCCGATCCTCGCAGATACGGTCGAAGACATCGAGGAGATCGCAAACCGGATGGCGAAGAGCTCCTTTGATGCATCCGGCAAGGTCGCCGAGAAGTCAGAGGACGAGGAGACAACCGAAGAAACTGAGACAGAAACGGACACCACCGATGAAGATGGCGTGCGGCAGCCGACGCAGCTTGAGCTTGATGGCGCCGGGATCGATGTCGTGAAGCCGGAGATCGGCGTGTTCACGCTGTCCCATCCGAGCCGCCTTATGAACATCGGCGACAATGAATATAAGATCAGAGAGGATGACACCCAGAACAATGTTTCACTCGTCGAGGATCCGATCGTGCAGACCGGCGCGGTAGAGTCGTCCGGTACCGATCTTGCGCGTGAAATGACCCGTGTCATCGAAGCGCAAAGGGCCTTCTCGTACGCTCTGAAGGTCGTACAGACCTCGGACGAGATTGAAGGCACGATCAACCAGCTACGCGGTTGATGAGCGTTCTGTGAACCGACTGCTATGTGCTGCGGCTGCGGGAAACTGCCGTTGATACGCATGAAGGAAGCATTGGAACAAGGATGAGGAGGGCATCGCCAGCGATGCCTTTGAACACGCTCGCCGCTAAGGCATCCCGAAGCCTCGCCCGCAAGCGGGCACTCCGGGATAACAATGAGGTGGGCATCGCCAGCGATGCCTTTGAACACGCTCGCCGCTAAGGCATCCCGAAGCCTCGCCCGCAAGCGGGCACTCCGGGATAACAATGAAGGAGGAATAGATGAAGCTTCGCGACTATGGAGACATGAATCTCCAGGAGCTTGATGTGATGAAGGAGATCGGATCGATCGGTACGAGCCATGCGGCGACGGCCCTTTCGAACCTTCTCAACAAGGAGGTCCGGATCACGATCCCGGCCGTGCAGATCCTCGGCTACAATGACGCCGTGAAGCAGATCGGCCAGGAAGAGCAGATCGTCGGTGCGACACTCGTGCAGATGACCGGTGATATCAATGGCATCATGCTATTTCTTTTCAATATGGATTTTGCAAACACCGTGTTCTCGAAGCTGCTCGGCAAGACCTATTCGAGCTTCCGGGACCTCGATGAGATGGCGAATTCGGCGCTGACGGAGATCGGCAACATCATCATCTGCTCGTATATCAATGCGTTCACCAGACTCGTCGGACTCGATGTTTCGATGTCGGTACCAAGCTCGGCAATCAATATGCTCGGCGCGATCCTGACGGTGCCGATCGCGGAGTACGGCTACATCACGGACAAGCTGATGTACTGTAACGCGGATTTCGTGGTGGAAGGAACGATCCTGAACGACTGGCTGCTTATGCTGCCGGATATTGATTCTTTGAACAGGATACTCGGAAAGCTCGGAGTAGAGTAAAAACCTATGGACAGACAGCTCAAGGTCGGGATCGGCGACATGAAGCTGACGAGAGGCGCGGGAGAAATCATTACCTATGCATTAGGGTCTTGCGTCGGCATCACGTTTTATGACCCCTACATCAAACTGGGTGCGCTCCTGCATGTGCTCTTGCCGGAGCGGCAGAACCCGGATGATCCGAATATTTATAAATATGCCGATACGGGTATCCATGAGACCGTGCGGAAGCTGACGGCGTTTGGCTTCGTGAAGTCGCGTGCGATCGTAAAGGTCGCCGGCGGCGCCAAGATGTTCGAAATCAGCGGCAACGCGACTTTCGGAAACATTGGCGACCGGAACGCGGCCATGGTGAAGAAGAAGCTCGCCGAGGAGGGCTTCCGGATTTCCGCGGAGGATCTCGGTGCGAACTATGCCCGCACCATGTCCATCGATATCGCGACCGGCGAGGTGATCGTCCGTACCTTCGGGCGCCCGGAGAAGCACCTGTAGGTTTCGTCCAAGGCTTACACCTTTTGCCGCCCTCAGCGTTAAGAATTCCGTAAGGGTGTCTGACCCCCTTACAAATTTCTTACGAAAATAACTTTGCAGGCGGAGATGTAGGCATTATAATAGAAAGAGCTTATATTTTAGAGGTTTGGAATCGATACAATAATTAGATTTACTATAACGCTGTAGGTTGGAGGCACGCTGTGAAAAGTCCGAAGAAGGAAGGAATCCTGCTGGAGTCCGGCACAAACGAAATTGAGATCATGAAGTTCCGCATTAATGACGAGCTGTACGGCATCAATGTGGCGAAGGTGAAGGAAATTATGATGGCGGAGCATGTGAAGCCGATGCCGCATTCCCATCCTTCGGTAGAGGGCTTTTTCAAGCCGCGTGAGTCCCTCATCACGGTTGTAAACCTCACGCATTATCTGACGGGTGAGATGAAGCCGCACGGAGATCGCGATCTTTTCATCATCACGAATTTTAATAAGATCATGGTTGCGTTTCGTGTGGATTCGATCGACGGCATCAGCCGTATTTCCTGGAAGGCGATTCAGAAACCGGATAAGACACTGGGCTCATCGGATGAGTCAGTAGCAACCGGTATCGCGCAGTGCGAGGGCAAGCTCGTGACGATTCTCGATTTCGAGAAGATTATCGCAGAGATTGCACCGGAAACGACGATCCAGATGTCTGAGATTGATAAAATGGGCGACCGGAGCCTCGATACTTCGCCTGTACTCATTGCCGAGGACTCTGTACTTCTGCAGAAGATGATCGAGGAGTCGCTGGAGCGTGCGGGCTACACCGATGTCAAGATGTGCTCGGATGGCCAGGAAGCCTGGGATTATCTTGCATCCATGAAGGGTGATACCTCTGTTTATGATAAGGTGAATATCATCATCACCGACCTTGAGATGCCGCGCATGGATGGTCACCGTCTCACGAAGCTTGTGAAGGAGGACCCGATCCTTCGTCATATCCCGCTCATCATCTTCTCATCCCTCATCAATGAGCAGATGCGTGAAAAGGGCAAGTCGCTCGGCGCCGACGAGCAGCTGTCGAAGCCGGAGATCGGCCACCTCGTAAACGTTATGGACGTGCTCATCGCCCGCTTCAAGACCGGCCGTGAAAACGGGTTCCATGGACAATAATTCATAAGAAAATTTCATGGGCTGTCGCAGTTCCTGCGACAGCCCATTATTTTTCTGCTATAATACTTCCAAAGTATGCGTGAAAGAGGTTACAACAGTGGCGATAGTTCTTACAGTGACGAATCAAAAGGGCGGGGTCGGGAAGACGACGACAGCGACGGCGATTGCAGCCGGACTTGCACGGCGCGGCGCAAGGGTGCTGGGCATCGATCTCGACCCGCAGGGAAACCTCGGTTTCTGCCTGGGACTCGAGGGCAACGGTCCGACGGTGCTGGACGCCCTGCAGGGCAAGATCCGTGTGCAGACGGCAATCCGGCGCCTGCCGCTTGTCGACGTGCTGGCTTCTGATATCACACTGAGCTCTTCGGGTCTCGACAAGCTCCCGCCCGGAGAACGTGAGTCGACCCTCCGAAAGACCCTGGAGCCTGTCATGGATTACTATGACTACGTTGTGATCGACACGCCGCCGGCTCTTAACATCATTACGGTCAATGCCTACGTCGTGTCCGACGACCTGATCATCCCGATGAATACGGATATTCTGTCACTGGTTGGTCTTTCACAGCTCCGCGAGACGATTGATTCTGTCCGCATGCAGCTGAATCCGGATCTTCGTGTTTTAGGAATCCTTCTTAATCGTTTTACGAAGCGGACCCGCCTTGCAAAAGATGTCCTCGATATGGCGGACACCATCGCAAAGCAGATCGGTACAAAGGTTTTTGATACAAAAATTAGAAATTCTATTGCAGTAGCAGAAGCGCCGGCGCATGGCGAGGATGTCTTCACCTTTGACCGTCACTCCACCGGTGCAAGGGATTATGAGAGTCTCATCGATGAGATCGCAAAGGACATAAAGCTTGAGGAGGTTCTCGCAGATGGCAAGGTCTGATAAAAGTACAAACAAGACAAGCCACGTGCTGAACCTTTTGACTGGTGTGCAGCCGGATGAAGATGAGGTTATGACATCTTCAGATGGCGAGAATGTTGAATCTGATACGCTTATGAGCGCATACGACAACAGCCCGATGGCAAGAAAGGGCAGCACAGATGCCGCATCAGATGGAAAGAAGACTGCGCCGAGAAGACGGCGGAAAGCCAGCCCTGATCCAAACGCGATCAGTGAATCGTCTGGAAAAGATAACGGTAACCTGGGAAACCCTGGAATATCTGGCAATACTGGGGCAGCGGGAAATGCTAGCGCCCCGGTGAATCTCGTTTCTTCCGAGGAAATCAAGGAGCTGTCGAACAATGTAAAGAACCTTTCCGCCGGTGTCGGTGACCTCGCGAGCGCCTCGCGGGATGCGATTCGTGAGGCCGTCCGAAAACGCTATGAAGACAACCTTGCGAAGAAGCAGGCGGAAGAAGAGAAGAAAAAGCAAGAGGAAGAAGAAGCCGAAAGACGAAAGCATGAGGAAGAACTGGAGGCCTCCCGCAGTGCAAAGGAAGATGAGCTTTTCGCCGCTCTAAGTGCAAAGGAAGACGAAATGGCTGCTGTTTTGAACGCGCAGGATCAGGATATGGCAAGACTTGGCGGCATGCAGGAATCCGAGGTGGCAGCTGGCATGGGAAAAAAGAGTTTTGTAACAAATATGCCGGAAGGAAACATGGCAGATGGAGGCTTCGGCGCCGGAGGAGGCAGTTTGAACGATACAGAAGAGAAAAGGCCGATCGATAGCCCGGAGGGAGTAGCTGGTGCTGCAGGATTGCAACAGAATGCCGGTGCACCAAATTCTGTTGCGGCAGCGGCCAGCGTGCCGCAGGATGCATCTGATTCCGGGAAGATCACGGCGGAGGAGAATCATGCGGCGGCTGAATCGGATCATAGTCTGACGCCCGGTGTCAAGGACGTGATGGATAACAGCGCGAGTGCGCAGGCACCCGGCCAGCAGAGAAATATGGCGGATCTCAAGGGACCGCGTATCCGTGTAGAGGATGTCCAGTCCGAGAATGATCGTCTGTCCAGTGCGATCGGGCAGCAGCTCGAAGCAACGCTAAAGACCGAGGAAGAAAAGCAGTTAAAGAAAAACGTCTTCAATGACGGCGGCCACAAGCCTGTCGGTTTCCATATCGTGAATGTCATGGAGCAGATTCTGAAGTCTCAGAACATCCGGGAAATGATGGAGCAGAACGGCTGCTGTACCTGCGAGCGCTGTCAGGCCGATGTCCTTGCTCTGACCCTCACCCGCCTTCCGTCAAAGTACGTCGTGATTTATGGCGAAGATACCTCGCCCCGTATCAGCTTCTTCGAGGCGAAATACCGTATGGATATCCTCGTCGAAATCATGCGGGCCATCGAAGATGTCAAGGCCTGCCCGCACCACGGCGAGCAGAAACAATATTAAATGAACTTTACAAAAGGGCCGGCTTATAAAAAGCCGGCCCTTCGCCGACATAATAAGTGTTAGTAGGTAGTACGTGAACTTCGGGGGACAGGGAGGTCCCCCGGATTTCCATAGCTTTTTATATTGAGAACGTTTCGCCCGGAGAGATGATGCAAGCATCGCATGACGATGTAAACATTGGCGGGGCGAAATTTTGAAAGGAGTAACCGTATGGCAAGGCTTATCTACGAGCAGTACGACCAGTTCGACGAGCTCACTCGGCAATACTTCCCTTCGTGGCTTCGGCGGTATCGCATCCGGACTGGATCGAGATTCCTTTATCGATGCACTGACATCGACGACGTCTTCTAAAATCACGAAGGCAAAACAGAAGATTACGACACTTCAGTGGCAGCAGGAGGCTTATAAGAGCCTTTCGGATAAGGCACTCGACCTTCAGGACAACTATACATCCTACGCGGGTTCAAAATCTATCGTTAACCGGGCCTCATATCTTGCATCGACGCTGACGGCAGGCGGTGATTCGGTCAATGCCGGCTTCGTGAAGGCAACCGGCTCCTCGGATCTTTTAAGCCATATTGCGATCAAGAGTGCAAGCCTGGCCTCCAGTGGTCATAGTCTCTCCGGCGTTCTTACGGATCAATCGACGAGTGGCACGGCGACATCCTCTACGAAGCTGTCAGATCTCGGCCTCACGGATGAAGATTTTGAAAATGGCATCACGATCAATGGAACCACGATTTCTGGCCTTACGAAGGATTCTACGATTGATGATCTCGTATCGAAGGTGAACTCGAGCGGCGCCGGCGTAAAGGCTAAGTTCCTTTCAAGCTCCGGAAAGCTTGCGCTCATCACAAACAACACCGGCGCAGATGCAAAGATCACGATCGGCGATGCTTCAGGAAGCGATGCAGCGGCGAAGCTTTTCGGCGGTACCGGTAGTGAAAATGTTGCCGGTACAAATGGCAAGATGACCGTTTCCTATGGTAATGGCGTCGAGGACACGATTGAGTCCAGCACTAACACCTTTAATGTCGACGGACTGAAGGTTACGGCAAGCAATACCTTTGATAATGCGAATGTCACCTTCACAAAGAGCGCCGATACGTCTAGCATCCTTGAAAACGTGAAGAGCTTTATCAAGGATTACAACGCTCTCGTCGAGGAGGTCAACACGCATGTGACGACCCGCCCGAGCAGCGACTATGAGCCGCTGACCGAGGATCAGGAAGATGAGATGACGGAGTCCGAGATTGAAAAGTGGAACAAGAAGGCGAAGGAAGGGATCCTGTATAATGAAACGACAGTCTCCGACCTTGCGTTCTCACTGCAGGGCTTCATAAACACCGCAATTTCGGATCTCGCGAAGTCCGGCTACACCTATACCGATCTTCAGAACATTGGTATCTCGATGTCGGAGGACTATGCAGACGGCGGCCAGATCAAGTTTGATGAAGACAAGTTTAAGGCAGCGCTTGAATCCGATCCGAATAAGGTTGCAGACATCATGGGCGGGACGTCAGACTCGAAGGGCATCGCTTCGAAGCTGCAGGATACTCTGACACCCTATGCGACGAAATATGCGACGAGAAATCATGGTTCCTATGGACGTCTCATCGAAGCAGCCGGTTCGGATAAGCTGTCTCTTTCAAAGACGAGCAACACGCTGTATAAGTCGATTCAGGAACAGAACACGACGATCACCGATCTAAAGGCACAGCTTAAGACCGAGCAGGAGCGTTACATCGAGCAGTTCTCGAATCTTGAGAAGCTGATTAATAACATGAACACCCAGGCAAGTTATCTTTCAGGACTTTCTGGTTAAACTCTTATACTTTTGAAAATTCATCCGATGAATTATTAGAACTTAAAAATCAAAGGTAAAAATCATTTAGAGTTTGAAATTTATTAAGAGGCTGACGCAGATTAGCGTATGAGCAGCTGAAAGAGGCATTGTATGAATAATTATCAGAGGTATCAGAAGGAAGCAATTTTCTCCATGAGCCCGGTTGAGCTTTTAATTCTCCTTTATGACGAGTGCATGAAGGATCTCCGTAAGGCGCAGTTCTCCCTCGAAGACGGCAGCATGGACAGCTTCGATAATTACCTGAATAAAGCAGTGAAGATCATCCGTTACCTGAACAACACACTTCGTATGGATCAGCCGGTTTCGAAGGATCTCCGCAGACTGTACGACTTCCTGACCTTCGATCTTGGTAAGGTAAAGGCTGGCGGAAAGAAATATCTGAACGAGATTCCGAAGCTTGTCGATATCATCCAGGATCTTCGCGATGGCTTCGATGGCGCGAGCCACCAGGTAGCAGATACCCACATGGTAGAAGAGGAGAGAGTCCTTGTCTGATACAGTCGATCATGAAAAGCTCTGTATCCTTCTAGAGAGACGTTTCCGGGTACTGCAGGATGTTAAGAAGATTTCTGACGAGATGGGGGACTGCATCTCCCGACGTGATGGTGTTTCCACAGAAATCGAGATGAACATGCGGCTGGAAGCCTTGAAGCAGTGTGATGCACTGTGGATGGAGATTCAGGAGATGGGGGAAGCAGGACCGGAATCTGCCGCGACGATACACCGGCTCGTGAATACAGATCCATGGAGAGTGGAGCCGCAGGATGGGCTGGAGCGTAAAGCACTGGAGATTCGGAAGAAAACGATTCCGCTCATTGAAACGATTCAGCGTGAGAATGATGTTCTTCAGCGGCGGCTCGAAGCAAACCGGTCACAGACCATCGCATGACAGAGTGAAGTAATAAAGCAGGTCAAATCGTTTACAATATTCTATAAGGGATCAACAGGATCCGGTACAGAGATAAGTTTCTGTGCCGGTTCTTTTTGCATACAAGGGAAATCGTTGTATAATGTTTACATCACAGTCCGTCTTTGGAGAACGACCTTTTTGGCGGACCTGTAGGCATTGGACTAAAACAGAGGGGATGTACTTCATGAATCGAACCGTTTATGAGGGAAGATATCTGATTCATATGGTTTCCGCGGTCGTGACGCAGCGGAACAATATACCGTCCAGGATGAATATGGACTGGGAGCGGCTTTTTCACATGGCCGATTATCACGGTATTTCAAACATCATTTATATCGCACTGCTCGGGCAGCGGGAGAGCATCCCGGAGGATCTCGGACGGCGCTTCTATGGGAGATACCAGGAGGCGCTGCATTATTCGGAGATCTACGAGAAGGAGGAGCTTCGGATTCTGCAGCTTTTTGACGACAAGAAGCTGCCGGCGACGGTGCTTGAATCCTCGGCGACGAGACGGCTTTACAGGATCCCGGAAACCGGCGGTAACAGTCCGCTCAGGCTTCTCCTTGATCCGGACAGCTACCGGCTTGCAAAGGGCTTCCTCATCGATCTTGATTATGAGACCGAGGAAACCTTCCAGGATGCCGGTGAGAGCATGCGCGGAAAGAACGGCTTCCATGTCGAGATTTATTACACACTGCCCTTTAAGACGAAGCAGTACCAGAAGGCAGGTCGTTCGCTTCTCGAGCGGGCCTATGTCGACCAGACCTTCCACGCGATGCATACGTTTTCGCTGGAAGCAAGCTTCGTTTACCGGATCGCAGAGACCGCCTATCAGTACTCTACGGACTGCCTGACGATTCGGAAGCTTCTCGATACCTTCCTGTTCTTTAAGGCGTTCCGTGAAAAGATGAACATGAACTTTATCGAGGACCGGCTGAAGGACTTCGATATCCAGGATGTGGCAGGGAGTCTCATCCATGTGGCATCGGCCTGGTTCGGCTCACCGTCCGATGATGTGATGCCATATAATCGGGAGGAAATTCATAGCTACGATGCGATGGAAGCAAGGATTCTCAGCAATGGTGTCATTGGCGAGGTGCAGCTCCCTGAGGTGAAGGCCATCCGTGATGAGCTTCGGAAGCAGGAAGAAAAGATCAACCGTGAAAAGGAGAAAGAAGAGAGGAAGAAGCACCGCTTTGATTTCTGGAACAACTTCGTGCGGACCTTGCTCTGGATTTTCCCGGGCTACAAGTATATGAGCTCGATGTATGGGATTCTCCGGTATCTGCCGTTTTTACTGCCGCTGTTCTGGCTGGTGCGTGGCATCCGGATGATCTTCGCGCCGATTCTGCCGAAGCATAAGAAAGAGCAGCGGCCGAAGGAACTGGAGGTTAGCGGCGAGACTACAGGCGAAACGGAAGAAGCTGGAGCGGAAGCTTCCTCAAGACGTCCTTCCATCACACCCTATGGCAGGCGAGCCGGCGACGAGAGCGACGAAAAGAGCCGCTCCGGCAGCGCCTATGCGACGAGAACCGTGCTCCGAAGCGATTCGGAAGAGCGTAATGCCGACAGGATCGGCCCAAGCGGTCGGAGTGCAGGCCGATATGGCGCTGGCGCATCCGGGAGCGAATCAGACACCGGTGATGCAGCCGCCCGGAGCTTCATGCGGACGAGAACTGCCGCCCGTTATCCGGGCGGGACGACGGGGACAGGCCCGATTTCAGAGCTTCCAAAGGAGACGAAGACGACCATGGCAATCAGAGAGAACGGCCGGCAGGCCTTCCGAAAGGATATCGAAGCTTCTGCAAAGGAAGATTTCGATGAAAAGAGTGTGGAGACAGGAGAGCAGGAGGCAAATGTAAAGCTCTGGAAGTTTCCGACACTCGAGGAGGCGGAGAAGGAACATCCGATCGAAGCTGGTGCGGCAGCATCAGGTAAAGCGGGTACAGGCAGCGCAGTTGGTTCAGGCAGCTCTGCGAAAACTACAGAAGCGACGTCTTCCTCTGTAGATGCCAATGAAGTGCTCGGTGCACACGTCCGAAAATGGACCTTCCCAACGCTCGATGACGCTGATAAGAATAGCTAAATAAGAAGGTTCCGGGTATTCCGGGATAAAAACAAAGCCCGCGCGGTAGTGTATCAAGCTACCACGCGGGTGATTTTTCATTTACAGCATTTATTTTTTTGCTTCTGCGTTTTCAGCAGCAGGGGCATCGTCTTTTTTCTCAGACGCAGCCGACGCTTCCGTGTTCTCGTTACCGGCAGCTGGCGTTTCCTCTTTCTTTTCTTCGTGTGCAGCCGGTGCGTTCTTCTTGAGATCCGCCTTCTTAATAAGGTGCTTCAGGCCGCCCTGAAGGTTTGCAATGTTTTCAGCCTTTGGTGCAATCGCACTTTTATTTTCCTGCTCTGCGATGGACAGCTCCTCACGAAGAATCGAGATCTGCTTCGGCGCATCAATAGCAAGACGAACACCATCCGATGCACTCTCAATGACCGTGATACGGATGCTATTCCCGATCAGGATACTTTCATTTTTCTTTCTTCGTAAAATCAGCATCGCAAAAACTCCTGTAAAGGTTACTTATTATTCTCACCACTAACCGTATCAAAAGCGGACAGCGGCTTCCTGAATTCATAATCTGTGTTGCTGAGGATGACCTGCATGCCGATCCGACGATCCGGATTGATCACGATCGGCGCCTTCATATTGACGGTCGTCTTCAGGTAGTCATTGTGAAGCACGCTGATGACATAATAGGAGAGATCATTCTCCGAATTTACACCGAGATAGGAGAGCTCCTCTGGCGTCAGAATCGGATTATAATCCGGGTCCAGCGTAAAAGGATTCAACACGACGAACGCAATATCCGGGTTCTCGATCGACTGAAGCAGCAGAATCGTGTTGTCTTCATTCTCATCGAGCACCAGCGGGATATACTTCTTCAGCTCCGTAAAACCGAAGATACCGTCCGGGAAATCCAGAAGATCGGATTCCTCATATTCGACAAGCCCATAATCCTTCGTATCGAGTGTCAACATAAAGATACCTCACATGATTCTTTATTATAATCTATTATTGTACGAAATCAAACAGCGAGTTTTGCATGATCTTCGAGCCGACCTGCAGCGCCGCGTTATACGCGAACCGATCAGAATACATCTTCGTGATCGCATCCGCCGTATCGACACCAAGCTTGTCATCATACTCAGTCTGGTACGTATCCTGCTGTACCTGCAGCTGCGACTGCATCGTTGAAAGTGTGTTGTAGGTGACACCGATATGTCTTGTGGTGGAAATAACTCTCGACATCGAGTTGTCCCACTCATCAAGGATGCCACCGAGATCTTTCGTCATAGTGTCACGAAGCTCATTCAACGTAGTTGTATCATGTCCAGCTACGTTTTCTGCATATTCATTTAATTCAGTCTGATAATTGCCGATTCGATCGATTGCCTTCGCGTTGAGACCGAAAGCGGATTTGTTCATATACTCTTTGATTTTAGATCTCAAGTTTGGCAAATTAGATGTTTGTTGCGCCTTGACCTGGTCAGAAGTCATATTATTGGTCACACCCTGATTGTGAAGCGTTCGCATCTGATCAGAGGTGAGACCTGTAATCATATTCAGACCACCAAAATAGGTATCTGGCAGAGTATCACGCTGTCCGGTTACGACTGTACCATATCCAAGTGACATACGGCCTTGCTCTTCCATAGCTGTGGCCATTTTGTCGAGCGCTGCGTTCTGACGATCTGCAGCAGACGCATCCCTTGAAAGTGTAATGTTGCCATTACTATCCTTTAAATCTACCTTATCACCGTTTGCGCCGACGATATCATAGGTGAAGGCACCCTTTCCACCCTCTCCGTCGTCAGCTTCCGGATCATACGTCATCTTAATATGTGTGACATCGGAGTCACCGGCAAACTTGTGATGATAAGTCATCGAAAAAGTAGTTTTGCCAGTGCTATCTGTTGTGAAATCCGAACTGAATGGAACTGTATCCGAGTCATTGCCGCCCATCACGTAGTAGTTCTCGTACTGGAGGTTCAGATCCTGCGTCATCGTGTTCTGCCGCTGCTTAAGCTCGGTCATAACCGTATCGACGATGCCGGTATCGTCCTGCTCGGTCGCATGGGCCACCTTAATGAGCGTCGTGTTAATGTTACCCATCTCGGTGTGCAGCGCCTTCGAGGAGGCTTCCTGCTGCTCCATACGATGGAGCACATCACCAAGAATCGAGTCCTTCGCTTCGACATCATTGTATAGATTCTCGAGCTTCTCGCCCTGATAGTAGGCACTCGGATTATCGGCACCAGTCTCATATTTACGTCCGCTTGATACCTTCTGCATGGACTTATTATACTGAGCCTTCAGATTCTGTACGAGCTCCGCATAGGTTTTATAGTAATTATTTGCAACTCTCATAATGACTCCTTCATGCTTCGAAAGGAAGAATTTTCAAACCGCCAGGCTTATCGTATGGCGAAATATACTTTATGATGTTTGATTTCCTTACATTTTATAGCGCTTTGTTTATGGCGCCTGATTCCCTTACGATGCCGCAACGGCAGCGAGAGAAATGTATCAACCGGCGATCGAGAGAAGAGACTGAAGCGTCTCATCAAACGCGTTCATGAGCTTCGCAGCAGCGTTGTAGGAAGAAACATAGGTCATCATGTTTGCTGCTTCCTCATCGAGGCTGACACCGGACTGCTCATCCTTCGATTCCTGAATCGAGGAAAGCACCTGCTTATTTGAGGTGAGGGCATCGGTGTTGTTCTTCTGGTCGTTCGACAGGGTTGTCGAAATATTGGCCATATAATCCGAGAAGGACT
>OMZX01000023.1 GCA_900315665.1 uncultured Eubacteriales bacterium
CAATCGGAGACAGAATCGCGCACAAGGCGTTTGGCTGTGGTACAATAAAGGACGTGGATCTCGATGCTTCGTCCTATACGATTCAGTTTGATGATATGCCGACGGAGCGGAGGATCAGCTTCAGGGTGAAGCTTCAGAAGCTGAAGGAAAGGAAATAAAGATGAGCATGACAGGAAAATATATCTTACTAGTGCTGTTTGTAGTGTTCTGTGCGGTGATGACGTATGTGATCTTTAAATATGGCATGCGGGCAAAGGAAGTGAAGCCGGGGCAGGCGATGCGGCCGATGTGCATGAATTGCAGTGCAGCGGAGTTCTGCAACGATATCAAGCGCTATGAGAGGCTGGCAGATACCGTTTCGACGAAGAAAAACGGTGTGGTCGAAGCCTCAAACACCTTTCCGGAGGATGATGGGGAGAAGGATATCGAAGCAAAAATTCTGCATTGTGACAAAATTAAGAAACCTGCGCAGTGATACGTACTGCCATGCAGGGTTCACGATGCAATGCAGGCCAAAGCTAAAGGCTGTTAAAGCTGTAGCTTTAACACAGGCAGGTGATGGAGGACAAGGAAAGCATGTATATGACACCGGATGGCCACGATGATGACAAGTCTTCACTCTGGGAGCGATATCAGGAGAGAATACGGGATCGAGACAGAAGGGAGAAGAAGCATCGTGATATCGAATGGATTGCGACGCTTTGCTTCATCATTCTCGTATACATCATTATCACGAGATTCTCATGAAGAGTGACAAGCGTGGGGTACAAGCGTGGTTGTCATCCTGTTTCGGAGTTCGACTTTGACCTGCTTCATGACGAAGAGGTAGGCGACACCGGTGAAGATCGCGGCGGAGAGCCAGGCGGCCGGGTCACAGAAAACGGCGAGCGGATAGGACATCGCATGCATGGCGACCAGTGCCGTGATGAGCCGTGCGAAAAGCTCGACGACACCGCCCATCATCGGGAGGAAGCCATGCCCGCAGCCCTGCATCGTGTTTCGGAAGATGAAGATGTAGCTTAAAGGAATATAGAATATCACCGTGATCCGGATGTATGTGAGCGCCCATGGAAACATTTCTTCGAAATTACTGCCCTCTATGAAAAAGAGTCCCATCGTCGGACGGACGAGTAAAAGGCCGACAATCGCTGCAAGCACCGCATAAATGGTGTCAATTGATACAGCAGCGCGTACACCCTTGTGAATCCTCTGTTCATCACCCTTTCCATAATTTTGTCCGGCATAGGTTGCCATCGCCTGTCCCATCGCTGGCATTTCCTGTGTAAGAACGTTTGCAAGCTTATTGGCTGCGGTATAGGCGGCGACCGCGACTGACCCGAAGAGATTGATCGCGGACTGCATGATCATCGTGCCGGAGGCAGTGATTGCAAACTGGAGAGCCATCGGGATACCGACCGCCATCTGATGCTCGGTATCGAGTGGATTGATGTGCCAGTGCTGCTTTTTCGGCCAGAGCAGAACGGCGCGTTTTCTGATATAGAAAAGACAGAGTACGGCAGAGATGCCCTGCGACAGATCGGTCGCGAGTGCTGCACCAGCGACACCCATGTGCATGACGATGATCAGAAAAAGGTCAAGAAAGACATTGAGCACGGCAGAGAAGATCAGAAAATAGAGTGGAACCTGACTATTTCCGATCGCACGAAGGAACGAGGAAAACAGGTTATAGAACACACCTGCTGCCAGGCCGAGACATATGATTGTAATATAGGTATACGAATCCTGAAAGATATTGTCAGGTGTGTGCATTAGACGAAGGAGCGGGCGCATGGTGAGGACGGACAGGATGGTCATCACGACGGAAACGATAAGGGACAGTAGTATTCCATTCGCGACGCTCCTTTTGACACGTTCTGTGTTGCCGGCACCGAAGGCCTGCGAGGTAAGGACCGTGAAGCCGGTGGTGAGACCCTGGGAGAAGCCGAGCACCAGAAACATGATGGTACCGGTCGCGCCGACGGCAGCGAGTGCGTCCGCACTGACGAAGCGGCCGACGATAATGGTGTCGGCCATGTTGTAGAGCTGCTGGAAGATGTTGCCGATAAAGAGCGGCAGCATAAATTTTAGAATCATCGGAAGGGGATTGCCCTTCGTCATATCAACCTGCATAGAAAACCTCTGATAAAAATAAATCGGCTTAAAACGAGACAGCATAGCCTCTTGAACGCATGCTTATGACTGAAGCGTTTATAAACGGGTACTGCTTACTAAGAATGAAACGGAGGAAATTATACTGTATCAGTGTGGAATTGAATAGAGATTTTATCTTAGAAAATACAGGAATTTTTGCACTGCTGCTTATGCATATTTCTGAAAACCATATCAATATGGAAAAATTAAAGGTTACAATATAAAATATGAAAAAATGCATTCCGAAGGGCTTGCATGTTTTTTAAATTCGTTTATAATTCTCTAAAGCAAGGGAACGTAAAGTTCAAGCATCGGCAGGTGTCGATGCTTTTTTCGGCGATTGCCCCGCATATTAAATTAAAGGAAGCAGAAAAGTTGAAGGAAGATAACGAGAAGAAGGTACTTACGCCACAGGCTTTGAAGGATATTATGGATGCGATTTCTGTCACAGCAAAGGCAAATGATGGCAGAATCACTGAGCATGAGTTTGAAAGTCTCTGCATGGATTATGTGATGAATGAGGAGACCGAGGATAAGATCCGCTCCTTCTGCAGCGCTAAGCAGATCGAAATCGTAGATTCATATGATGACGTGAAGGCGGCGCCGAAGGAGACTCCGGCGAAGAAGCTGTCTTCTAAGAAAAAGGGGAAAAAAGAAGAGACCATAGACGCGGAAGAGGAAGCACCGCTTGATGACGATTATACCGAACCTGAGGCACAGGTGGAGGATGAGATCGTCGATGAGGCGACGGACGAGGCTATGGCAGAGAAGGCTGCCGAGCTCGGAACCGAAGAGGAGTTTTCCTTTGATGATGATGATGTCGATGAGGATGAGGACGATGAAAATCTGTCGGATGAGGAGAAGGATTTAAAGGCTCTCGACATGGATTCGCTCAAGAATCTTGACAATGTTTCTCTCGATGACCCGGTCCGGATGTATCTTAAGCAGATCGGCGCGATCCCGCTTCTCAAGGCGGATGAAGAGCATGAGCTTGCTGTACGCGCAAAGAATGGCGATGAGTATGCGAAGCAGCGTCTGATCGAATCAAACCTTCGTCTCGTGGTTTCTATCGCCAAGCATTTTACGGGACGTGGTATGAGCTTCCTGGATCTCATCCAGGAGGGAAATATCGGTCTTATGCGTGGTATCGATAAATTTGATCCGGATAAGGGCTTTAAGCTGAGTACCTATGCGACCTGGTGGATCCGTCAGAGCATCACGAGAGCGCTTGCGGATCAGTCTAGAACGATTCGTGTGCCGGTACATGTCGTGGAGCAGATCAATAAGATCAAGAAGACCTCCCGGAAGCTGGCTCTGGAGCTTGGGCATGAGCCGAGTGATCAGGAGCTTGCAGAGTATCTTCATATGCCGGTGGAGCGCATCGCGGAGGTTTCCGAGTATGATGCCGGCCCTGCAAGTCTTGATAGTAAGGTTGGTGACGATGAGGATTCGGATCTTGGATCCTTCGTCGCGGATGATAAGATCATCAGTCCGGAGCAGAATATCTCGAAGATGATGATGCGGGAGGAGCTGTTTGATGTTCTTTCGAATCTTTCGGATCGTGAGAGAGAGGTGCTGGAGCTTCGGTTCGGACTGAAGGATGATAAGGAAAGGACACTCGAGGAGGTCGGTCAGCATTATGGCGTGACGAGAGAGCGTATCCGGCAGATTGAGTCAAAGGCACTCCGTAAGCTGTCGAATCCGAAGTATCGTCGTCAGCTGCAGGGGTTCCTCGAGGACTAAGACAGCATACCGGAAAATATGCAACTTCACTGGCAGGTAGCTATGTAATGCGGGAGATTCTAGGTAAATAGGTCTTTCGGGACAGTGGAGTTGCTTTTTTGTTTATAAAGGGAAAAGGATGTTTTTTCATCATCGCGGCGGCTGCTTCAGTCTCATCATCGGGATAGCGCTTCTTCTAGGCATATCGCATGGTGTGTCAAAGGAGAGCAGCTCTTCACTCTTAAAAGAATATGCAGCCTATGTCGAGGATACGCTGCGTGAACTTGTTTCCGGCAAGGAAAACGGCAGCGAAAGGGAAAGCAGCGGACTTTTCGAACTTCCGAAGCTGCCTGGTGGAGAAAGCACAGAAGGTTCTAAGGATGATGGAGGCATTGGAGCAGAAGACGATGCGGATAGCGGCAGCGGCTCTTTTACGGAGGGACAGACCGGGAGCACGGAAGAGGCTGCGGAGTCTGTGAAGCCGGGCGAAAGTGCTTCGGATTTGTCCATGTACTACTGCTACGGACAGCTTAGTGAGGATGAACAGAGGCTGTACCGGCAGGTGCTGTATGCGATTGAGCATCGCGTGAAGCAGCCGGTTTCCACGCTTGATACGACACTGCTCACGCGGATCTACACGACGGTCATGGCGGATCATCCCGAGATCTTTTACGTAGAGGGCGTAAACTATACGATTACGTCCGTCGGCGGTGTTGCGACGTCTCTCGAGCTGGAGGCGAAATATACGATGACGGAGGAAGAGGCCGCCGCATGGCAGCAAAGGGTCGAAGAAACGGTGCAGATGATCCTCAGTCAGGTCCCATCGGATGCGGATGAATATACGAAGGCAAAGCTCGTGTATGACTATCTCGTCACGAATACCGATTATGTGGAGGGCGCGGATGAGAATCAGAATATTCTTTCTGTATTCTTCAATCATAAAAGTGTCTGTAATGGTTATGCGAAGGCGGCAGCGCTTCTTTATCAGCGGCTCGGGATGCCTTCGTCCGTCATCACAGGGCAGGCGGCGGGAGGGCTCCATGCCTGGAATTTCCTTCGGGTGAATGGCGCCTGGTATCTCCTGGATGTAACCTGGGGTGAAACCGATGCAACAAACGCAGAAAATTCCAATGCTTCCGACGGCACGCTTGGGTTTACCCGCTATGATTATTTCCTGCTGCCGACCGAGTGGATGAACCAGGATCATACCCCGGATGGAGACCTGCCGATTCCTGTATGCTTCGAGACAAAGGATAATTTTTTTGTGCGAAATGGTCTCTATCTGACCGAGGCAGACGTCGGGACAGTCGGTAAACAGGTATCGGCAGCAATCAAGGCGGGACTTCCTGCCGTGCAGTTCAGAACCGCGGACAGGGCCGTTCTTGAACAGCTGATGGCCAAGCTTTTTACCAATCATGAAATCTATGATTATCTGCATGGCAAGTCCTCAATCCGCTATTCGACGAATGAGGCGGAGAACGTACTGACGATTATTTTTTGATATGAAATAAGTGGGCATTGTTTAATTGCAGACGACCCTTGAGCGAACATAAAGAAGGAGAAGATTTATGACAGAGAAGAGAAATGATAATGGTGGCTTCCGGAAAACCTCCGGTGGTGCAGGGAAAAAGCCGTATCCTAAGACAGGGAATAGACCGAAGCCATATTACCAGAGAAAGCTTGTCGGACATACTGGCGCACAGATGGGCGATTATGTGATCATTACAAACGGAAAGCGGAAGGTCACGACCCGGATCAACCTGATGAGCCATCCCTTTGCGAAGAAGGATGCCGGTGACCGTGTCAGCATCAAGGGTGAGGAATGGGTGCTTATCCATATCATTCATCAGGGCACCGAGGAATATCATAAGGTCTATGATGCCGACACGGAGCGGGATCACTTCGGCTATTGATGCGGGATTAGTATTTTCCGTGAGATCGATGCCGACATACTGAAAGATTAGAACACCTCTGAAATACTGAAATAAAAGAGCTATTTCGATAGTCGGAAATCATACAAGACGGATCTAAGGACTGGAGGCAGCATGAACGAATCAATTTATGAGTATATCAGTGACCATGTCAATGAGAAGGGAGAGCTGCCGAAGGGCTTTTCACTTCCGAAGGAGCGGGAAATCGATGAAGCAGTCTATCGGGACGGCGAGATCGATGGTATGATCACCTTTCATGAGATGCCCTTTGACAAGGATATTTCTACCCTTAAAAAGGTTCTGTCGCTTGCCTCCTCCCGTGATACTGCGGAGGCATCCGGACTCCTGGAGGGCTACTTTCAGGATTCGAAGCACAGGATGCTGTCACTCTATAACAACTTCCGAAGCTTCGTCATATCCGAGCAGCAAAGGCTTGTGCCGGATGCACTCTTTGAATTTGCTGCATCTACCCTGGTGAGCTCGGGCAACCCCGAATGTGTAAAGCTTGCTCTTTCACTCATGGAGCTCCTCGATACCGATGACAATGATGCCGTCCGGGAGGCTGTCATGACTCTCGGACTTTCTGATGAGCTGACACTTTTTTCTGTGTTCGTCGCAGAGACCTGGAAGGACGGGAATGATGCCATCCTTGCACTCGCAAAGAAAACCCACGGCTTCGGACGAATCCAGGCCATCGAGCATCTCGATGCCACAAAGGGCCGGGTCAAGGACTGGCTGTTCCGGGAAGGCGTGAACAACACGATATCCGGTTCCTATTCGGCCTATACTGTTGCGGAGAAGATTGACTTTCTGAAGGTACTTGGAAATCCCGCCTTTGAAGCCGTGGATTACCATTTTGCGGCGCCGATCATGGAGGGACTTCTCAACGAAGAATCACTCTTAGGCATCTCAAAGCTTGCAAACCGGACGGAGCTCCTCGAGGCCTACCTGAAGCAGGCAGAAAAATATCCGCAGAATGAGTATACTCTGATGGTCCTCTGCGGGATTCACGATTATACCGAAAACAAGATATTCACAAGAAGCGGCGCGATCGGAGAACGCTGCGCAAAGCTGTTAGGTTCCCAGGACGTTCGGGACACACTGGACAAGCTTCTTTCCGAAGGAAGAGGCTTCCGCATCGCAGAACGCCTGAAGCTGGACTGTACAGAGGAAGTACTGACATGCCTCGATGCTGATTTTTACAAGTATTACGAATATATGGACCTGGCAGCAAAGAACGAAGCGGCCCTGGACAGACTTTTGACGTTGGTTTCCGAAAAGCTCGATCTCGCAGCTATCGCAACAGGACCAGAGGACAATCTCGGAACAGACCACGAAAAGTACCGTCCCTGCTTCGCACTGTCCTACCTCATGACCGTCCTCGAGCCATACCCCGGAAAAGGCGAGAATTTCATCTCAGAAGCTCTGCAGGCTCCCATAAACGCCACCCGCGCACAGGCCTTGCACACATTATCCACTTGGCTTCAAACAAAGACGTATAAGCCATCGGTAACAATACGTACAGCCATAGAAAAACTTCATGCAACAGAAGTGAACAGCGATAATAGAGTACTTTTAGATTCACTTAATATTTAAGAAGTATGGAGATAATAGCGTAGAAAAGCAGCCTGGCCGAAGCCATGACGGGTGCCCCTGCGAGGCGTCCCGTCATGGCATCGGCCAGGCGTCCGCGAAGTCACTTAGTCCGCCGATACATCACGAACGACAACACGAAAATCCCAGCACACGGCACGAGATTCAGCGCCATCGCGCTCTGCAGCGACACGCTGTCAGCGGCAAACCCGATGATCCCAGGCATCAGGATAGCCCCGATCGCTGCCACCGGTAAAAGAATCCCCATCGAAGCTGCCGAAAGCTGCTTCCCGACACCAGAGATTGCCATCGGATTCACCCCGGCCATCGCAAAGGCAAACAGAAAAAGCGCAATGGAAGCCGGCACCGGCGTCGTGAGCTGGATCATAGCAAAATAAAGCACCGTCAGCGAAACACCCATGATCGAAAGTGCTTTATAGATATTTTTGATCGGGAGCACAAACGCGATGAGAAGCCGCGCAATCAGCGTCGCACCCCACATGATTGTGATCGTGTAATTTGCAAGCGTACCACTAAGTATGTTCTGATCCTTGAAATAGGTGACGAGCCAGCCATTGACAGACTGCTCGGCAGCGTTCTGACAGAACACAAGCGCTGTTAAAATCCAGAAGGTTGTAGAATGAAGGAAGGCATACGTGCCTTCCTGTTTTTGTGCTGACGGGGAAGACGCTTCTGAGGAAGCATTGGCAGAAGCAGGGCGGTCAAGAACGTTCAGATCCGTGCAAAGGTAGATCATCCAGAGTACAGCACCGGTGATTGCAATGCCGAAGGCCGGAAGAGACGGTGACACCCGAAGCAGCGCTGAAATCAGAATCGGACAAAGCAGCGCACCTGCAGCGTAGCAGGCATGCATGACACTCATACCACGGGAACGGTTCTCTGCGTTCTGGCCAACCAGAACCGTACAGGTATTCAGCGCGCAGCCCTTTGCGAGACCAACGAGAAGAAAGAGGAGTGCGAGCAACGGGAAAGCACCGGAAATGTTCATACAGCCATAGCCGATCGCATAGCCGGCACAGAGAAGCAGCACGGTTTTTTTTGTGCCGATCCGGAGCGGCAGAAAGCCCGCGAGGAACGAGGCAAGGATATTGCCGATGGAAAGGATCGACAGAAGCGTTCCGGTTTCAGAAAACAGAAGTCCATAACGATCCCGAAGAATCGATACGATGACACCGCTGGAAATCGCACAGATGCCGCTGAGAAAAAAGGTAACAAAGCCCGTATTCCGTAATTTCGTATTCAAAATAAACATCTCCTTAAAGTCAATGATTCAATTAAGATACCATACATTTGGAAAGCGTGGTAGAATATTTTTTAGTATGCGTTTGGAGGACAGAAATGTTAGCAGGAACCGGGAATAAAAAGATGCTCAATATGCTGATCCTTGAGATTCTGAAGGATTATTCGGATGCGGAGCATCCGCTCACGCAGCAGGACATCATGCGGTATCTTCGGGATAATTATAATATGGAGTGTGACCGCCGCTCCGTCCGGAACAATATTGAATATCTTATGGATCTTGGCTTCGATATTGAGACAGCCCACGGCTATTATCTTGCCGAACGGAAGTTTGATCCGGTGGAGCTGCAGCTCCTCATTAACTCTGTCGTGTTTTCAAAATCCCTTTCGAAGCAGCAGGCCGCGGAGCTGATCGAGAAGCTTCGTTCGGAGGCCAATGTCTACTTCGAGCCGCGATTAACGCACGTTTCGAATTTCACTGATCTTCAGAGAACGGATAACCGACAGTCGATGCTGAACCTGGACATCCTCGATGAGGCTATCGCAAAGAAACGAAAGGTCAGCTTCGTCTATAACAGCTACGGAACAGATTTTAAGATGCATCCGAGACGCGAGGAGCCCTTCGTGTTTAATCCGTATCAGATCGTGATTTCAAACGGGCGGTATTATCTCGTCGGAAATTACGATAAGTATGATACCATCAGTCATTTCCGGATCGACCGGATGACGAATATGAAGATGCTGGAGGAACCGTCGAAGGATCCGAAGCTTGTGAAGGGGATGGAGCATGGCCTTAATCTCCCGAAGCATATGGCAGAGCATATCTATATGTTTTCCGGAGAGACGGTAACCGTCGTCCTGAAGGCACCGGTTAAGAGCATGGATGATCTTATGGACTGGTTCGGACGGGATTTCCACATTACAAAAAAGAATCCGGATGGTACAATAGAAATTACGCTTCGCTGCAACAAATATGCGATGGAATATTGGGCACTTCAATACGGAAAGACA
Organism: uncultured Eubacteriales bacterium; assembly: GCA_900315665.1. Taxonomy (GTDB): domain Bacteria; phylum Bacillota; class Clostridia; order Lachnospirales; family Lachnospiraceae; genus Oribacterium. The sequence continues at coordinate 9,669 of OMZX01000023.1, forward strand.
GTCGAGATTCTGGAGCCTCCGTCGCTTCGTGAACAGGTGAAGGAGGATATCCGCGGGATGGCGGTGAAGTACGGCATCCTGATGGATTCTGCTATGGAGATGCAGCATGGATAGCATATTGCGCGATGAAGTATGCAGCTGCTGAAGCAGTATAAAATCGGTATTTGATATGTCACATTAGAATAAAAGATGGAGATTATCAGCATATGAAAATCAACGAATTTAAACATACGGGTTCGCTTAGTACGGAAATTACGGAACGGGAGCAGCGGAATCGGATCCTTGCGCGGGAGATCGCTGAAGAAGGCATTGTTCTCTTAAAAAATGATGGCCTTTTACCACTGCAGCCGGAGAAGCCGCTATCACTTCTTGGCGGCGGTGCGGTGATGACCATAAAGGGTGGTACCGGTTCAGGAGATGTGAATGAACGGCATAGTGTGTCGATTCTCGAGGGCTTCCGGAATCAGAAGGTGAAGATCATATCGGAAAACTGGCTTCTCGATTTTGAAAACCGTTATGCTTCCGCACGGGATGCCTGGAAGCGGACAATCATCGAAGAGGCGCATGGCGTCGAGGGACAGCTTTTCTTTGATACGTATTCGAAGCATCCCTTTGTGATGCCGGATGGCAGGGATATCACAGGCGACGATATCGGATCAGCTAAGGCAGTTGTCTATGTCATCTCACGTACAGCTGGTGAAGCGAAGGATAGACGGCTTTTGAAGGGTGATTATTACCTCACGGACCATGAGATTTCGGATCTAAGCGCAATTGCGGCATTTTCTAAAAATATTTGTGTGGTGATCAATGCCGGTGGTCCTATAGACCTTTCTATACTCGAGGAAATTCCTGAGGTGCGTGCGATTCTTTTCATGTCGCAGGCCGGTGAGGAGGGCGGCAATGCTCTTGCCCGTACGGTGCTTGGTCTCGTGAACCCCTCGGGAAGGCTGACGGATACCTGGGCAAAGCGCTATGAGGATTATCCCTGCGCGATGGAATATTCCAATGTCGGCGGCAATTTAGATCGTGGCATCTATCGTGAGGGTATCTATGTCGGTTATCGATATTTCGACAGCTTCGGCATCGAACCGGCATACCATTTCGGGTATGGCTTAAGCTATACCAGCTTCCGGATGGATCCAAAGCCGCTTTCCGCCGGTGCGGATGGCTTCACGGTGACTGTAGATGTGTCCAATACGGGAGATTTTTATCCGGGTAAGACTGTCGTCGAGGTCTATGCTGCACTTCCGCAGGAGGACTTCCCGAAGGAATATAAGAGACTGGTGGGCTTTCGTAAGACTAAGCTTCTCGCACCCGGAGAGACAGAGCGGGTGACGATCTTTATCGGGACGGATATGATGACTTCGTTTTCCGAGGAAAAATCCGCATGGATGCTTTCAAAGGGCGACTACGGCATTTTCGTCGGAGAGAGTGCGGATGAGCAGGCACTTTCAATCGCCGGTGTGCTGACGGTTCCGGGGGAGGTGATCCTCGACAGGGTACCGCACATCATGGCGGTACAGGAGACTTTTGATGCATTGGTCCCGCCGTCGGATGTGATCGCGAGAAAGACAGAGAAATGGAAGAGCACATTTTCCGTACTTGCCCGTGCCGGTGAGCGGAATCTTCCGGTTGCACAGTATTCCGGGGCACAAAGGGCTCATGGACAACAGAACATAAACCAAGAGAGAATCGATATCCTCTCTTCGGATTTTCAGCCTGGCTACGGGAAGGCAATGCATAAGACGGTATTCATGCCGGCTGTACCGATAAAATTCCACGAGACGACGGATGATTTTGACCGGATGGCACGGGATATCGTCGATAATCTGCCGGTAGAGGATCTCATTCCCTTCCTTATGGGCAAGTTCTCAAAAGAGGATGATTCTTCAGATGCGGCAGCAGGTGGTTCGGCCAAGCAGCAGAACACAGCTTCAACCTTCGATGCAGCTGCCGATTTAGCAGATAGCAGGTCAAACGACAGTTCATCGGAAAAAGCTGTTGCCGATGTCGGCGCGAACGGGCAGAGGGTGCCGGGCAGTGCCGGGGAGACAAGTGATCATCTGGAGAAGCTCCTGCATATCCCGGGCATCAGTATGGCGGATGGTCCTGCAGGCCTCCGGCTGACACGCGATTATACCGTTGATAAGGAGACGGATACGACAGAGAATATCGGTATCGCGGCGAGCATCGAGCATGGCTTCTTCGATGACAGGACGATCGATCCGATGAAGACGGAGGTGTATCATCAGTATACGACAGCCTGGCCGGTTGGCTCCTGCCTTGCAGCTACCTGGAACCCGCACCTTCTCAGCTTGATGGGGCAGGCTGTCGGTACGGAGATGAACGAATATCATGTCAGTCTCTGGCTTGCACCGGGTATGAATATTCACAGGAATCCGCTCTGCGGCCGGAACTTCGAATACTATTCGGAGGATCCGCTCATCGCCGGTAAGATGGCAGCGGCCATCACTAGAGGTGTGCAGTCGAGACCGGGCGTCGGTACAACAATCAAGCACTTCTGCTGTAACAATCAGGAGGATAACCGGATGGGTACGGATGCGGTGCTCTCCGAGCGTGCGCTTCGTGAGATTTATCTCCGCGGGTTTGAAATCGCCGTGAAGGAAGCACAGCCCATGGCCATCATGTCCTCCTATAATCTGATCAACGGGCTTCATACCGCCAATGCTTATGACCTCCTCACAAAGGTACTCCGGAACGAATGGCATTTCCAGGGACTCGTGATGACCGACTGGGTCACGACATCGGATGTCGGTGGCTCTGTGGCATGGAAATGCATCAAGGCCGGCAATGATCTCATCATGCCGGGCATGGAGAGCGATGAGGAGAGCATCGAAGCAGCGTTTTCGGAGGGCCTTCTCACGGAGGAGGATATCCGTACGTGTGCAGCGCGTGTTGTAGGCATTGTACTAAGAAGTAATGGATATGAAGGCAGCAGAAGCTACTATACGAGGTTTCTATAAATGGCAAAATTGATTTTCAGATATGGCGCGATGGGCAGCTCGAAAACGGCAAACGCGCTGATGGTACGGTACAATTATCTCGAGCAGGGCTATCATGTATATCTTCTGAAGCCGTCCACGGATACGCGGGATGGGAAGGAGACGATCCGATCAAGAATCGGACTTCACGCGGAGTGTGAGCTGGTGAGCAGCTTCCTCGGACGCTGGGAGTCGATCAGCTTTCAGCCGCACTGTATCATCATCGTGGATGAAGCGCAGTTCCTGAGCCCTGAGGAGGTCGAGAGCTTCGCACATATTGTAGACGTACGGGATATCAATGTCATCTGCTATGGTCTGATGACGGATTTTCAGAGTCAGCTTTTTCCGGGCTCTAAGCGGCTTGTGGAGCTCTCTGACCGGCTTGAGGAGCTGCCGACGCTTTGCTGGTGTGGCAAGAAGGCGCATTTTAATACCCGTTTTTCGGACGGGAAGGTGGTACGCTCCGGCGCACAGGTCATGCTCGGCGGCAACGAAGCCTATGTGCCGCTCTGCCGGAAGCATTTCTTTGAAGGAAAGTTGCATGGCGATGAGCTGCTTAAGGATTTGACCAAAGAAATCAAAGGTTTGGATTAGTGCGGAAAACCGGCTCAGGATGGAGCATTTAGCCTTCGGAGGGAAGTTATGAGAACAATAAATTTAATCGGCGTGGGGCCGGGAAGCCCGGAGCTTGTGACGCGGCAGGCAGTGCTTGCGATGCTTAGCTCTGATGTGATCATTGGCGCGAAACGGGCGCTGGATACGGCGGAGGAAGCGATGCAGCAGGCCATCGCACACGGCGAAAAAACCGAAAACAACGGTGCTTTAGAAGCAGCCCCGGCGGAGGAGAATTTCCGAATTTCTGATACCGGTGTCGCAATGCTTACATCCGCGCGCACAGCGGACATCATGAACTATATCACGGCGCATCCGAAGATGAAGGTTGTGTCAACCGTTTTTACAGGTGATACGAGCATCTATTCGGAGGCGAAGGCGCTGAGGGCGTGGCTTGCACACAGGAAAAATACGGAACCAGAGGCTGAGCAGTTTGAGGTTTTGAATTATCCTGGCGTTTCGAGTATCCAGTATTTTCTATCGAAGCGTGGTATCAGCATGGCGGACGTCCATCTCGTAAGTCTTCACGGGCAGCAGCGCGATGTGATTCCGGTGATCCGGGAAAATCAATTTGTCTGCGTTCTGCTCGGAGATGAGGAGAATGCCGCGCGGATTGCGAAGCGGCTTGTGCAGTTTGGCCTCAATGATATTAAGATCACGATCGGTGAGCGGCTTAGCTTCCCGGATGAGGATTTCACGACTGGTTCGCCGCGGGAAATCCGAAAGCAGAAATTTGACCGGATGGCGATTGCGCTCTTTGAAAATGATAACTTCCGGCATCCGATTAAGTCCTTTGGTATCGGCGATGACAAATTTTTTGAGGATGAACCGATTCAGGTGACGAGCCGGGATGTACGTGCGCTGTCACTCTGTCGTCTGACACTTCATGATAACAGCATCGTCTACGACATCGGCGCCGGCACCGGTAGTGTATCGGTTGAGGCTGCACTGTCCTGCCCGGAGGGTAAGGTATTTGCGGTGGAATGTAACGAGGATGCGGCGATGCTGATCGAGCGGAACCGCTATAAGTTCCAGATTGATAATATCCGCGTCGTCCGGGGTGTCGCGCCGGCGTGCCTCAAGAATCCGGAGGATCCGAAGGGCTTCCCGACGCCGGATGCGGTTTTCATCGGTGGTATGCGGAGCAGGGAGAATCTGTCTGAGATTGTCGACTGGGCCATCGGGGAGAACCCGCATGTGATCATTGTCATTAACTCGGAGACACTGGAGGCAATGTCCGAGATTCTGAAGATTGAAAAGCGTCTTACCGATTATCAGTTCGAGATGGTTGAAATCTCTTCGACGAGTCTCGAACGTCGTGGATCCTTCCACACCTACCGGGCTGAGGATCCGGTGACAATCACGAGGATTTCACACAGATGATTGAGATATATCATGGCAATGGAAAAGGGAAGACTTCGGCGGCAGTCGGTGCGGCGGTGCGTGCTGCCGGATATGGTGTGCCGGTCGTGTTCTGTGAGTTTCTGAAGGACGGGTTCAGCGGAGAAGTTTCTGTGCTTGAGAAGATACCGGGAATCTTTGTAATCCTTCCGGAGTTTCTGCCGGATACGGAGAAGCTGCTGTCGAAGGAGGATGAAGCGAGACTTCGGGCGGAAAACGCGAACATGCTGAAGAAGGCCATCCGGCTGATGACGATGCTTCTGAAGCAGCAGCCGTCCCGGAAGGCGATGGCAAAGCAAAGGATGGAAAAGATCGGCGTCGTAAAGATTCGTCAGAGAGAGGCGGAAATAAAAGCTCTGTTCGTCTTTGATGAGGTGCTGGATGCCGTGAATCTGAATCTCATGGACAGGATCGGGCTTCTGAGATTTCTTTCAGAGCTCCCGATCGATGTTGAGGTGATCCTCACCGGACAGGATCCTGATGTTTCCTTCTTAAGCATGGCGGATTATGTAACAAACATGGTGAAGGAACGGCATCCGTCGGATTTTGGACAGGATGCGAGATGGGGCGTGGAGAAATAATACAGGAAGTCTTAACGGCTGATAAAACCGCTTTTGGTTTTGCAAAGCATGGAAGCATTTATGAGTATAGTATCTGGATTTGGAGGTAAAAATGGGAGACAGGTTGTTCACATTTGATGGTGATGTCACGGTCAATGCATCTGAACCTAAAACGATTGTGAAACCATCCTATACGGTATTTACAGCAGAGAACTCTGTTTCGGATGCTAATCACCCATTTCTCACGCTTCAGGATCCGGAGGAAGCCTTATCTGGTCATCCGAAGGGTGTTTTTCTGAACCCGCTTCGCGGTACCGCCTTCGAGGAAAACGAGAATGGGAAGGGTACGGAGCATGCCATCGTGACCATCGATCGGAGGTTCGTTTCGTTCATCCGATGGCTTGGAGAGAATCATATTTCAGTGCAGCTTGTCGGCCATCAAACAGATAAAAAGAAGGTTTACGGTGTCTATCAGATCCGCGCGCTGTCACCGGATCAGCAGTCTATCATGGAGGACCGGGATCAGTTCTTACAGCTTGTGATAAAACGGCTCCTGAATTCCGCTCCACCGGAACGACAGGCTACAGCCGTCACGACCGGCTCCGAGGAACGGCGTATCACAGACCTCCCGGAGATGCTGAATTATCTTCAGTGTGCCGGGGAGACGCTGCCAGAAAATATCAGACGCTGGACCGGGCGGCAGATCGGAACGATCCGGACGAATACCGTAAGTCCTGAGGAGAGACGGCATGCGGAACGTGCGCTTTCTATGGTGCTAAATGTTCAGTGGAAAGGGGACTATTTTCCGTCGGTGGATCCTGTACGGGCACGTAAGATCCTCGATGAGGAGCTTTACGGACTTGATCGTGTAAAGCAGCGGATCATCGAGACCATCATCCAGATCAACCGGACGCATACCTTGCCGGCCTATGGCCTTCTTTTAGCGGGTCCTGCCGGTATCGGCAAATCGATGCTTGCTTACTCTGTGGCACGCATTCTCGGCCTTCCGTGGACCTCACTTGATATGAGTGCCATCCACGATCCGGAGGCCTTGACCGGTACGCCGCGTATGTATGCCAATGCAAAGGCCGGGCGTATCATGGAGGCATTTGCCGATTCAGGGCAGTCGAACATCGTGTTTATCATCAATGAGCTGGATAAGGCGGATCATGCCGGTGGCAATGGTAATCCGGCGGATGCGCTGCTGACACTGCTTGACAATCTCGGCTATACGGATAATTATATTGAATGTACGATCCCGACCAGTGGCGTGTATCCGGTGGCAACGGCTAATGATAAATCGAAGATTTCGTCACCGCTTATGAGTCGTTTTGCGGTGATTGATATTCCTGATTACACACCGGAGGAGAAGAAATATATATTTACTGCGTTTTCTCTGCCGAAGGTTTTAAGACGCCTTCATATGGACCGGTCTGAAATCGAGGTGACCGGAGAAGCCGTCGATGCCATCATCGACAGATTCCGTAGTGAAACCGGCTGCCGTGGCCTTGAACAGGCAGCGGAGCAGCTTTCTGCGCATGCGCTGTATGAGATTGAGGTCGGACATAAGAAATCAGTACGGTATGAACGTGCTAATACGATGGAGCTTCTTCAATGACAAAGGAAAAGAAATTACAACTGTCGCTTTTTATCAATCTTCTGATTGTGCTGTTTGAACTGATGGCGACAGATTATGATTACAAGCTGAACGGCATGGATATGTTCCTGTACTATACGCATGATTCAAATATTTTTGCAGGGATTGTATCCTTGATTTACTGTGGATTTTCGCTGACTGCGGTATCGCAGAACCGGGCGCGTGGGATCGTGTCAGGCCAGATGGTAAAGAAATATAAGGGTGTGGTGCCGTTCTTTGTGAAGCTGCTCCGCTATATTGCGACCTGCTGCCTGAGCCTTACCTTTATCGTCGTGCTGTTCCTGCTTGGCCCGAATGAGGGCTATCAGCAGGCCTTTCTCGGCAATGCACACATCATAAATCATCTCGGAGCGCCGGTGCTGTCCTTTATTTCATTGTGTTTCTTCGAGAATGACATAAAGCTGCCGAAGGGTAGTGAGCTTTTTGCAGTGCTTGCCACGGTAATCTACTTTATCCCGATCATCATCATGAATATCACAAGGAGGATTGTCGGCCCATATTTCTTCTTCCACATCTATGAGCAGTCGTTTTTTATGACAGCTTTTTACTTTATCATCGTATTTGGAATGGATTATCTCATTTCCATTGGGATACGGAAGCTGCATGATGCGAGAGTTAAGGATTAGAAATGATTTTTTGTTTGCGCTTAAAGCATAAGGATATCTGATTTTTGCATAGAGGAGTGAGCATGAGCATTAAATTTGATTTTCCAGATGAATACGTTGATATTCTCAAAAATTATGCGGAGGAAAACCATAAGACAGTAGAAACCGCGTTAGCGGATACCTTTGAATTTTTAGAGCTAAAGGATGAAAGCTTTTCCCATTATCATATGGTTGTCGAACATCCGAAGCAGTATTTGAATGACGCGGACGGGCTTAATGCTACAGCGATTCGGCAGCTCTATATGGATCTTTTCGGCGAGGATACGGTAGGAGATGAAGCAGCCTGCTACTATGATCCGGACCGGCTTGATGTTCTTTTTCTCGATATGCAGTATGATACCGAGGTTCCGCTCTGGAATGTGCTTGAGATGTTTCAAAACCGGATCCCGGGCATGTCGCTTACCGGGGATACGCTGACGCTTTATTTTATCGGAGACCGGTTTCACGGACTTGAAGAGATCGAAGCCGTCGAGGAATGGCTCGCAGATCCGTCACACGAGGACCAGGATGATGGCGGGCGGCACGAGACGAAGGGGTACTACGAGACCATCTTCGACGATGCCGAGGATGACGAAGATTTTGATGACGAAATTTGATACATTGCTGTGACAGCCCCTGTGCGAAATAAACATTTAATTTTTGAGATGGTTTTTAAAATAATTGCGGATTTCAGCGACCTGGTGGAGCGTGCCGAAGAATATAACAGGTAGGCCGGCTTCAGCCTGCTTTGATAAGGCGAGCTCGATGCTGTTATGGATGCTCGGTGCTGTGTAGACGGGTCCGAAGAAATCACGGCGGATTTCAGCAGTCAGAGCCTCGGCAGACAGAGCGCGGGAAGAAGGATGAGCTTCGGCGATGAAGCAGGCGGCAAGCGGTGCCATGATCCGTACCATGGCAGTGTAATCCTTATCCGCCATGACACCCATCACGAGGATGAGCTTCTGTTCAGGGAAATAGACTTCGAGCGATGTTCGGAGAGCCAGTGCACCATTCGGGTTGTGCGCACCGTCCAGAATCACGGGCGGCGCTTTTTTTAGCACTTCGAAGCGTCCGGGCCAGACGGTGGAGAGAAGCCCGGTCTGTACATCAGAGTCTGTGATGGGATACCCTTTTTCACGAAGACAATGAATAATTTCCAGTACGACAAGTGCATTTTCTATCTGATAGCTGCCTGCAAGCGATAATGTAAGCATTTGCATGGAAAACGGCGGGTAGATAAAGGTCTGTCCGTCGAGAGAACGAGATCGTGCTTGTACCTTTGATGGTGTGGTACAGATAAGGGGAGGGACAGATGGGCATGCCTGTTCTGAGCCTGAGGCGATTTCCTGGAAAGTCTGTTCTGAAATCGCATTAACCTTCCGTGTTGCAACAACATCCGGAGAAGCCTCTTCCAGTGGCGGCAGGTCGTACTCGGTCAGATTGTTGACAAGCTTAAACTGTTGCCGGATGACGAGGAGCACCTCCTTAGACTGACGACAGGCGACGACGGCACTTCCACGCTTAATGATACCAGCCTTCTGCATCGCGATCTCTTCGCGGGTTTTTCCAAGTATTTCCGTGTGTTCAAGACCGATATGGGTGATCGCGGAAACGACAGGCGGGTCGATGACATTAGTACAATCGAGTGCGCCGCCGAGACCGACCTCAAGGACGACGATGTCACATTTTTTCTGTGCAAAATAGAGAAACGCGATTGCTGTTGTCAGTACAAAATTGATTGGATAAAGTTTCATCATTTTGCAGGCGTTCTTCACCCTTTCTGCACATCGCCGGAGTTCGTCATCCGGGATTTCTTCCCCGTTTACCTGAATTCTTTCATTAAAATGGCCGATGCTTGGTGAAATATAGAGTCCGGTGCAAAAGCCGGCTGCTTTTAGAATCGATGCTGTCATCGCGCAAACCGAGCCCTTGCCATTTGTGCCCGCGATGTGTACGAAGCGGAGTGTTTGATCAGGATTTCCAAGAAGCTCTAGAAGCTTTCGCATATCTGAAAGTGAAAAGCGATCTCTCGTTTTAGCCTGGCCAAATAAGTGTAGCGCTTCCTCTGATGTCATATTTCCCTCCTCATTTCAATCCATGTCGTAAATATGCTATACTAAAAAGCATCCATTTGTGCAAGGAGATTTTATGCGTACGAAGAAAGAGCATCCAGAGCTTGAAAAGCTGAAGCATCTTAGCCCTAAAAAAAGAGTACAGTATATTTTTGATTATTATAAGTTTCCGATTCTTGCTGTCATCGTTGTCATCGTGCTAACTGTCTCCATCATTCAGACCGTGGTCTCTCATAAGGAGGTTGCGTTTAATGCTGTCCTCCTGAACGCAGGTGGCACTGCCGTGACGTCAAATGACGCCCGATTCGCTTCAGATTTTGCTGAAGCCGCAGGAATCGATACAAATGCCTATAGCGTTTATGTCGATTGCTCAAATGTTTTGAACCTACAGGCAGAGACCCAATATGATCTTGCCGTACGCGCGAAGATTTCTGCGCTGTTTGCCGCAAAAGAAATCGATATTCTCGGCGCTGATCCCGAAGCCTTTGATGACTATGCGAGAAACGGGGCTTTCATGGATCTTCGTACATCTATTACGTCGATTCGGAAACACTCCGGAAGCTTGATGAAGAGGCCTCGATGGAAGAAGCTGTTATCTCGACTGATCGTGCCGGCATGACGGAGCCGGTTCCTATCGGTGTCGCAGCGGCCACATCACGAATACTTCTGGATGGCGGCTACTATCAGGGTAAGGAGCCTGTTGTAGGCATTGTTGATAATACGACGCATGTTGACAGTGCGGAAAAATTCATCGAGTTTCTTGATATCCAGTAGGGCATCGTCTGGTTTTCAATATCCGGTAAACAAGAAAGGCTGGTATCGTGCAGAGCTTTGCAACGATTTATGCGAAAACCTTTTATACTTTCTTTTCGAAGCTTGTCGGAACCATCACCGGGCTTCTCCCTTTTTCTCTGGTGGAACTGCTTGCGTATGCTGCTGTTCTTTGGATCGTATGGCGGCTCGGGGCACTTCTTTATTTTGCCATAAGACATGATACGGGCAAGATGAAGAAGCACGGGAAACGGTTTCTTCGTGGAGTTATTCAGATGCTTCTTTTTATTGGCATCACGTATTTTCTTAATTGCTGGATCAGCTATCGGCGGGACAGCTTCGCTGTAGAGATTGGACTCCAGCGGTCCAAGCATTCGGC
>OMZX01000045.1 GCA_900315665.1 uncultured Eubacteriales bacterium
TTTTCGAGCTTTACATGCTGGCATGCAGCACACCATCATCCATACCATGGCATGCTGATAATTTCTAGATTATTTCCCGTTTTTCGCATATTGCAGAATACGGTCAGCGATAGCCTTAGGATCATTCAGGCTCAAAGTTTCACCGCCAAAATCTGCATTCGGAATATCCGTCACAAATAAAAAACGTCCGACAGGATTTGACGCCGGTTGCTGCGAATTTCCATTGCGAATGATTTCAAGCTTTGGAAACGGTTTCTCCTTGAAACCCTCTAACAAGATAAGATCCGCCTCCGGAAACTGCGCAATCAAAGACTTCTCTGTTTCTTCAGTCCCGATTTTATGAACAAACATGCGGTGTTTTGAAAAGATCGCTGTACCGCTTCAGTCCCGATTTTATGAACAAACATGCGGTGTTTTGAAAAGATCGCTGTACCGTACGCACCCGCAGCCGAAAAACGATATGTATCCGTGCCGGGAATATCGCAGGTAAAATCATGTCCGTCATGCTTGAGAACCGCAACGCGCAGACCATCTGCGCAAAACTCTTTCAGAAGCTTCTCGATCAGTGTTGTTTTACCGGAATTCTTCACCCCGGAAATCGTAATGATTCTCTGCTTAAAATCTCTGTTCATCGCTGCATGCCTGTATGATTATAGTAGAAAGATACGAACCCGATCACCTTTCTCATAGGGATGATCCTGCGGAGGTAATTCTGCAATGCAGTTACAGCCAACCATCGACATAAGATTGCCACTGGTCTGCTTTTCCGCCTTTGGAAAATGGAGCTCATCATTTTCAAGAATAGCTCGAATAAAACGCCTTCCACGATGCTTCGAAAAGCTCTCTCCTAAGGTCACATAAATCATGTTATTCCGAAGCGTCTCGTCATGGGAAAGCTTCCGAAGCGCTTCCTTCGCCAGAAGCTCAAAGGTTGTAAGTGCTGCAAATGGATTCCCGGAGAGATGTACCATCGGTTTCCCATTTCGCATGGAGAAGATCGCAGGAGAGCCCGGCTTCATCCGTACGCCCCAGAAAATTTTTTCCGCGTTAATTTTCGGTAATACAAGATGAATGATATCTTTTGCGCCGACAGATACGCCGCCACTAGTGATGACGAGATCGCAGCGATCATTCGCCTCGGAAAGAATCTTCGCTACCTCATCCGAATCATCCGGAAGCATCCCGGTCATTTCCGGTGCATAGCCAAGCTCCTTTAAGCGCACCGAAAGAAACTGAAGATTGGCATCATAAATCTTGCCCGGCTTCAGCGGTTCTCCCGGCTTCATCAACTCGCTTCCTGTCACGAAGACACCCACTTTTGGCTTACGATATACCTTGACCCGGTCAATACCGGCAGAAGACAAAACACCCGACTCAATATATGTGATCCGATGATTCTTCGGTACAACGACAGTGCCTGCCTTAATTTCTTCTCCCTGGAAGCTATAGTTCTCCCACGGTTTATATTCCGCTACGATCTTTACCTCCGTACCATTTTCAAACGTGCGGAAGCGATTCTCGTCATCCCAGCCGACACTATCCTCCTGCCATGCGACACAATCTGCCCCTTTCGGAATCGGAGCACCCGTAAAGATCCGGACTGCTTCACCTGCTCCTATGGTCTTTGTACAAAAATCGCCCGCAAACTCCGTGTCAATGATCCGAAATACCGCCGGGTTTTCCTCCGTGGCGCCCTTTGTATCGATGCTCCGTATCGCAAAACCATCCAGCGGAGATCGTGGAAATGGCGGCACATCAAAACCTATCTTTATGTCCTCGGCTGTTACATATCCATCTGCTTCGGAAAGCATCTTCTCCTCGGTTTCTGTGACCCCCTTCGTCGAGGCTTCTATGATTCTATATGCTTCTTCCAGCTCTATATCTTCCTGATACATATATTTCACCAATTAAATCAACAAAAAATGAATTCTCAGAGCTTTCGTGTACTCTGAGAATCTAGTTATCTTCTCCTATTTTATATGCTATCGACTATGAATGCAATCAGTCTGTAAAGAGCTCCGGTTCTGCGAGTGACCTCGCATACTTCTCATGCATTTCCTTCTCTGAAAAGAAGTACGTAGCGCCGACTGAGTTATGGAATGCATGCACATCCTGATATTCCGGTCTTCCCTGGATGATGCTATAGGCTCTTTCTATCTGCGCCTTCGTGTAACTGTACGGGCTTCTTTCAAAGTATTCGATCGGTGTCGGCGCCGGATACGTCTTGCAGTTGAAACGAACCATCTCCGCTACCGTCTTCGGAAGATCCTTGTCCTCAACCAAAACTGCGATCATCGCATAGTTATCGCTCATAAACTCCTGCGAATAGTAGTAGGTCTCCTTCTCTCCCTTTTTCGAAACAATATCCTGGCAGGTCTCATCCTTCTCCATCTCATCAAGCCGCTTCTCAGCATCCGGTACTTCCTTCAGAATAGATGAAAGTGTAGTTAACTGTGAGCCCTTCGTTCTCTTACGAATATAATCTGCAAGCTCCTGTGCGGGTGTCAGCTTCTGCTCTTCCTTTTTCTTTTCTTCTTCCCAAGCGAGTGCTTCTTCCATTTCATCATCCGGGACATCCGGCATGGAATCAAGGTATTCTAGAAGCTCTCGCTTTCCCTGCGCATTCATCCGATCCTTCGCTTCTTCACGGGTTTCATGCTCATAATCAACCTCGGTTGATGCCTCTTTTCCGGTCTTATTTGTTTCTTCCGCAGCAGAGAAAGTTTTCCCGTTGGAAGCATTGCTCTGTTCTATCTCTCTAGATTTCGCTTCCTTTGCTGCATCTACTGTACTATTTTCTTCTGTCTCTTCAGAAGCTGCCTTCGAACTGACTCCAGCGCCTGTTGCTTTATAAAGCTTTTCTGTGAATCCCGGTTTTTTTCTTCCAAACAGCATATTCTGATCCTTTCACTCATTCAGGATAAACATCCAGATATTTTGGTCCATATATTTCTTTTTATTATAACATTCACAAGGTATAAAACAAAATCCGATGCGAAAAAACTGCCGCACGAAAGTTCTCCGCGCGGCAGCTTAAAATATCTTGATTACTTCAGTGTGATACCAGCCTGTGTCATCTTATCTGCAAGATCATCGAGACCGAACTCATGGAGTGTAGCCTTCGTCGGGATACCTGTCTCTACATCCCAGCCAAGTGCTGTATAGTACATATCCTTTGCCTTCTCCATATCATCACGATCCATCTTGATCGTACCTTCTTCAAATGGCTTGAAATCCGGTTCCTTATCGAAAACCCATGCCGGAATTGCATCATGCTCTGTACGAAGATTTGCTGTACCAAGCTCATTCTGGAAGGAAATTGCCGTCAGGCAGCGAAGAACATGGCCGATTCGAAGACCATCTCTGTTCAACTCCTCCTGCGTCTTCTCAACACCCGTAACTGCTGAGAAGAACTTCGCCTCGAGATCGAGATCGCCGATATAGTCTCTCTTCTTTGCAGGAGACTGTGTCATCGGCCAGATCCAGTCGCAGACGGTCAGAGAATCATGAAGATTCTTATCCTCGAAGCTGAAGACAGAAACCTTTACCTTATTCTCATTGATCGGTGTGTAATGCTTCTGCGGATCCCAGCAGCCCGGTCCGAAGAAATGCTCCATCGTATTCTTCTGCATTTCATATGGTGCGCCTGACTGAGCAACGTTTGTACATACATGCGTCATACAGTCACGGTTGTACATGGAATTGAAAAGAAGTCCGATCTGTGCGGAATCCTCGGAGCTATGGTGCTTCGGATAGCCATTGTAGGTAACAGCCTGGTTCCAAACACCGGTCAGCTGATCCATGAACTCCTTGGTATCGAGGCCCCATTTCTTCGTCCACTCAAGTGTACCCATGCAGATATCAGAAATCTTGCCTTCCTTATAGGCCATCCGACGGATGATCTCTACAACGAATCTCGGATCACAGTCCCTCTGCCACTGCCAAGGGATGGAATCATACTCTGCATCGGAAATAAACTCATGAATTCTTCCGCTCTCGCAGAGCCATCTCCAGTCTCTGTTCAGGTTACCATAGTTATCCCAGAGTCCCATATCATCTACTGCATGGGAGCAGGCACCGCAGACGATCATCTTACCATCGCCTTCATACTTGAAGTCCTTCAGGTAATCAACCTTCTCACCGTTCTCATTGCCAAGGTAGAAATACTGGCCGTAGATGATCGGCATACAAGTGTTGGAAACATAGGTCGGAAGATCATAATCTGCGAGCGGATCCATATCATACTCTGTATAGCAGCGGATCGGACAGGACTGACATCCACCGGACTTGATTGCATAATGTGTTGCAACCTCACCGAAATCGAAAACGCCCTTGAAGCAGCGGTATGCAATCTTATTGATATCATCATACGGCTGTTCTTCCGTATCAATCGGGCCACCTTCAGCCTTCTCATAGCATCTGCCCGGTCCACCGGACCAACGGTTCTTACCATTGACAGCAGAGTACTCTGCCCAGCTCTGCGGAACAGCCGGTACGTTATGGTTATTGTTTGCACCGATCAGTTCGCCAAGCATGTAGTTGTTGAGCTCCTGAAGCTTTGCGACATCAGCGATATGTACTGCACCTGTACCGAAGATAGCGATACCCTTCAGGTTTTTAGAACCCATCAGAGCACCGATGCCGGCACCTGCAGAGTTACCGAAAGAGGTATTTAATGTTGAATAGTTGACACCATTTTCACCAGCAGGTCCGATCGCAGCAGTCTGGAATTCTCGTCCGCACTCCTCTGTCATGATCTTGTTTGCTTCGAAAGTGCCCTTACCCCAGATATGGTCTGCCGGCTCAAGGGTTACCGTATCATCCGATACCTTCAGGTATACCGGCGATGAAGCCTTACCGGTTACGAAGATACCATCCCAGCCTGCATACTTAAGCTCCGGTCCGATATGGCCGCCCATATGCGCATCCAGGATGGAATGTCCCTTAGACCAGCAGGAAAGGAATGTGATATTCATTCTTCCGGAACAAGGTACACCAGAGCCTGTCAAAGGACCTACACCAAAGAAGATAGGAGACTCTGGTGCTCTCGGTGCTGTAGTCATTGGAACCTCATCGGCAAAAAGCTTATAGCCGAAGCCCATACCACCGATGTAATCCTTCTGCCATTCTGTATCATCAGAGCTTGAAATCTCACCGGTTGTTAAATTTACACGCAGGATTTTTCCCATCCAGCCAAATGATTCTGCCATTTTTTATTCCTCCCTTAAGCCTCTACGATTTCCTGTGCTGCGGATGTTACTTCATCCCAGTCAATGATCTGCAGGGCACCAGCCGGACAACCTGCTACGCAGGCACCACACTGAATGCACTTGCTGGATTTCTGTGTTTCCGGATCGATCGTCGGCATATGCCAAGGGCATGCATCATGGCATGCGCCACAGCCGATACACTTATCCCGATCGACGACACGGACGCCTCTGTCATCGGCATAGATCGCATGCTGCGGGCAAGCTTCGCCACAGGCAGGGGTCTTACACTGACGGCAGGTATCCGGGAAGTAGGTGAAGTTTTGATTATACATACCATCTTTCCCATGGATATGAAGGTTTCTCGCCATCTTAATCCGGGAAATATAGGCACCGCACTTGCCATCATTGGTCAATGTGCAGTTAATTTCACATCTCTGGCAACCGACACAGCGGGCACCATTGACAACCAGAAGTCCGGTCGGTGTGGCCCAGGTCGTCACGACGCCTTCATCTACTTCCTGCTGTGTACAGCCGAAGAGATTCAGCATGGTAGCAGAAATCGTAAGCCCGGCAAGACTCTTACCCGAAATCTTCAGGAACTGTCTTCTCGTCATCTGACGCTCAAGAAAACCGTCCTTCTTTTCCTCTAACATTTGTTCAGACATTTGCTCCTCCTAAATCATAAATGTTCACAAATATGTTATTGATTGCTTTTCGCGAAACGAAATATTATACTCACTAAAAAGGTTTTAATTCTCGGGATCTTCTCCGGAGGGTCCCTCTAAAAATGAAAGGAGACCATTATGTTCGGAAGAATAGGTCCTATGGAACTCATTTTAATTTTAATCATCGCTCTCGTCATTTTCGGGCCATCCAAGCTTCCTCAAATCGGAAAAGCACTTGGCGAATCCATCAAGGAATTCAAAAAGGGCGCCAGTGAAATTTCTGATGTCGTGAACGAACCGGTTAAGACAGAGGCTCAGCCGAAGTCTGATGCACCGGCAACGACCGAAGTAAAAAAGGATGAAACCAAAACCGTATGAGTGAGAAGACGAATGCAAATTCCGAAAAAACCGGAACGATCGTCGATCACCTTACAGAACTTCGAAAAAGGCTCATCATCATCGTGGTGGTGAATCTTGCGTTTACCCTTATATGTTACAACTTCATTCCCCCGTTGATTGAGTTTTTCATAAAGCTCAATCCGGGGATGAATCTTGTTTATATTTCGCCAGAAGAACTGTTCATGGTTTATGTCAAGATCGCACTGCTATGCGGTGTCGTCTTTGCATCTCCCGTCACGATCCTTGAAATCTGGGAATTCATACGAAGCGGTCTCTATAAAGGAGAACGGCGCTCGATTCTTATCGCTTTGTTTTTAGGCCTTTTCTTTTTCCTGATCGGTGCTGTATTCTCCTACCGGATAGTCCTTCCGATTATTCTCGGGTTTTTCATCCGGATACGGATCGAATCCATACAGCCGATGGTTTCCATCGAAAAATACGTAAATTTCTGTATCACGATGCTTCTATGCTTTGGTGCTGCGTTTGAGCTCCCGGTCATCACTTATGTTCTATCGGAGTTTGAAATCCTGAAACCAGAGACCTTGAAGCGTTTACATGGTGCTCTGATTGTCATCGTCTGGGTCATCGCGGCGATCATTACACCGCCGGATGTCGCATCCCAAATTCTTCTCGGATTACCGATGACTGCGCTTCTTGAACTCAGCATCCTGATCTGCCAGTGGGTAAATCAGAAAAAGCAACGATCAAAAACCTCTTGATTCTATCTGTGAGAACCGGTTTTCCGGTTTCTCACAGGATCCTTTCAGTAAGTAGACATCCTTCTGGATGTCTTTTTTTATTATTATCCCGGAGTACCTCGCTTGCGATGTCTTCTTATTTCAGGACTTGTTCTGTCAAGAAGAAATAAGCATTATCTATGGCTGTAACAACACCGGTTGAAGAAAAAGTTGCGCCGGATACACCATCGACGACGGTATTCTCGTCCTTCTTCTCTTCCGTGGCTTCTGCTTCTTCTGTTGCTACGCTCAGTTCAGCAGCAAGCACCTTTTCGGATTTTGTCGCAGCCTTACGATGCACATTTCCTGTCTGAGACGCATCCGTCTTTTTCGCGCTATCCGGATGGATGAGACCCGCAGCGAGCATCTTGTTCTGTGTCTGGTCTTCGACTGAAAGATCTGCCTCTGGTGTCTTGATCGGCTCACCCTCAATACGGCTCAGTGTCATACCTGCAGCATAGAGTGCGCGATAAGACTTCGCTTCTGCGGACTGATCGGAAGCATTCCAAACGCCAGGATTCGATACAAGTACTGCCTCATCCTCTCCTGTTGTCTGCTGCCCCGTTCCTCCCGCCGGGGAAGCAACCGTCATACCATCCAGCATGATCGGTGCCTTCAAACTCGTAAACTCTTGAACAAATGATGCATCTGTGATATGTGTTCCGATTCCCTCTGTCTCGTCCTGACTTACGATATTGATGGACTCGATCGTAGATGCATCCGGTGAAAATACAGTCTGCACTGTAATGTCGCTCTTGAAGCCCCTGGCTGTAGACTGTACGACGTATCTTCCATCCTTTGCCTGTGTCACATCAGAAACCTGATAGGTACTTGTATCAAGGTGTGAAAGATCGACAGCCTCGCCGCGCGGAACCGGGTTATACAGATCCGTGATCGGGCCTTCGGCAAGCTTCTCTACTGCAACGCCTGCTACAACCATGACGGCCACGGCAATTACAGCAGTTACTTGAGATGCCTTTCGACTTTTCATCGTTCCTCCCTCCTTCTGAATCTCAACAAAAAAGTGTTGGTTTGTTGTTAAATATATATTATCACTTGAACGAATAGAATGAAAGAATAATATTAAATGCACAAATGTCGAATGTTTTTTTAATACTATTCGGTACTTTTAATAATTCCTGTTTTAAATCCAAAATCGCACTGTTATATACTTTCCTCCAGCTCCTTAGCCATGCGCATGAACTCCCGCACCTGTGGCAGTTCCGCATAGTTTTCCTGATAGAGGATATGTGTTCGACGTATAATCGAGGTATCATCCTGAAAAACCATTTTCTGAAAATTTCCATTAAAATTTAGGCATAGTGATGGCAGGACACTCCAGCCAAGTCCTCGTTCGATAAGTGCAATACTTGTCTCAATATCATTCACTGTCATCTGGTTATCGACCCGGATGCCATTTTCCTTCTGCCATTTGGAGATACCACCGGCAAATTCCAGGTCAGAGCTTCGATTTATAAACGGAAGCTTCACTATATCCGCAAAAGCATAGCTTTTCGGCCACGCAATATAAAAGTCCTCTTCGGAAAGGATGTCATCCCCGCCATTCCACGCATACTCTCCGCGGATGACCACCATCGGGAGCTCCTGTCCTGTCAGCATTTTATGAAGATCCATGCTTCTATAGACACTGATTTGAAGACGCACGGACGGAAATTCCATATGATATTTCTCCAGAAGCTCCGGCAGCCGGTATCTCGCATAGTTCGCACTGATTCCTACCACTAAGGTCCCGCCAATGCTTCCATCAGCCTCCGAGGCGAGAGAACGGATGCTTTCGAGAGAGGATGAAATACGCAGGACATCCGGCAGAATCTTCTCCATAAGCGGTGTCGGCGTCAATCCCCACTTCGAACGTAAGAAAAGTGTTCCACCACAATCCTCTTCTATACCCTGTAAACGCTTCGTGATGGCCGACTGCGTCGTATATAAATTCTCTGCCGTTTTTGTGATGTTCTTACTCTTTGAAAGATCTTCAAGTATTTCGATATCCCGTTCGGTCATTTTAATATCCTTTCCTAATATTCTCTGATAAGATGCGCTTTCTAGCTGAATATTTCAGAGATGTATATCTAGTTCTCATGCATTCCATGTTGGAATGCGTATACATGATTTATCATCATTTTACAGAATGATTGTGCCATGCTATTCTATAACCGTCAAGAGAAATAAGACAAAAGAAATAAAAAACAACTAAAAGAACAAAAGGCCAAGCCAAGGAGGTACTTATTATGATGAATATGGTAATCACAGCAGCTATCGTCGCAGCACTTACAGCAGAGCTTTCAAAGGTAGAGAGAACCGCAGATCAGCAGTCCTTTACTGAAATGGATGAGAAGCACTTCGGTGAATCCATCACGGTAAGCCTTCCGAAGCGGCTGTACTGATCAGATTAGCTTGATTATTCGAACCAAAAAAAGATAAAATAGAAATAATATGAAAGACATGTCGATCCCCCTCGGCGTGTCTTTTTCGTTTCAAACTGAAACGTGACAGGTGAAATAAAGCATGTTATAAGAAAAAGAAGGTATACGTTTTAAGCGATTTCTTAAGCGCCAGGGGGATGGGCATGAACAGAAGTGTATGGATAAAATTTTATACATTGATCTGCATCTTGTTCTATCTCTCTGTATCTTTTTTTGCGTTAGATATTCATACTGGTTATTCTGAAGATGTATATCCGTTCCAGAGCATGGAAATGAGCAGTATTTTTACGGCGGACACGTTTGATACGCGGGATTCTGTATATCATTTTGATGTCGATTTTATCACGTCCGAGGAGATTTCTTCTTCTGTTCTTGCTCCACTTCCCGCTGCGCATCAGCTTGTTTCGTTGTTCCAGTCCCAGCGTAGTCTTCTACTTGCTGAGGTGCTTCTTTTCAGCATTATCTCCATCTATTCTGCTTACAAACTTCTTTTTAATGGATATAAAAGGACATATTTTGTCTCACAGACACGCTTCTTTCTAGACATTCATGCAGAAAGGCTGACCTGTTAAAGGTTTTGTCTTTCTTCTGCATGAATTGCTGATTTCCTTTTTGATATTAGCAATTATATGCCACCTGATCTGATGATTATCGGATCAGGTGTTTTCATAATTTAAAAAGGAAAAGGGTGATCGTAAAGATGAAGAAGGTGTCTTTTTCTGAGATTTATAAAGATTCTGACATTTATGGGATGACACTTGATGAGATCAACAAAATCATTGTTGCTGAAACACTTCGTGCCAATGATAACAACATGGCGGCTACGGCTGAGCAGCTTGGTATCAGCCGTACCACCCTGTGGAGATATATTAAAAGGACAGGAGAGCATGTATGATTGATGGATTAAGTTTTCTGTGGGAAGGAATCATGGCGATTACCTGGAAGGAAATCGTCATGTATATTGTCGGCGGCACCCTTATATGGCTTGCAATCAAGAAGCAGTATGAGCCGTCTCTGCTTTTACCGATGGGCTTCGGTGCGATCCTAGTGAATCTCCCGATGTCGAGCGCACTTAACCAGGTGATGGAGGGCGCCGGCATTTCTGCATTCCCGATGAGCGCCCGTGTGATCCAGAAGATGGGTCTCGCTGAAAACCCGACGAATCATCTCCTCATGCACGCAATTGGTGCCAATGTTTCCGGCCAGATCGCCAGTGCCGTCGCGGGTGGAATCATCCTCGGTTTCTTCCGATAAGCTGACACCGGGGACGGTTCTCTTTGTCAGCTTTTTCATGAACAGAACATCATTTGGAACATCATTGTACGGAGGAAAATAATATGAATGCAAATTTGATTGCTGCACTGAATATGATGTGGCAGGGCATGGTTGGCCTTTTTATCGTCATGATCGTGATCGCACTGATTGTAGTGGCGCTTGGTAAGGCTACGAAATAAATTTCATATAACAAAAACCAGGTAGCAGAAGTGCTCTGAGCTGTGACTTTCAAATGTCGCAGCCCAGAGCACTTCTATTGCTTGATCCTTTTCGTACCTTAAACTTAGTCTTTTTCATTTTCAGAAGAGACCACCAAGTGTAAATACTCCAAGCGCTGCCATCAGTACGTTAATGCCTACATTCAGCACAGATAGGAGGAAGAGCGTGATAACCATCTTGTTCATTTCCTCGTTTGTCGTATCCTTCTTTGCTGCTGTGTAGGAGGACATGATGATCGCACCACCGGTTGAAAGGGGGCTGATTGCTGCTGCAAAGGAGGTTGCAGTGATTGCGGAGATGAGTTCTACGAAGTTGGCACCCGGGAAGCCTGCATTGGCACCAAGCTTCGCATAGAGCGCTGTGGACATCGGGTTGATCTTCATCTCAAACGCGAGATACATCGCGAAGGTTGTCATCAAGATGCCAGCTGCGATATGCCAGGTCCGATGGCAGAGATGAACGCTGAGAGAACAAACATAAGAATCGGGATCAGCACGGTGTGCTTTCCGACAAGTGCGACAACCTTCTTCGAGAAAAGCTCGAGTGTGCCATTGTTCGAAGCCATACCGAAGAGATACGTTACACCGACAAGTGTTACAAACATGGAGCTGGAGAACCCCTTGCAAATGTCTCCGGCCGACATGCCGCCTGCTGTACCGAGCACGAAGGCTGCGCCAAGAGACAAGAAACCAAGATTAACCTCTTTGATAAAACCGATTGCTACGACAACTGCTAGCACTACGAGAGAAATTGCTGCGAAATTCATACTCTATCCTTCCAAATATTTTCGATCTGCTCCGGTCTCGAGTCCGGGGGCTTTCAAGAAAAGCCGCGTACTTTTCTTTGCTTCTGTGTATAGGATACCTTGATATGAATAATAGATCAAATTCATAGTTCGTATTTTTAAAATAGCTTTTATGAATAGTTGTTGAAATAAAAATACTCTCTTTGACCGAAAACGATTTTTTCGATCAAAGAGAGCCATTCTCATTTGTAAGATGAAATTGATATTAGGCATTAACTGGTGCAAAATTTGCACGAGTTCAAAGGTCTCCTAACTACATACATGCGTGTCAAATTTATCCGAATACTTCCTCTGCGATTTCCTTTACAAGATTAACCTTCGCCCACTGCTCATCTTCTGTGAGCTTGTTGCCAATTTCGCAGGATGCAAAGCCGCACTGCGGGCTTAAGCACAAGCGATCAAGTGGCAGATATTTCGTCGCTTCGTCGATTCTTCTCTTTACAACTTCCTTGTCCTCGAGTACCGGAGACTTCGTCGTCACGAGTCCGAGGACGACCTTCTTGTCGCCGGATACCTCCCTAAGCGGTTCGAAGCTGCCACTCCGTTTGTCATCGAACTCAAGAAAATAAGCATTAACATTTTCACGAGCTAGCAGGAACTTCGCGACACCATCATAGGCGCCTTCATTTGCATAGGTCGAGTGATAGTTACCGCGGCAGACATGGGTGTTGATCGTAAGGTCTGCAGGCTTCCCGTCAATCGCGAGATTGTTGAGGTCCAGGAAGCGTTCCTTTAGTTCTTCGAGTCCCTTATCATCCACACCATAGAACACCTTCGCGTTCGGATCGACCAGCATGCCCCAGGTACAATCATCAAACTGAAGGTTACGACACCCAGCCGCATAAACATCCTTTATAAAAGCCTTGTAACCAGAGGCGATATCTGAAAGCAGCTCGTCATAGTCCTTATAAAACTGATCGGTGATATCCTGTGCAAAAGGCATCGCAAACTGTGCGTAGAACTGTGCAGGTGCCGGAATCGTAAGCTTACAGGAGGTCTCCGCATCTGTTTTCGAAAGCACATACTTAAAGTGTTCGAGGAACGGATGATTGCCTTTATAAGAAACCTTTCCCGTGAGAAAGGTATCATCGATCAGCGCCTGCTCACCGTGGAACGGAAGACCGGTCTTCGTCGGATGATGATCGATTCCATCAAAGCCCCACATGAAGTCAAGATGCCAGGCCTGACGACGGAACTCACCGTCTGTCAGGATCTTGAGTCCTGCCTTCTTTTCTTTCGCGATCAGATCGTCAATTGCTTCATTCTCAACAGTAGTCAGCTGTTCCTTTGAAATTTTTCCCTGTGAAAAGCTCTCTCTTGCTTCTTTCAGCTTCTTAGGACGAAGAAAGCTTCCTACTACATCATACCGATATGGTGCCTTAATCTCTGCCATTTTCTGTTCCTCCCTAACTTTGATCTGTTTCAACCATGCTTCCGATTATTACTTCGAAATATTTTTCAAGCTTAAATCTGAAGGAAGTATAGCAGATGAAAGAACAATAGGAAATGACGGATAATTTATAGCCCGATATAGAGTGAAACTATGACATGAATCATCACAAATTCCAGCTCTACTCTTTTATACCGAACATTTCCCGACAGTATTTTTTTCCTGTTTCAGTACGGAAAATCCTTTTGTAAGCAGCTTTGATGCTATCTAACGAGAGTGCATCTTCATACATGTTGACCAGAAAATCTGCCTCGACGAGAATCTGATAATCAAGCCCGTCCATATTTTCATAGGTATGGTGATGACCGATAAGATAGCATACACGATTAATGAAACCCTCATCATAACCAAGTGTTGTAAGCATTGGGCGCGCTTCATCCGGACCAAGCTCCTCCTGATATTTTCCATCGGAGCTTCCATACTTCTTCAGGGCTTCCCGAATGCCTACATCATGCACGATTGCGGTCGTTTCGAGAATATCCTCCGTGCGCATATCCAACCCCTCCGCTGTTCCAATCAAATGAGCGAATTCATAAACCTTCAGGAAATGCTGGATTTGCTTCGCCATACCAGTATCGTACCGAAGCATCACCTCAATCAGTTGATCATGTCTACTATGTGATATGTTGTTATCCATAATTACCAACTCCTTTCTTCGTATGATATGATCTTTCTCATGATGGTGCTTGGATACTTTCTTCATCGTATCGGCAGTATGGATGACAGCTTTGCGTCGAAGCTCAACACCTATGTATTCAAGATTGCTCTGCCCCTAAATCTTTTTCATCAGCTGGCCGGTGTGGATATCCTCAAAAGCTGGGATACGGGTTTTGTGCTGTTCTGTTTCTTCGCAACGCTTTTATCCATCGCAATTGCCGCACTGTTTGCCCGCATATTGGTAAAAGATCATGCAGAGCAAGGTGAGTTTATCCAGGCAGCTTATCGCTCAAGCGCATCTCTCGTTGGGATGGCCTTTATCGAGAACATCTATGGAATATCTACGATGGGGCCTCTGATGATTATCGGCGCTGTACCACTCTATAACGTTGTAGCTGTTGTCGCACTTAGTCTGACAGCACCTGGAAGTCGCGGTCTCGATGCTGCTACAATGAAGAAAACGCTCCTGGACATCCTGAAAAATCCTATTATTCTCGGGATTCTCTTTGGTATCCTCTGGTCGCTGCTGCCTCTTTCCATGCCTAAATTTCTTTCAAAGACGATCTCCAGCGTCGGCGGAACTGCGACGCCTCTTGGACTTATGGCAATGGGTGCCGCTTTTGACTTCAAAAAAGCAACCGGCAATCTGAAGGAGGCATTGACATGCTCCTTTTTCAAGCTGATTGGCTGGAATCTTCTTTTTCTTCCGCTCGCAATCTGGCTTGGCTACCGTGGGGAACAGCTCATCGCGATTCTCTGTATGCTTGGTTCCGCGACGACCGTCACTTGCTATGTTATGGCAAAGAATATGCATCATGAAGGGACGCTGACTTCGAGTGCGGTCATGCTGACGACGCTCTTCAGTTCCTTCACCTTGACGATGTTTCTATACATCGTGAAGTCCATGGCGCTCGTATAAAAATGGCCCAAGAGGCATAACGATGTGACACCGGGGACGGTTCTCTCTGTCAGCTTTTATTTTTAATAATCGACTTTGGAAATATCTCAACAAAAAGTTGACAGAGAGAACCGTCCCCGGTGCCATACGGAAGCTCATGGTTTTAATCACATTGCATAGCATAAAACGACCTGCATGATCACAGCTTTTGTGCATCATGCAGGTCTTGTCCTTTATGTGTATGTTTACGTATATATCAAGCAGGAATCATTTCAATGATCACTTCAGGTTGAACCGGCCGATGAGGTTCTTCATCGTGGTTGCCTGTGATGCAAGCTCCTCGGAGGTTGCAGCACTCTGCTCGGACGTTGCGGAGTTCGTCTGTACAACGGCAGAAATCTGGTCGAGGCCTTCGGTTACATGCTGTACACCCTCGGACTGCAGCTTCGAATCCTCTGAAATGTCAGAGATGATATTCTGTACCTTCTGTGTATTTTCAGATACCGTCGCCATCGCATCCATCGCTTCCTGCGTGATCTTGGCACCACGTTCAACTGCCTGCGTAGACTCGATAATCAGGCTCTCTGTATTCTTTGCAGCCTCAGAGGATCTCTTTGCAAGATTTCCGACTTCGTCCGCAACAACAGCGAAGCCCTTGCCGGCCTGTCCGGCTCTTGCTGCCTCGATGGAAGCGTTCAAAGAAAGAATATTTGTCTGGAAGGCAATATCATTGATGGTCTTAATAATCGAGGAAATCTTCTCAGATTTCTCTTTGATCTCCTCCATCGCACCTTCGAGATCCTTCATCTTCTGATCGGATACGACGACTGCACTGCCTGCTGCCCTTGAAAGCTCCGCAGCAGTAGCGGATCTGTTGGCATTGTTCTGAATCTTACCCGTAATATCATCCATGTTCGTGGAAAGATTCTCCATCGTGTTGGCCTGCTCGGTCGAGCCCTGTGCAAGGTTCTGCGCACCGCTCGATACCTGATCCGCACCGCTGTCTACCTGGTTTGCTGCGTCAGAGATATCGCGGAGTGTACGATTCAGTTCTACTGTCAGATGCTCATAATTATCCTTGAGCTCTCGGAACTGACCCTTGTATTCTCGCTCGAGATCATAGGTCAGATTGCCATCTGCAATTTCATGCATCGCATGAGACAGCTCATCGATATAGCCCTGGTAATCCTTCAGCTGTGTGATGGTCTTCCGAAGAGAATCTGCCAGGAATCCGATCTCGTTTGTACTGTGGAAGGAAAGATCCACATCAAAAGAACCATTGGCGATGCCATCGGCTGCTTTCGTAATACGACCGATCGGTGTTGAAATCAATCTATGCAGGAAAAATGCAAGTAATACGGCAATCAGTACGATCATAATTACCATAATGGCGAAGCAGATTCCGCGGAATACATAAAAATCATGCAATACAGTCGCTTTATCGACGACAGAAACCAGCGTCCAATCCATGCCCGGAATCGTCGCAACCGCTACCGAATAGGTCTTGCCATCAGAACCCTTGACGTTTACAGGATCTGTGCTGTTCTGACCAGCTGCCTTTGCAATCTCCGTGAGGAAAGCATCGTCCGTATGGTCACTGACATTCTGGCCATTGAGACTGCCGTCGCCATAGGAAAGGATCACATCACCATCGAGACTTTGAGATGAGGTCTAGACGTCCGGCTACCTTATAGAGGACCTTATCGATTTGCAGTGCGATAGCCTCACTGTGATCTTCCGTTTCCTGTTGAAGACTATATTCTGCCTGCTCATCGATGATATTCTGTGCATTATACGAAAGAAACAGAATTGAAAATACGATGGCTATTGCGATAACCGGTACGATTACCAGCAGCACTTCATTTACGATCGACGTCCGCTTGCCGGATGCAAGCATCTTCACCTTCTGCGCTTTCTTTGCCTGTTTTAAAACGTTCTTCTCTTTCTCCTCCATATGATTAACCCTTTCCATGTTCTGCCTGACGTCAGGTTTATTTCTGGCGCCTTAATGATAAGTAAAAGTAATAAAAAGAGAACGCTTTTTGCTTTTCGGCCAAATTTTATAATAGTATAAGTTCAATAAAGTGAAATCTTCAAGACCTGAGCGCTGAAATCCGATATGATAAATTTCGATAGCTGTTATGAAATATTGCTGTTCCAAATTTGATCTAAGCGCACACAGTATCATTTGAACCCGTACTGAACAAAAAAGATCAAGGGAAATATCTTCGGAGGTTTTCCTCCGATAGATAATCTCCCTTGATCCATCTATAAAGTTTAGCACAAATAGCTTTACACTTTTTGTTCGACAGAATAACGTTCTTTTATAATAATTGGCAAGAGTCAAATTTATTCTGATTAATTTTTATCCCTTAAAATCACTTACAGAATAATAGAAGTCGTCTCCTGGCAGTGTGCCACCGATTGCCTTTGGATTTGCATCAAAAAGCGTCTGTAAATATCCGGAAAGCGCTGTCTTCATCGTCTCATCCGTGAGGCAGGTCATCCCGCACTTCGGAATCGCCGGAAGGATGGCTTCCTTTTTCTCAGCAATGCCATACTTTGCAGCAAGCTCTGCCGTGGAATCAGCGTCTTCTATAGCCATCTTCGCACTAGCTGCCTGAAGTGCTACAAAATGTGCAACATCCGCTTCATGCTCCTTCAGAAAATCATTACGGACGATGGTCACCCCGGTCAGGAACCGAGAGCCGTCTGTCGTAACCTCATTCCAGGCATCTGTATAGGAGAACGCCTCATGATAAGCCGGGTTCTTCTTCGCTGCGACCGTCGCAAAGGGTTGCGGGAGCATCGCGATGATGGAACTGTCTTCAGTCATCTTCGAAACAACCTCTGTCGATTCCGATGCAAAGGTCACATTACAATCTGTAACACCATTCTTTTCCAGAAGATAATTCAGCGCATATTCCGGTGTCGCGCCTTGTCCTGTTGTAATAACCGTCTTTCCGGAAAGATCCTTCACAGACTTTACAGAATCATCCGCACTCAGGCAATAAATCACGCCAAGTGTGTTGATATCAATGACAGAAATGCCACCCTTGGTCTTGTTGTAAAGAACAGATGCAAGATTTGCCGGTACCAGTGCAATGTCAAGATTTCCGCCGGCAATCGCAGAGACGATCGCATCCGGCTGCGTCTGCATATCAAAAGTAAACTTGCCGAGAGAACTGTCATTCGCTGCATCCTCTTCAAGATGCAGAAGTCCGATGGTTGTCGGGCCTTTTAGGGATCCGACACGAACCTCTGTGTCATCAAACGGGATAGCTGCGGCATATGCCTTCAGTTCATCCGTCGACATATTCTCAAAATCAAGGCTCTCCACCTCTTTTGCTGCTTCTGTCGCCGCCTCCGTCGTTTCGGCTTCTGTAGTCGCTGCCTCCGTAGCAGCCGCTGTGGTTGCAGCTTCAGTCATTGCTTCTGTGGCAGCTGCCGTTGTAGCCTCTGTCGCTGCCGCTGTCGTCGAAGCCGTATTGCTTCCGCCACAGGCATTCAGTGTCCCCGCAGCCAGGATAGCCGCCAGCACAATCGATGTAAAACGTTTCTTCATGATATATCCTCCCATATTGCTCTTTCAGTCAGTGTAAAAATGCTTTTCCCACACCGCCTTTTTGCTTTGATCATACCGAGATAAGCATTACTGCATGAGCCACTGATATAGTCTGCAACACAGCAGCGCTATTGTCTGTTAGATACTACACATTTGAATATGCAGCCTTTACACTTACGCCATCAAGTTGTCCGAGCTTACCGGAAAGCCCGCTGATAAAGGGCTGCGGCGCATCGACAACCAGGCTGATGACATTGACATTTTTCTTGTGATAGGGGATGCCCATTCGTCCGACAATATAGGCACGTGCCTCATGAAGGGTTTCATTGACCTTTTCTACAGAATCTTCATTTTCAATGATGATTGCCAATACAGCAACTCTAGTTTCCATGATTTTTTCCTTTCCTCTACATGAAAAACTTCCTGCCCTTCTGAGCAGGAAGATAATGATTACAAAAAACCATTCTTTCTGACTCAGATCTGTACCTTTGCCGTCAAGAAATTTTATTGCCTTATGGTATGATATTTGCGCGACCGATTATACTACAAGCTTTTAAAAAGTTCCACATAAAGATAATCATAGCGGGGTCAGAATTAATTCTGACCCCGCTATCGGAGCATATCTATAATAAAATTTACTTCATCATCGTACGTCCGATCTCAATCATCCGGAACATCCGGACAGCTCCCTTATAATAGAGGTTTTCAGCATCGGAAAGTGCCTTCTCAAGCGGCATCGGACCATCCACCGTCGTCATCAGCGAGTCGATACCATGAGCGTAGATCTTGTCATAATCCTTTCCAAGACTTCCGGAAAGGCCAACTACCGGTACGCCATGTTTCTTCGAACGGTCGCCTACGCCCTGCATCACCTTACCGAAGCAGGATTGCCAGTCTGTACGGCCCTCACCGGTCACGACGAGATCACAGCCATCGACCAGCTCATCAAAGTGAATTAGGTCAAGTACTGTATCGATACCGGACTTCATCTCCGCATGCAGGAAGACATGAAGCGCAGCACCTAAACCACCGGCTGCGCCGGTACCCTGAACTGTATCCGGGTCAATGCCAAATTTCCGGATCAAGACTTCTTTATAGTTCTTCATCCCAGCTTCCAACTGATCAAGAATTTCCGGTGTACCGCCCTTCTGTTTACCGAAGGTATAGGTTGCGCCATCCGGTCCTGTCAAAGGATTCGTTACGTCACACATTACCGTAAAATGTGCATTTTTTACCTCAGGAATCATGCCTGACACATCGATATCCCTAACCTTTGCAAGGTCCTCTCCGCAACCAGTCAAGGCTACACCATCTGCATCCAGATAACGAATGCCTAGTGCAGAAGCAAAGCCCATGCCGCCATCATTGGTCGCAGATCCGCCGATCGCAATAGAAATGTCTGTATACCCTGCCTGCAGTGCTGCCTTTACGAGTTCGCCTGTTCCATAAGTTGTCGTCTTCAGCGGATTTCTCTTTTCCTCCGGTACCATCGGAAGTCCGGATGCTGCGGCCATCTCGAGGACAGCCTCTGTATCCGAAAGCTTTCCATAGAAGCTCTTCTCCGGCTCCATCAGCGGTCCGTGAACCGTAACCGGGATAATTTCGCCCTTTCTTGCCTTCACGACCGCTTCGACAGTACCTTCACCGCCGTCAGCCACTGGCACACCCGCGGTTTCACATTCTCCGAAAACCTCCCGTGCCGCCTTTCCGAGCAGCTCGATTGTCTGATCGCTGGAAAGTGTTCCCTTAAAGGAGTCCGATGCAAATAAAAGCTTCATGTTGTTTTCCTCGTCTTTCTTCAAGTAAAACTTTTTGATACAAGTAAAATTTTTGCTCTGAGAACCATTCTTTTACATTAGAGCCGTCTGCTTGACAGATTGAATGACTAAGTTCCTCAGAATTTGAAAAGATTCAGTCCCGTACCAGTAATCTGATCCTTTTCTCTTCCGACTGTACCGTCTACAACTGTGATGAAAATCTCAGCCGTTCCCCCGATTGTCACCTCTGTAAGATGCCCGCCAAAGGCTCTTCCCTGATCATCTGCCACATTGATATGTACATGAAGATATGGCTTTCCATCCATCTCCGTGATGCTGCCAATCAGTGCTGTGATTTCCAAAGCCTGATTTAACTCTGTCTTCATATATTTCTGCGCCGGTACATCATAGAGCCCCATCACCACATGATCCGCTGCGCCCAGTCCGGAAATCGAAGCCGTATGAATGCTCTCTTTTTCTGCAACTGCAAGAAGGCTCCAAATCTTCTGTACTCCATCATATCCTCCCATCGATAATGCATGTATTTTCAAGTCTATATTTTGCTCTGTTAAGCTTACCGTAAATCTATTTTATCCTGCTAAATTATACTAATATAAATACGCGTTTATGCGTATCATATTCCGTATTCCTTGATCTTTCTCCAGAGTGTCGCCCGACTGATACCGAGTTTCTCCGCGGTCTTTTCCCGGTTGCCCATCGTCTCCGACAGCGCCGCAAGAATCCTATCCCGTTCGACTGCCTTCTCCGTCCACTCCTGTCCTCTGCCAATGCTCACATCAGGCACTTGAACTTTCATTTCCGGATAAAGCTGTGTATATAAATCCCGGATTTCCTCTGCTTTAATCGTCCGGTGTTCTGTCGTCAGTACAAGCCGCTCTATAAAGCTTTCAAGCTGCACCCGTCCGAAACTCCAGTGAAATCCTTCGAGAACCCGCAGGTCCTCCTTGGTCAACACCAAAAACTTTCCATATTTTTCACAGATGGAACGTAAATACAGCTCTGAAAGATATGAAACATCTTCCTTTGTTTCTTCCAATGACGGAATCCTGATCATAAAGGGTGATACTCTGGCATAAAGCTCTGGTACAAGAACATCTCTTAGCTCTCGCTTCCTCGTGACAAATACCACATGATGAAACAGCATCACCTCTGGCAGACGCTGCTGCGAAGCCGCATCCAGATTCTCTACGAAATTGATCTCAAGCGTTCCCTTAGAAGCCTCCTGCAGCTTCCCATTTTTCCCGTACAATGCCTCATAGGATGATACCCCGGGCACACAATCGAAGCTTACAAGCTTTTCCCTCGAATGCTTAGAATGATTATGGATCGCATTTGCAAAGGCTCTGTACAATGTACCATCTGTCTCACTAAGGAGCTTCGGACATTCGCCAAAGGACAGCTTCTCCGCCAGATCTACCGTACTCTGCATAGCGGCACTATGATACGGGAAGTTCACAAAGGAAGCAGTCACAGCTTCCTTTTCCGGAGAAAGAGCTTT
Organism: uncultured Eubacteriales bacterium; assembly: GCA_900315665.1. Lineage (GTDB taxonomy): Bacteria > Bacillota > Clostridia > Lachnospirales > Lachnospiraceae > Oribacterium. The sequence goes on from OMZX01000045.1 coordinate 21,601, forward strand.
CTTTTTCCCAATCGTCTTCTCCGAATCCCGCTGCTCTCCATCAAACGCTTCTCCCAGGCGAAAGGCTTCCACGACAGCTGAGCGTACCGCATCCTCTGTATTCGTCAGAAAAAGTGATGGCACACCGGCACGATCTGCAACACTGCAGACGGTTTCACCACCGATGATGAGATCCGCTTTATCCTCGACAGCCTGTCTTGCCGTCGTCTTCAGAAGCTCCGGATTCTGTATGAGATACTCACGAAGGTGTACACCGCAGGCATCTCCGAGGCCTGTCATATCACAGGCCATATTCCGGAACATCACGATCGCAATTTCAGGTATCTTCTTCCTGACGATCCGTTTTCCATGCTCGAGAATACTGCTGATTCCGCTTCTCGTTGCGACGATCTCCACGACCGGAATATCCGTATACTGCTTGATCATCGTCGCCTGTAAGCCTCGTGCGATGATAATATCAGCACCGGCACTAATGACCTGTCTTGCTTCAGTCACCGCATCCTCTGTTTCGATCACCTTCATATAAAAAAGTGATTTCTTCATCTCCTGCAGCACATCATGCGTCAGTCGGAACAGCTCATCATTCGGTACAAGCAACGCAATATTTGCCATAAAAGCCTCCTGTTGCAAAATATTTCAGTCCATTTCATATTGTACCACAGAAGGCTCATAAGCACATATTTAATTTTCCAATGACTCCTTCATCCGACTTCGCACAGATGTTTTATCCGTGCCTGTTTGATCATTCTGCAAACCCTAGATGATGTGAAAAGAAAGTCATCAGATCAGTCCCGCTTCCTTCATGACCTTCTTGAAATAATCAAGTGTAGCTTCATTCGTCGTCGGGAGAGATGGCAGATACGGATCACCGACCTCCTGACCACGGATATTTGCCATATCCTTCGCAGCGACAGGGAAGGAAGCCTTATCCATCGCAAGACGTACCGGATTCAGCTTGAACTGTGCCTCACGGGAACCCGCATAGTCACCGGCAACAAACTTCTGATAGACATCCTCGATGAGTCCTGGCATGAAGTTACCTGCCGTGCAGACACCGCCGACAGCACCGACGCAGAGCGATGCATAAAGAAGAGTATCCTTACCGCCGAAAACCTTGAAATCAACATCGCGGTTTCTTCTGACGCATTCCTCGGTCAGTGTGATGTCTCCGGATGTGTCCTTCATCCCGACGATGTTCTCTACATCATGCGCAAGCTCGGTCACGATGTCAGCATTGAGACCATAGCCTACACGGCCGGGATTGTTGTAAAGAAGAACCGGTGTCTCCGGAATTGCTTCTGCGATTGCTTTGAAATGGCGGTAGAGCTCGTCATGGGTCGGCTTCAGAAACATCGGCTGAAGCACGGAGACGCAAGCAGCGCCATTTGTGACAGCCATCTTCGCGAGGCGGATCGCCTTCTTCGTATTGATGGCGCCTATACCGAAGTATACCGGAACACGGCCTGCTGCCTGCGAAACCATGATCTTTAAGCCTCTCTCCATCTCATCCTCTTCGAGCTGATAGAACTCGCCGTTCGAGCCGAAGGCAAGGATGCCCTGGAGACCATTTTCGATGACAAAATCAACCTGCTTCCGCATACCGGCTTCATCGATCTTTTCATCCTTATCGATCACGGTGATGATCGGAACGACAACGCCCTTAATGAACTCTGTATTCATGTTTTTCTCCTTTTATAAAGGCCGACTCCGGAAGAGCAAATGCTCTCGATCCGGACGCCGGCCTATTTACTTTGAACGTATTCTGATTTCTAAACGATTACTTCTCATCCTTTACGATGGAAACGCCAGTCATTCTCTCGTAATACTTTACGATATCATCATGATCGTTGCTGCCTTCATCGTGGTTCTTGAGCTCCTGCATAACCTCCATCATATGTGCAGTCATCGGAACCGGCATATTGATGGCATGAGAAGCATTGAGCGCGTTTGTAAGATCCTTGATATGAAGATCAATACGGAAGCCAGGCTTGTAGTTGCCGGAAAGCATCATCGGAGCCTTAGCATCAAGAACGGTAGAACCTGCGAGACCGCCACGGATTGCCTGATATACGAGCTCAGGATCTGTACCAGCCTTCTTTGCGAAGGTAAGTGCCTCGGCTACGATACCGATATTCGAAGCTACGATCATCTGGTTTGCAAGCTTAGCTACGTTGCCGGAGCCGAGCGGTCCTACATATACGACGGAACCAGCCATGGCCATCATCACATCGTAGAACTTGTCAAATGTCTCCTTCTTGCCACCGACCATAACAGAAAGCGTACCGTCGATTGCCTTTGGCTCACCGCCGGAAACCGGAGCATCGAGCATATCGATACCAGCCTCTGCAAGCTTAGCACCGACTGTCTTTGACTCCACCGGGTCGATGGATGACATATCGATCAGTGTGATGCCGCTCTTTTTTGCATCAAGGATACCATCCTTACCAAGTGCAACCTCCTTCACCTGCGGGCTATTCGGGAGCATAGTGATGATCACGTCACAGCCCTGCTCGATCTCATCCTTTGCGTTCTTCGCTGCCTTTGCGCCGGCTGCTACCATCTCATCGATGACAGCCTGCTTGTGTGTGGTTACGGTTACATCGTAGCCTGCCTTTAAAAGGTTCTTAGCCATCGGCTTACCCATGATTCCAAGTCCTACAAAACCAATCTTCATCGTATATTCCTCACTTTCTTTTGTTGAAGGCTGTTGCCTTATTGACTTCTTAACACATCTGCATCATATCGGATTCCTGTAAACTCTTCTATATAAAAACCTCACAAAGTATGCCAGGATTTCTGACGTATCTGCCAAATTCATTTTTCTTGATTCATAATGTTTCATTTTGTCCGCTATTGATTCATATTTTGCAGGTTCTTGTCACTGATCTCATCCGGCATAGGCATCATAATTTTCAAGCAAAAGCATACTGAACTCTCTCAGTGCACCGGTCAGCATCGTATCCTTCCGATATGCAACCGCAATATGGTATATCTCCTCCGGTGCAAGAGAAAATGCGATGCCCTTCCCCTCCTCAAGCTGTGACGCCGGTATAAAGGCTACGCCCTTTCGATTCTCAACCATCGATAGCGCGACCTCCGTTTCACTGACTTCACAGAAGTTCGAAGGGCTGAAGCTTGCTTTTCTAAAAATATTCATCTCCTCATGATGCAGGAAACTCCCCTCCTGATGCAGTACAAAGAAATCCTGTTCCAGTGCATCAAAATGGATTCCATTTCTTAAAAAGCTATGAATCGCCGGATGTCCGAAGGGCAGAACGAGCTTCAGTTCCTCATCTCTTAATGGAATAAAGGAAAGAAGGCTGTTGGAAAGCTCTTTCGTTGATACGACGGCGATATCTGCCTGTCCGTTTAAGAGATAGTCGACCGCCGCCGAAGCATTACCAAGAGGCTGTAAATAAACCTCTGCATTATCTTCTCGATCCCGCTTCATCGCAAGATATGCCAGATATCGTATCGGTTCCGTCATTCTCTGGTTCTTTTTCATCATAAGTCCGAGATGAAAATGATACGCCGGCGTAAAAGGGAAATAGACGAAATCCCTCGACTGGATTCTTGTCATGGATTTCGGCAGGAGTCCGACACCGGCGCCCTGTCGTATCAATCTACTACAGAAACTCCTCTGAGGACAAGTGGCCGGCACAGATCCAGGATGTAAAGACGGCAATCCGTTTCATCCGCGCACATGCCGCAAAATATGAGGTGGATCCGGAACGTATCGGTATTTTCGGACGTTCCGCAGGCGGCCAGCTCTCCGCCTTCGCTGCACAGAACCTCCCGGGCTATGATACCGAGGAGTGGAGTGATTTCTCATCGAACGTACAGTCCTGCATCGACATGTTTGGTCCGGCTGATCTCGGTGCAAACATGGATATGGAACAGAAGAAATTTGCAGATCCGAAGTTCCGCTGGCATAAGCTTGAAGACACACACGGCGGAGCCCTCATCGGCGGTGACCCCGCTACGATCCGTGAGCGCGCTGATGCCGCATCGGTTACCACGCATGTCAATGCTGGTATGACGCCGCTCATGATCCTGCACGGCGGCAATGACCCGATCGTCCCGAAGGAGGTTTCCAGTGATCTTCTCTACCAGAAGATCGTTGATGCCGGACTCGAAGATCGCTGCGAATACCATGTGATCCCGCATGCCGGCCACGGCACCCGTGAATTTTTCCAGGACAAGACGAAGGAGCTCATGATCGGGTTCTTCGATAAGACGCTGAAGAAGTAATAAGCTATTTCTATTTTGTAATAACATCTGATGAAGGAGAAGACCTCCGGACCGATGGAATGTGCCGGCCGCTAGCATTTGAATGCTAACGGCCGGCACATTCCATCGGTCCGGAGGTCTTCTCCTACGCCAGATATTTTTAGCCAAAATGCAGCTTTTATATCTTCCCATCCAGCCAATAGCTCTTGACCATTTTGATAAAGTCCTTCGCCGCACTGCTGAGATACGAGTTCTTCTGATAGGTCACGCAGACATGCCAGGTCGGATGATTCGGCAGACGATAGAATTTGATGCCCTCGGGATGCCGCTTCACATAGTGATAGGGAACCAGGCCGCAGGCGAGCTCGGCGCGAATCATCGAAAGAATCGTCGTATTATTAGAGGTCTCAAATAGGATATTCGGCGTGAAGCCGGCTTCCTTGAAAATTTTATCGGTCAGAAACCGGATCGTCGATTCCTTATACATCATGACGAAGGGCTCATACTGAAGCTCCGTCAATGGAAGAATCGGATATGCATCGCCGCTCTCAAGATATTTTTTATCCACAGGATATCGTTCCGGCATACCGATATAAATCTCTTCGTCGTATAGATCGATGTACTCGTCGATCGTTTTCTGTGCATCTGTCAATGTGACAAAGCCAATATCGAGTTCCCCTTTCCGGACCTGTTCCTGCTGCCTTTTTACACTCAGCTCACGCGGTTCTACGGTGTACTGCGGATACTTTTTATGAAATTCCGGATAGACAGAAGCAAACATATCTGAGCCTCTTCCCGGTGTCATGCCGACGGATAGGAAGCCTTTATGTGTGTTTACCATATCGGCGATGATCGTATAGGTTCTCTGCTTGATCCGTAGCATCTCACGGGCATTCTGGATATAGACCTCACCCGCCGGCGTCGGTGCCCAATCTGATTTACTTCGCACAAACAGCGGCGTCCCAAGCTCCTTTTCAAGCTTCAGAAGCTGCTGGGAAAGCGCCGACTGCGTAATATACAGCTTTTCCGCCGCATGCGTGATCGAGCCTTCATCTGCAATCTTAATGACATATTCAATCAATTTAGTATCCACGTTTATTGCCTCCGCGGTTATCTTAATTAGTAAATCTAATTATAGCTTTATTCTAATTAATTTCACTAATGATTACTAGTACAATATAATAAGAACATCAACAAAAGTTGCAAAGCACTTGGCGAAACATTTCATCTATTACAAAGTCAGGAGAATAACATGGCAAACAGATTATGTATTCAGATCACGGAGAAGGACAATGTAGCGATTGCAATCCATGATCTCAAAAAGGGCACGGAAGTTATGCCGGGCGTGGTCACGGCTGTAGACATTCCACAGGCACATAAAATCGCTCTGAAGGCGATGCCGAAGGGCACAGAGGTTGTACGTTACGGCGTTGTTCTCGGCACGACCGCGGAGGATATCCCGGTGGGCGGCTGGATCAATGAAAAGAATCTCATCATGGCACCGGCACCGGATCTCGATGCGATGCAGTTCGCGACGAACATTCGCACAGATCTTCCGAAGCCGAAGCGGACAACGTGGATGGGTTATAAAAATCCTTCCGGCTTCTATGCAGGTACAAGAAACATTCTCGGTATCAACACGACGGTACAATGTGTTGCTGGTGTCCTTAATGTAGCCATCCGGCGTATCAAGCAGGAGATCCTGCCGAAATATCCGAATGTCGATGATGTCGTGGCGATCAATCATCCGTATGGCTGTGGTGTAGCCATAGATGCGCCGGATGCTTACATTCCGCAGAAGATCCTTCGTAATATCGCGATGCATCCGAATTTCGGCGGTGTATTTATGCTCGTTTCTCTCGGCTGCGAGAAGTTCACCGTTGATCGTTTCTGTGAGTGGTGGCCGGAGTTGAACACACCGGAAAATGTTATTGTCCTTCAGAACTATAAGGGCTATCAGGCGATGATGGATGCAATCTGCGAGATGGCCGAGAAGAAGCTGCAGATTCTCAATCAGCGTAAGCGTGAGGAGCTTCCTCTTTCCGATCTTCTCGTCGGCATGCAGTGCGGCGGCTCCGATGCCTTCTCCGGTATTACCGCAAACCCGACAGCAGGCTATGCAGCGGATCTTCTCGTATCCGGCGGTGGCACAGCGATGTTCTCAGAGGTTACAGAGGTTCGGGACGGTGTGCAGTTCATCGCACACCGCTGTATCAATGAAGAGGTCGGTAAGCGTCTCGTGCAGGAGATGAAGTGGTATGACACATACCTTCGTAAGGGCGGCGTCGATCGTGGCGCGAACACAACGCCGGGCAACAAGAAGGGCGGGCTTTCCAACATCATCGAGAAGTCGATGGGTTCGATCGCAAAATCCGGTTCTTCCCCAATCGTCGAGGTGCTTTCTCCTGGCGACCGTCCGACAAAGCATGGCGAGATCTTCGCTGCAACGCCAGCCTCTGATCTTGTCTGCGGACCGTCCCAGCTTGCCTCCGGTATGGGCCTCGAGGTCTTCATGACCGGCCGTGGCACACCATATGGCCTTGCCGCTGCACCTGTCATCAAGCTTTGCTCCAGAAATGAAATGAAGGAGCAGTGGCCGGACATCATTGATTTCAATGCCGGCCCCGCCGCTGTCGGTGACAGAACGATCGCTGAGCAGGGCGAAGAGCTCTTTAACTTCATTCTTGACGTCGCATCCGGCATCAAGAAGCCGTACACTGAACAGTATGGCTTCGCCAATGACCTCTGCGTCTTTAACCCGGCACCAATCACCTGATAATCATCATGCCGTGTCCACTCTGATTAAAGAACGCATGGTCGATGCTAATGCCTCCATCATAGCCTGCCCGGACGAGCTGCTTCATGATCTCATACATATCCGCATAGCCATCCTCCATGAGCGTTTCCTCGAAATAGGGCATCGGACTTGAAATATTCCGGAAATGAACGACCGTGATCTTCCCCGCCTTCGTGAACTCCATGATGTCGTTCATAAGATCACCGAATTTCGGATCCTCGAGTCAGCAACCGACACAAAGCTTCATCGTGAGATAGGGGCTGTCATTGGCAAGCTGAAACGCACGTCTATACGATTCCGTGTTCCAGATCAGATTATGACAGCCTGCAGTCTCCGGAACCGGCGGATCATTCGGGTGAAGGGAAAGCTTGACATCTGCCTCTTCGCAGACCGGCAGCGTCTTGTCCAGGAAATACTTAAAATTATCCCAGATCTCTTCTTCTCCATACACACGATCATTTGCAATCGGCTGCGCATTGATCTCATCCATGTCGCAGATAAAGGCATTTTCTCCCCGGGTATATTTACCCTTTCCGATTTTCCGGAAGACGCCATTCGGCTGCCACGCGATGTAATTTACCTTGACACCTACTTTACCGAGCACTCTCGTAAAATCATTATACTTTTCGATCCATTCATCCCGATCCGGTTTACCCAGAATAATGGATGAACACTTCTGAAGCTGTGGGCAGCCTGCATCCAGGATCTCCAGATCATACCGCTCCGCACGCTCTATGAATTTAGACAATGCCTCCACATTGGCATCCTCCGGACGGCAGTTCATCGCTAGATAATGTATCCCCATGCCTCGCGCTGCCTGCATCTCTTCATCTGTCATTTTGCTGTCACATCTGGCCTCAACCTTCATCTCTGTCCTCCATCATATTTGTACTAAAAATCTACGATTACCCGATAAATAAAAAACATGCAGCCAGACTATCCTGCTTTCCAGATTACTGCATATCAAGCGGCATCTTATACGTCGGTGCCGGATATACCTTATCAATCAGCTGATAGTCCTCTTCTGTAAGCTCGATCTGATCCGCATGGGCATTCGATAAAGTATGCGCAGCCTTCGAGCTTCTCGGGATGGCGATCGTGTGGCCATCACGGATATTCCAGGCCAGCATAATCTCCGGCACGGTTGCATGATACTTCTCTGCGAGCGACTCCAGTGTCCGGTTCTCGAAAAGTCCTCTCCGGAGCGATCCGGCCTGTGCCAGCGGGCAATAAGACATGAGAGCTACATTGTGCTTTCGCATCCACGGAAGCAGTGAATACTCGATGCCACGGGAGCCGGTATGATACAGCACCTGATTCACCTGACAGTTTCTGCCCTCCGGGATATCCCAGAGCTCTTCCATATCGTCGATATCAAAGTTTGATACGCCCCATGCCTTGATGAGTCCTTCGTTTCGAAGTTCTTCAAGCCGCATGACTGTTTCACGAAGCGGATATCTCCCTCTCCAGTGATAAAGGTAAAGATCAAGATAACTTACTCCCATCCGGGAGAGACTGCCCTCCAGTGCAGCGCGCATCCTGCTGCCGCCGGCATTGCCGGGAAGCACCTTCGATACGAGAAAAAGCTTCGACCGATCCAGTGTGGATAAGGCCTCGCCAAGCATATCCTCCGCAGCACCGTTTCCATACATTTCCGCCGTATCGATCAGCGTCATACCGGCTTCCACACCCTTCCGGATACCCTCAATCTCCTGCTGCCGATGATTTCTCTGCTCTCCGAGATACCAGGTGCCCTGCCCGAGCGCCGGTACCACGGCGCCATTTGCTAGTGTTATATTATGCTTCATTGTTCCCTCCGTTTGCGTTGTTTTCGTCGGTATTTCCATGTTTCCGCTCTCCCGACATATCCTTCATTGTCAAAGAGGCGTCAGTGATACACCGACGCCTCTGTTTATTAAGGTACTACTCTAATATTGTCTAAATTCACATCGAATGTCTACATATTTGTCACCGATGTAAGCATTATTCCGATTCGAGTATCAGCGAACCAGGCAAGGCTTCTTGTTATCGAACTTCCAGCCCGGGATCAGATACTGCATGCCCTTTGCATCATCACGAGCGCCGAGGCAGTTCTCTACATAAAGCTTGTTAGCCTTTAGAACCTGCTCGCGGTCAACCTCGATACCGAGACCAACCATCTTATCGATGCCCTCGATGCAGCCGCCGACGATCGGCATCGGATTCTTCGTAAGACGATTTCTGCCCTCCTGCCAGATCCAGTGTGTATCGATACCATTGAGTCTGCCCGGAACTGCTGCCGCGCACTGAGCAACCATTGCGAGAGAAATATCGAAGTGGTTGTTTGAGTGGCAGCCCCACATGAGACCGAAATCGCTGCAAAGCTGGCCGACTCTCACGGAGCCCTCCATCGTCCAGAAGTGCGGATCTGCAAGAGGAATGTCTACAGATTTAAGAGAGATACAATGTCTCATCTGTCTCCAGTCAGTATCGATCATGTTGGTTGCTGTGAACATGCCGGAAGACGGAATCCGAGTTTCACCTACATCGCCGGTGTAAAGGAAAAATACCTGCTGGGAATTCCCGATACAAACCCGGTGCTTGCGGAACTTCCGAAACCCTCAGATATTTCATATCCCGTCTTTGATATCACACTTCTAAAGGATCAAGAATTTATTTTGGGAAATGCAGAAACCAGAAGTCACACCTTCGAAATGGATATTTTTTCTTATGCTTCGATGACACCGAAGGTTCTCTTTGAAACCTCAAGCTCGGGCACGAAGCTCGCCATGATGCAAAAGCAGATTGCTCCGGCCTTCCTGCCGCAAGCTTATATAAATAAAGATGACCCGAATCGCTATTTCCGCTGCCCGCCTTATCCATCCTGGACCACCTGTGTCGCCACCCGTCGGGACGATTACCTGACAGTTCCAGAGCTTGTCCTTGCAGACCTCATCCGTCGCTATAATCAGAACGAAGTCGGTGTCAACATACTCATGACTAAAGTCACGAGCTTGTAACTCCCCTGTAGTATAACGACTGACGCCTCCTACATTTAACTCACGATAGCACTGTGGTGGGGTTACATTGACGGGACGGTTGACAGCGCCCCTTGCATAAGAGATATGCTCTTACACAACTGTATCAGGTACTTTTGACTGTATATAGTCGATTCCCATGCGATACAGATTCATTGCTCCGATACGGTCATCATTAGAACGATAGCCGCAGTTCTTGCAGCAGAAGAGATGTATCTTCTTGCTGCGGTTTGTCTTTTCAGTATGTCCGCACACCGGGCATGTCTGGCTTGTGTATCTCGGATTGACGTTTATGACCATAGAGCCTTTTGCTTTTGCCTTGTACTTTAATTTCTGTTCAATGTCATAGAAAGCCCACGATACGCTGACATACCTGTGCTTCAGTCTGATACGTTCCGTTGCGTTGCGGATGCCGGATAGATCCTCAAGGACGAAGAGTGTATGCCGCGGATTGTTTTCAACGAGTGCCTTCGATACACAATGGTTTACATCCTGCATCCAACGGTTTTCTCGTTGACCGACAGCCTTGAGTCTTCGTCTTGCAGACGGTGTCTGCCTCATCTGTAGCTGCTTGCGGAGTTCACTGTAATGCGCACGCTTCTGTTTGATGGCTTTGCCGGATACGAAACCGGACCGGTGTCTGCTGTCATAAGTGGCAGCGACAAAGTTGATACCCCTGTCGATACCGACAACATTACAGATATCGGGCTCGGAAACATCAGGCACTTCATATGTTACGGGGATATGCAGAAAATACTTACTATGTCGCTTTACTAATTTGGCGGTGCCAAAGTGATATGTATCTGCATCGAAGTATTTCTCCATGCCACGAGAACAGTAAGGAAGTTTCACTCTGCCAGAAAGCGTGTTGACGGAGAAGCATTCCGCACTGAGGCTGTAATCCCGGTTCCATACAAGATCATACTGAGGTTTTCTAAAATCCGGCCTGATCCACTGATTCTGGTTTTCGAGAATGGTCTTATATTTTGCAATGACGGTCTTCAGTACTGACTGAGCCATCTGCGATTTCAGACCATACAAGGACCGGAGCTTTGTATAAAGCGTATTGTTTAGTGTGGATTGTTTTAGGTTATGCGTTCTGAATACATACGACGATACGAAATTACAGGCATCGCGATAAGATAACATGGTTTTATCAAGATTCGCCATGTCATCATTTGCTGCGAGAACCTGTATTTTTGCAGTAACCGTTAATTTACTCATTTGCAACGCCTTTCACTAAATATATTATAAAACATAAATTAGTGAATATCAACAATATATATTATGGATATACGGGAAAGCGGCTCCTCTCATGACTGAAGTCACGAGTCTCCGCCGCATGGCTACCGGAGGTTTTATTTATGAAGGACGACACCAGGTGACACTGGGGACGGGGTCACCACACCTACACAAAAATCTGCCCGAATTGCGGTTATTCCACCACCAAAGATTTCGAATACTGTCCGAAATGCGGTGCGAAGCTGTAGCTGAGCCGAACAATAATAGCTATTTGAATGTTGGTTGCCTCACGCTTTACTTCTTTTAATCGCGTTCACCACTGCGATATCCCACCATTCATCGTCGAAGTCGCGTGGCTTTACACGAATATAGTCAAGATGATTTTCGCGGAATAAGCTCTCCTTTCGCGCCTCCTGCTGCCTTTGCTCCGGCTCTGTCGTATTTTTTTCATCCTGTACATCGATGGCAATGATGACACGAAATGTGTTAATATCACGAAGCACAAAATCGCAATTTATACCTGCCAAATCATCCTGTAATCTTCCACCGTCCTGTTTTCCCGAAATGTTATTCTCTGCCTTTTCAAAACTGAATTTTGAAATCCTTTTAGCCACTTCTTCATCATTACTTTCCCGAACAGCAGTAAATATCTCCTTTAAAGGCACATGTACGCCGAGGCTTACTTCCGTCCAGGTTCGAATCTCAGTCAGCAAAAGACTGTAGAAGGTCTGCTCCTCCGCATTTCTAAAGAAATGCTCCTTCAATGTGTAAACGGGTGTTTGGCTGATGTGTGCATTGGCAGATGAAACTATCGGATTGTCTTTCTCTACTGCTTGCTTATTTTCCTCCCGAATCCCATGGCTGATGGAAAGCATATCCTGATACTCTGCAATTTGCTTCGCGAACATTTTTTCAAGACCGGCATGTTTCTTGCGTTCACGATCGATGGCCTTCGTATAATCGTAGTAGCCGGGCAGATAGTTCGGATGGGTCTCCGGGCGGAACTTTTTATTTTTCCGGATGCTTCTGTCCATATACGCGAGGAAGCTGTCACTCGGGAGATGAAGCACCTCCTGCAGCGTAAGATCAAACCGTTCGGCGACCGCCTTCGCGGTCTTCACACCGGACGTCCCGGTAAATACGTAAGCGGCGCAGTTTTCGATGATCGTATCGCTGTCGATTCCGTATTTCGCCTGGAGCTGGCTTTCACTTTGGACGATGATGCAAGCGGAGATTTCACGGCTTCGAATCGTTGCGATCATGTCGACGAAGCCAGGAATCGTCGTGTTTGCAAAATCATCGAGATAAAAGCGAATCGGGATTCTCAGTCTCCCTTCATCGCTTGACTCTGCCTTACGGATCATAAGCTTGAAGAACTGAGAATAAAGAATATTGGAGAGAAAGTTTTTCGAGGGATCCGTATCATCATAGATGACAAAAAGCGCTGTCTTCCTCTCGTCAAAATGATAGAGCTCCAACTCGTCATACAGTGTCAAATTTCGGACACTCGAGAGCTGCCACTGCGCGAGGATCGAGCCGACGACGCCGAGACAGCTCGCCTGTGTCCGGTCGGCGCCGGCCTGTGACTCGAACATGTTATAGTTTCTGACATGATAGCTGATCTTAGATTTCTGTTCGATCTCATGGAACCAACGTGTAAGATCGCTCTCTTCATTATATTGCTCGACGCCGGCCATCTCAAAGAGCTTCAGCATCGTATCGATATTCCGTTCGGCAAAAGAAAATTCATAGAACACAGCACCGATCAGCGCCTTCAGAAGGATCGTCGCCATCTCAAGCCAATAGGTATCACCGGAGCCGGCGGATCTCTCCTTACCATTCGACATGCTCGATGCCATGCAAAGCGCGAGGTACTCGATATCATTTTCATTTTCAATATAATGAAACGGATTGTACCGCATCGACCTTGAGAGATCCTGAAGATTCAGAATTTTTATGGTATAGCCGTTTCTCTCCAGCACATGCCCGCATTCCTTGAAAAGCGTACCCTTTGTCAACGTAATCTGAGATAGAATTTGCTGTACATTAGAAATTTCCGGATTGCACATCTTCACGAATCATCCGGATCATTTTGTCATTCATGGT
>OMZX01000034.1 GCA_900315665.1 uncultured Eubacteriales bacterium
CGGTGCGATCACCGTATTCTCCGGGTTCAAGGTACAGGCAATATCCCCCTCCACCTTCAGAAACCCGTCATTGCCCTTCTCCGCAATAATCTCCTTCAGCAGCTTCCCGGTCCGATTCTGAATCACCAGATCCACATCCACAACATCCATCCCCAGCCGCTTCGCCAGCAACACCCCGACCGTCGACTTCCCACTGGAAGGCATCCCAATCATCGTAATATTCATACTACTCTCCTCTTTTTCTTTGCCACCGCCGCTCGTTTTGTTCGCCGAATTCCGTAGCAGAAGCCTCCCGCGGGCCTGCCCGAAAACCAGTCCGCGGGCGTTAAGAAATTGCCTTAGACCAGGCTGTGAGATTTCTTAACGCCCGCAGACTGATTTTCGGGTAGCCCCGCGGGGCGCTGTTACATCGTCTCGGCGAACATGGTGAGCGGCGGAACCAGTTGCTTCTTTCGGGATACGACGCCGGGCAGGTCGACGGTCCAGCTGTCCTCCCCCTTGTCGGGGTCCTCAGCCGCCTTCTCCGGCGTCACCGAGAACGCGTTCTCCGTGAGCTGTCCAGCACCACTTCCGACGGCGAGAAGCTCCGTCGACTGGTCGAGGATGTTCGTCAGCATGATGAAGCTCATGTCGATGCCCTCCTCTTTCAATGCACGATGCGCGTAGCCAAGAAGCCCCGGCTTTATGTCCTTTAGCTCCTGTGCGTTCATCGATGTCACCTGGCTCACACCAAACGCAATCTTTCCGGCTGTAAACCGCTTGAAGTCCTGGTGGAAGATCTCAGCATTGGTACGCCCCTTCAGATTCGAGCCGGCCGCAAACATCTCCATCGCATATTTTTCAATGTCTACACCGGCGATCGCCGCGAGCTCTCTTCCGGCTTTTTCGTCAAGGGGTGTGCAGGTCGGCGAGCGGAAGAGAAGGGTATCCGATACGATCGCGGACATGAGAAGTCCGGCGGTACCCGGATCCACCTCGACGCCATTTTCCTTATAAAGGTTATAGATAATCGTCGAGCAGCAGCCGAGCGGCTGGGCGCGGAAATAGATCGGCGACATCGTCTCGACGGTCGCGATCTTATGATGATCGATGATTTCCAGAATGTTTGCAGACTCCACACCCTCGACAGCCTGTGCAGGCTCATTGTGGTCAACAAGGATGACCTGCTTGCCGTGGCTTCCGAGAAGATTTCTACGGGAGATCATGCCGAGGTAGCGGCCGCTCTTGTCGAGCACCGGGAAGTCACGGTGCCGCTTCGAAACCATGACATCGCGGATGTCGTCGACGAAATCCTCCTCCTGGAAGGAAATGATGTCGTCGGTCTTCATGAAATAGCTGATCGGCATCGACTGGTTGATGAGACGCGCCGCTGTGTAGGCATCATACGCGGTGATCATGATGATCATGCCGTTCTGCTCTGCGAGATTTTTGATCGTCGGAGAGACATTGGCACCCTCACAGATGATAATGCAGTCGGCCCCGTTGTCCATCGCTGAGAGCTGACTCTCCGCACGGTTTCCGAGGATGACGATGTCATGCTTCTCGATGTAGTACTGCATCATCTGCGGGTCAGCGGCAGCAATGAGCACCTTGCCCTCGGTGCAATAGCGGTCCACATCGCCGGTGATGACTGTAGCCTCGAGGGTCTCCTGAATATTCTTAAAGCGGGTATGCGCCTTCGAGATGATCTTCGAGTCGTAGACATTCATATAGGATTTCGCGATGTCGCCGATGGTGATCACGCCCTGAAGCATGCCATGGTCGGTCACGGCCGGGAGCGTCACGACATTGCCCTCATTCATCATGGTCCATGCCTGCTTCAGCGACATGTTTTTGTCGACGCCCGGTGTCTTCCGGTACTCGATATCGGAAACCTGGGTCCGCACGGTCGTGATGAGCTTCGGCTTCTCCGCCTTGAAATATTTCAATACGAACTGCGTCTCACGGTTCGGCTCACCGGCGCGACAGGCGATGTAGCGCTTCGAGCCTGTGATGATATTTTTAAGCCGCGCGTAGGCGATTGCCGCACAGATGGAATCAGTATCCGGGTTGCGGTGTCCCGTCACCAGCACATTTCGTTCCGTGTTGTGCGGGATTTCTGTGTGCTTTGCTTTGGTCGTCTTTTTTGACTTTTCCGCTTCTACGGAGCTCGCCGTATCCTTTTGTTTTGTATCGATAGACTTCTGCGTCTCTTTTACCTTTGTATCAGCGGTCGATTTCACTGCTGCCGCTGCTTTTGTTTTTCTTACTGCCATGTCTGTTCCTTTCCAATGTGAACAATTTGCTTTCCCTATCTTACCATAGATGCGCGGACGGTGAAACGAAAAATACTGACAGCCTGCACACCTCCGGCTGATTGACCACTGTTCGAGCGGTGTTACGTTTCGTGCACTGCAAATGTGAACATTCAAATGTTTACTGAATGTTCACAATTTATTCATAATTGGCCGATATATTCTGTATAGTGAAATCCAACAAAAGTAATTCGCATTAACCTATGATTTTTGTGAAATTGCCTATTTAGATTTTTCATAATTGCCCCGGCGGGAGTCATCCCACCGGGGTCTCCTCTTTTAAATGGTTTTCATGTATGAAGTACCCAATTATCATAATATTATTTATGATGTGTGATTTTGCCACACATTGAATTTTTAATGCTAATGTGTAATAATATTGATATGAAATATTAAAAAGGAGGGCTAAAAGATGGCAACTAATTTAGCATTAGATGATTCTTTATTAGATGAAGCCGTAAAGGTAGGCGGATTAAAGACAAAAAAAGCTACTGTCACCAAAGCTTTACAGGAATTTATTCAGAGAAGACAAGTAAA
Organism: uncultured Eubacteriales bacterium; assembly: GCA_900315665.1. Lineage (GTDB taxonomy): Bacteria > Bacillota > Clostridia > Lachnospirales > Lachnospiraceae > Oribacterium. Next base: position 2,832 of record OMZX01000034.1, read on the forward strand.
TAAACTAATTGATGCTTTTGGAACTTTCGATTTTGATCCCGATTATGACTACAAGACAGGGAGAAAACGAAATGGATAAGGTCATTGTAGACACATGCATCTGGTCCGAGGTGTTCAGGCGAAACAGTCCTGATCGAGAAATCCAGTCAAGGATGAAGGAGCTTATGCTGGATCTTCGCGTCATTATGCTTGGTTCGATTCGGCAGGAGCTTTTATCCGGAATCAAGGACGAAGCTCGTTTTGCAAAGCTTAAGGAGCTTCTCTCCGTTTATGTTGACGAGCCTATTCTTTCCGAGGATTATATAAAGGCCGCAGAGTTTTGTAATATATGCAGACGAAATGGTATTCAGGGGTCTGCCATTGATTTCTTGATCTGTGCAGTCGCTTATCGCCTAAAAGCAGAAATTTTCACGACGGATAAGGACTTCAACTATTATTCAAAATATATTCCTGTTGAGCTTTATTAAAAATTGTAAATTGACTTGACATTCTCGCTATAGAGATGGAAGATTTCTTAATTTTTTCCTTGTTAAATCGTGCTTAGACCATAAAAACCCGGCGTTCCTTTTGGAACACCGGGTTTTACTTTCCTATAATCTTCTGCTTAAATAGCTTGCACATCTAAGTGAAAACAAGTTGTTTCATTACTTCGCGTAGTCCACGGCGCGGGATTCGCGGATGACGTTGACCTTGATGACGCCAGGATACTGCATCTGCTCCTGAATCTGCTTTGCGATGTCGCGGGCCATGATGGTCATATCGTCGTCGGATACCTGGTCCGGGATGACCATGATGCGGACTTCTCGGCCGGCCTGTACGGCGAAAGACTTTTCGACGCCCTTGTAGGAATTTGTGATTTCCTCGAGTTCCTTCAGGCGATTTGTGTAGGTCTCAAGTGACTTTCTTCTTGCGCCTGGTCTTGCGGCGGAGATGGCATCGGCTGCTGCGACGAGACAGGCAATCAGCGATGTCGGCTCGGTACCGCCGTGGTGAGACGCGATCGTGTTAATGACGACTTCAGGCTCCTTGTACTTCTTTGCGATGTCAACGCCAAGCTGTACATGTGTTCCCTCCATGTCGTGGTCAATTGCTTTACCAATATCATGCAGAAGTCCGGCTCTCTTTGCCATACGGACATCGAGACCGCCGATCTCTTCCGCAAGAAGCCCTGAGATCTGTGCCACCTCGACAGAATGGCGAAGTGCGTTCTGGCCGAACGAGGTTCTGAACTTCATACGGCCGAGGAGCTTTACAAGCTCCGGATTCAGGCCATGGACGCCGACCTCAAGGACAGCGGCTTCACCCTCTTCACGGATGGTTTCTTCTACTTCCTTCTGTGCCTTCTCTACGACTTCTTCGATTCTTGCCGGATGGATACGGCCATCGACGATCAGCTTTTCAAGGGCAATACGTGCTACCTCACGGCGTACCGGATCGAAGCCGGACAGTACGACCGCTTCCGGCGTATCATCGACAATCAGCTCGACACCGGTCAACTGCTCCAGTGTCCGGATGTTTCTTCCTTCACGGCCAATGATTCTACCCTTCATTTCATCATTTGGCAGCTGTACGACGGATACAGTAGACTCTGTTACCTGATCCGCGGCGCAGCGCTGAATGGCATCGACGATATAATTCCGGCCAATCTTCTCACACTCTTCCTTGGCCTGATTGTCATACTCGCGGATCATCATCGCATAATCATGCTTCGTATCCTCTTCGAGTGACTTTAGGAGCTCTGCTTTCGCCTGATCTCTCGTGAGACCGGATACACGCTCAAGCTCTGTAACCTTCTGATTGTGCAGCTCCTCAACCTCTGCTTCCCGCTTATCAATCTTTGCAGTACGGTTCTGCAGCTCTTTTTCCTTCTGGTCGAGGGCTGCGGCCTTCTTCTCGGAAGCCTCTTCACGCTTCAGCATGCGCTTCTCGAGATCTGTTACTTCCTTACGGCGATCCTTAATTTCACGGTCAAGATCATTTTTCGCCTTCAGGGCTTCTTCCTTTGCTTCAAGAAGTGCTTCACGCTTCTTGTTTTCCGAGGTTCTGATTGCGTCATCGATGATCTCTCTTGATTTCTGCTCGGCAGATCCGACTGTCTTTGCATAGTTATCCTTCTCTTTTTTCGAGCCGGATACGAAACCAAGAAGAGCCGCCACGATCACGATCACCAGAACCACGATGATACCTAGTGGGCCCAATCTATGTTTCCTCCTTCTTATTGACTTGTTAATGTACAAACAGATATCAAAATAAGGAGCATGCGCTGCTCTTTCATCTCAATTTCCATTTATATGTATATAGTAAAATCACAAGATACATTAACTTAACTTGTTTATTTTATAAAAATATCATGGTACTGTCAATTGACAAGGCGGGCTTTTAGCCCGACATTGCAAAGCCCCGGTGAAGTGAAGTATGCCGGCCGATGGCATACAAATGCTATCGGCCGGCATACTTCACTTCACCGGAATATCTTGGCTTCATTTATTTTGACTTTTCGATACCGTCAAGCATTTTGTAGAGCAGCTTATAGAGCGTGCGACTTTCTTCCGGGTTCAGGGCGACGCAGGCGCCGATTTTCTGTGGGACGTCGGAGGCTTGTTCCTGGAGCTTCATGCCATCACTCGTGATGTGAACCTCGAGAGCGCGCTCATCGGCTTCAGAGCGCTTCCGGGTAATGAGGCCCTTTTGTTCGAGGCGCTTAAGAAGTGGCGTGAGGGTGCCGGAGTCGAGGTATAGGCATTCGCCGAGCTCCTTGACGTTTACGGATTTTCTTTCCCAGAGAACCATCATCGCGATGTACTGTGTGTAGGTGAGGTCGATTTCATCGAGGAAGGGTTTATAGCGGCGCGTGACCTCCTTCGCGCAGGCGTACAGCGGAAAGCACAGCTGATTCTCGAGCTTCAGGCAGTCGTACATACCCGCTTCATCCTTTGTTTTCGTTATTTCCATACTCTACCTTCTATCTTTAAGACAGTGAAGCTGTCGCACAAAGCGTTGCTGGCCCGGAACCCAATGAGAGGGTACTCCCAGGAACCAAAGGGCGAAAGTCTAAGCGCTTTGCGTGACAGTTCCTGCCTGTTCTCTATCATACAGTAAGTGAATCGATGTAGTGGCAGGCGGCGAGGGCTGCGACGGCGCCGTCGGAGGCGGCGGTGGTGAGCTGGCGGACTGCCTTTGTGCGGCAGTCGCCGGCGGTAAAGATGCCCTCTGTGCCGGTCTTTAGATCCTCGCCGGCTTCGATATAGCCCTTCGGATCAAGCTTCGCGACATTCGAAAACGCGCTGTTGTCCGGGGCCTGGCCGATCGCGACGAAGAGTCCGGCGACCGGGAGGTTCCGTACTTCGCCGGTTGTTTTGTTTGTCACATCGATGGAGGTGAGGCCGCTTGTGTCAGCATTTAGCTTCGTCACGGTGCTGTTCAGCACGAACTCGACGTTTTCCTTTGCTCGGAGGCGCTCAACCTCGGCGGCATCGGCGCGGAAGGTGTCGCGGCGGTGGATGATATAAACTTTGCTACAGTAGTTTGCGAGGAAGGCCGCATCCTCGACGGCTGTGTTGCCGCCGCCATTGACAGCGACTGCTTTCTTCCGGAAGAACATGCCGTCGCAGGTTGCACAATAGGATACGCCCTTTCCGACAAGCGCCTGCTCATTCGGGAGGCCGAGCGGACGGTTCTTCGCGCCGGTCGCAAGGATCACCGCCTTCGCTGTATACTCTCCACCTGACGTCTTGACAAGCTTGAATTTTCCATTGCCAGCTGCTTCGGTCTCTACGCCTGCTTGTTTCTTATTGGACGCTGCGCTTACCTCGGATGAATTTGCTGTAATGTCAACATCTATTTGTTTCTTAGTAGGTGTTGCAATAGCCTCATGTGCAGAAGCGCTAGTGTCAGCATTGGCAGAAGCCGCGTCCGTAATCGAAATCACGCGCTCGAATTTGACCTCCGCGCCGAGGTCCTTTGCTTGGTTGTAGAGCCCCGTGGCGAAATCGAAGCCGGAAATGTGCGCGATGCCAGGGTAGTTTTCGATGTCCGGGGTGTTGATGATCTGTCCGCCATAGCTGGTTGCCTCCAGCACCAGCGCTGACTTTCCGGAGCGCACTGTATAAATTGCAGCGGACAATCCGGCTGTGCCCGCCCCGACAATGATTACATCATACATAAATCAATACCTTCTCTAATTTTTATAAGAGCCGCCGATCCCTAAGGATGGCGGCTGCTGGTATAGCGATATTAAAGCTCTGAATCAGTCCTCAAAAAGCCTCAGGACTTGCTTCTTCGAAATCAGTCTTCGAGAAACTTGAGAACCTGTTTCTTCGGACTTAGTCCTCGAGGAGCTTGAGAACCTGCTCCTTCGGGATGAAGCCGGTCGACTGATGAATCGCATCGCCGTTTTTGAACACGATGAGTGTCGGGATAGCACGGATGCCGTATCTCTCGAGGATATCCGGATTCTCGTCTGCATCACAGCTCATCACCTTGAAGCCCTTTGCCTCATCTGCGATCTCATTGATGATCGGGGAGAGCATCTTGCACGGACCGCACCAGTCTGCCCAGAAATCTACCAGTACCGGAACATCTGACTTCAGAACCTTCTCTTCGAAATCCGCCTGTGTAACCTTCGTAGCTGCCATAATAGTAACCTCACCTTTCTTAAAATAGTATGTTGAATGTTTTCTTAATTCTATTCTTCCATTTGCAATACCGAAGTCACAACTCTTTTTCCCAAGTCATTTATTTCTTGATTGCAATTTCATTGTACGCAATTAAAGTTAAATTGTCAACAATCTTTTTGAGATATTTGCATCATTTTTCTTCCGCTATTTGCTCTAAAATTCACAAGATATTTTCAATAATAAGAAAGAACGATGATTTCTACCATCGTTCTTTCTTCAAGAGTTCATTCAATTAACAAGTGCTAAATCTTTTGGCCCAAATTTATCAAATATTTCTAATGCCTCTTCCGTTGCATCCTCAATAGAATAATGCATCTGTACATAAGGGAATCTGTCAAGAAGCTCTCGTAATCTATATACTTTAAGTATTTCCTCTGCCTCTTCTTTTGATTTTCCACCCTGAATGAGAGATGTCATAACGGCTTCATAGTACCACTGTTTCATTTTCTGAAGATTATTCTTAGTTGTCATAAAATCTCTCCTTTCTTGAAAGTTTCATACTGCCTAAAATGTGAATACCCTTTTCTGTACTTATACAATACTGTATCCCATAATTTTTTTCAATCAAGTTTTCCGCTTGATGCTTTGAAATTAGTGAACTCTTATCGCCGCAAGATTTAGCAATTTTTGTCACACCTCCATCCGCTATTTGACCGACAACAATATCATATTGTTGATATAAATTATTGAGTTCCCTGCCTTTCTTTTGAGTTTCTGATATGTAATGCTGACCACAACGATTGTTAATAATAAACTGTGCCCATTCCATTAAATTTCCTTGTGAGGCTCCAATATCAAACCGCTTATATTTCAATTGTTCTAATAAAGTAAGATCAAGAATTGTTTCCAGAACAGCAGGTTTAGTATTTCCTAAAAATGACTTACGAATGGCCCATTGCCTTGCACTATCATAACTACTAGTCAAATAAAAGCCAGGGCCAAAATCACGAGCCTTGCCCTGATTTATTTTTAAATTAATTCCATTCTGCAAAATATTTTGAGCTGACTCCAAATCAGTTCCATGAAATAATAAAACTTTTTTCATCATCTCTCTTTCTATCAATTTATTTTGTGCTATGCATTTTTTTGAATAGCAAAGTAAAAAAATGAACAATAAATGCGCCGAGCATCACAGCGAATAAATAAACGAATATGCCGGGAATGCGACCGATACTGCGGTCGATATCACAGAAGACAATCTGCGAGCTCACATGATAGGGTGAAATATAGAACATGTCGCAGTCGCCATAGGGATGCAGGATAATGTTGATGAGCTCTGCGATTGCAGCTAGGCCAAGAAAAAGCGGCACGGTTAGGAAATATCCCTTCAGAGACAAATCCGATAAGCCAGTTGCAAAAATGTAAATCGATAGCAATACCATCAGAATGTGCCATACAAAACCATGCAGTGTGAGGAGCGGGTAACCGGGATGGATAAGACCGTCATGCACGATCAGTGCGAGTGCACCACCGAGCATCCCGTAATCACAGAGAAAAGTGAGCAGCACCTGCCGTAGTTTAAATGTTTTATCATCGCTGCCCGGTTTTTCCTTGATTTCCTCTCCTCTTCTGTAATATAAAAGTCCATACCATAGTCCGAGATAGATTGGCATGGAGCAAACCTGAAACGGAAAATACCAGACATTGTAGCTACCATGATACTCAACTAACCAAAGCCCGAGCTGCTTCAAAATCTCCAAAATAAAGAATACAATGCCGGCGGCCGCGACAACGCTGCCTCGCTTCATTTCGTTTTCGAGCGTTACAGCTTTTATCCCAAGCTGCTCTACACCTGCTTTCTTTTCTAGTTGATCATCCTCTGTCTTATCCTTCGCTCTCATTATTTATTCCACATCCTCGATTTCCAACGCTTTCTTGATCATCTCATACGAAAAACCCTTTCGCATGAGCGACGCATACATCTTTCGCTTTGCGTCCGGCTCCAGGGCATCCGGGTCGACGGTTCCGTATTTCTTTTGAATCAAAGCTTGCACCGCTTCCAGTTCTGATGAATCGGCATCGTCAGAATCCTCCTTGAACTCCTCCATCGCTGTCTTGATCGCATTCCGGTCAACCTTTCTCGTGTAGAGCTTCTGCTCGATCTCCTTCGCAGACTTCTGCCCTTTATAGTACTTGATGAGCTGCCTGGCATAGCGAAGGTCATCGAGATAGCCATATTCTTTCAGAAATACCACAACCCGATCAATCACGTCATCCGGATATTTCCCGGACCGCTTCAGAAGCTCCCGTAGCTTTCCCTCAGTCTTCTCCGACTGTTCTATGAGGTATAGACTCCTCTCCTTACACCGATTGAAAAGCTTCTCCTCATCCGTCAATGCCTCCGGGTCTAGGTTATAGGTATTTTTCTCCGTTTGCTCATTTAAAAAATCATTAAAATCCTTCACAAAGTCTTCCCTTCATTGCCAGTGAAAAAATACGTGGTTTTCTTAAGCCAATATAGGCTTCATTAAGCATATCTCAAAGCAAATGTAGTCTGAATATCATCCATCGACTCAACATAGCTTTAAAGCTGAAAAGACGGAGCCGCCGAGCAGCTCCGTCCTTTGCCCTTATCGTGAAACTACATGCAGCGTAAACAAACACCTTATCATCAGAGGTGGAAGAATCCTTACTTCTGTCCTTATTAAACCTCGTCCGTCGTCTTCTCCTCGGAAACCTCCGGTGCGCCGCTTGCCGGCTCAGTCGAAGCCGCTCCTGCTGCCTTTGCAGCCTCCTCGGCAAAGGGATCCTCCGGCAGGCCGTTCTTCTCACGAACCTGCTCCTCGATCTCCGCCATCACGGCCGGATTCTGCTTGAGATACTCCTTCGCGTTCTCACGGCCCTGGCCGATCTTCTGTCCCTTATACGCAAACCATGCGCCGCTCTTCTCGACAATGTCTTCTTCGGTGGCAAGATCCAGCACATCACCGGCCTTCGAGATGCCCTCTCCAAACATGATATCAAACTCGCACTGCTTAAACGGCGGTGCGATCTTATTCTTTACAACCTTGACACGTACACGGTTGCCGGCTGCATCGCCATTCTGCTTGAGTGTCTCGATTCGTCTGATATCAAGCCTTACTGATGCATAGAACTTAAGTGCACGGCCGCCGGTCGTCGTCTCCGGATTTCCAAACAGCACGCCAACCTTCTCACGAAGCTGGTTGATAAAGATGAGAATACAATTTGACTTCGAAATAACCGAAGTCAGCTTCCGGAGCGCCTGTGACATGAGTCTCGCCTGAAGACCCACATGAGAGTCGCCCATCTCGCCATCAATCTCCGCCTTCGGTACCAAAGCTGCTACCGAGTCAATAACCAGGATGTCGATCGCACCGGAACGGACCATCGTCTCCGCTATCTCGAGCGCCTGCTCACCGGAATCCGGCTGCGAAATGTATAGATTGTCAATGTCTACACCGATGTTCTCCGCATATTTCGGATCGAGCGCATGCTCTGCATCGATGAAGCCGGCGATACCGCCTCGCTTCTGCACCTCAGCGACTGCATGCAGTGCGAGTGTCGTCTTGCCGGAAGACTCCGGTCCATAAATTTCAATGATTCTTCCCTTCGGATAACCGCCTGCGCCGAGCGCAATGTCAAGCGAGATTGAACCCGTCGGTACCGTCTCCACCTTCATTGCTGCAGTAGATTCGCCAAGCTTCATGACCGAGCCCTTGCCAAAATTCTTCTCAATCTGCGTGAGTGCCACATCCAGGGCCTTCATCTTCTGATCATGATCCTGGTTCAGTTCCATCGGTGCCTTAGGTGATTTGGATGCCATTCTATTTCCTCCAGATTTCTGCATAATGATTCTTATTTACATCTCATATTGTTTTAAATCACAGTGATTTTCATGTCAAGGAGTATACCATAAACATTTTGTGTTTCCTATAGTCGAAAATTTGTCACGATACTTTTTTGTACTAGTTATGCGGCTGCCTCGCAGCCGCGGAAAGCCGCCTGGGGTATGGCTTCGCGGGCGTTTTCCATAGGCCGGAAAATTTCTAAAATTACGAAATGCCTGACGTGTTCCACGTCAGAGCATGACGTGAGGTTGGCTGAAGGCCCGGCTAAAGCATCGGAGGGGTTCTCGGTGTCACAAATTAGTTATGAAAAGACACCGCGAAGGGCCCAGTTGTAAGCATTTTGGGTTTTTAGGGCATCGATTTTTGCTGTGGCTGCTGCGGCTTCGCTGTTCAGATACTGGATCTGCGCGCCGAGGTATTGTGGATAGCCGATCATGCCGGCAGCGTAGGAACGTTCGGCGGAGCCCTTCTGCTTCTCGGCAATCTGGAAGTCGAGGTTTGCAGCCTCCACCTGCTGGGCTGACGACTGGAGGTCAGAATAAAGGTTCGTCATGTTCATACCGATTGCCTGTAGCTGTGAATTCCAGTCGATGTCCTCTGCGGTATAACCGGTGAGGCTGGCGTCGCTCTTTCGGTTTGTCTGCCATGCCTGTGAATAGGAATAGCAGTTTGTTTTTGCTGTCGCAAGGTCACTTTCAAAGATTCGTGTCGCGGCATAGGTGCTGTCATATTCCGGCAATGTATCGCCTAGGGCGACATTCTGTGCATCTGCCATACTATAGCCAAGTGACAGTGCCAGTGTTGTTTTCAGCTTCCGCACGGTCTCTGACACACTCGCAAGCTGGTTCGCCGCATTGTCACGATTCGCCTGCGCTTCACTAACAGAAAGTGCTGTTCCAAGTCCGGACGCCTGTTGCCGAACCGCCGTATCATACGAAGCCTGATAGGTATCCCGCATCTTTGTGAGCATCTGAACTGTCGGCTCTAACGCCTTAATCGAATAGAAAAGTGTCTCCATCCCGGCGCTCATGGTCTTCTCGGTCGGATAAATACTACCTTTCACCGTACTCGTCGTTTTATTTGACAAATTATCAAAAGTATTACGTATCGTCGGAAGAATCGTACCTGTCTCGATTGACTTTTCAAAAGCCGTAATGAGAATTGTATCCTTTATTTTATCCGTCTCTGATGATGCACTATTCCTGTCATCCTTCAATGTGGCGATCTCGTCTTTAACATCTGAAATCATATCTCTCGCCGCCTGCGCCACCTGATTCATAGAAGCTGTTGAGTTCGTCATGAGTGCCTGCTCCGTCTTACCAAGCACACTCTTATACTTGACAAGGTTTTCAATCTCGTTAAGCTCTATCGTCGTATCATTCAGCGCAGCCCACTCCGCGTCCGTCAGTGCCACCGGCTTCCCGTTTGCATCGAGGCCATTCGCATCGCTTTTCTCCTCGCCATATAGCGGATTTTTATGAATCACCACATCCGGTATGCCTATTTTTTCCAGCATCTCATACATGTCCGCTGTTGATGAAGCATCATCAGAAGCCGCCAATGCTTCCACCGGCGACATCATCACGAGCCCTAAAGCCATTCCGAAAGCCATCATCCTATTTTGAAAGCTATTTTTTCTCATCTTTTCATTCCCTGCATACTATATCATGCCGAAGCGGAGCCACCAGCGAGACCATCTCTCGTTGCTAGATAGCTAAAATATGACTTCTGGAGTGCATACTTCGAAAGTGCTGTATTGATCGTCTGCGCAGAAGCGTTATACTGGGCTGCTTCAAGCTCACGTTGCGAAGCCGTACCCGCTGTAAACGCACGCTGCGTCTGTGCCAGCGTTTCATTGAGATTTGACGCCTGAAGTTGCGCCTTCGCATATTCATTCTTTGCATTGATCAGCGCATTATAAGCACTCATGATATCCGATTGCACCTGATTCTTATCATTATCCACAGTCAGTGCCATCTGTGCGATCGAACTGTCACTGACAGAAACATTCTGCTTCCGCTCATCCACCTGCAACTGGAAGCTATTGCCAAGCGCCTTTGTCGTATCTGCTGTAAGATCGATTGAATTAATCATCGCATCCGCCACATCAGGAACCGCACAAATCGTAGGCGTCGCGTTATACGCCCAGCCAAGATTTACAAGAAGACTCTGCTTCGCCTTAACCTCTGCTGCCTGCGCGCTGGTCAGTGCGATATCCGCATCCTTCGACGTCTTCTGTGCCGTCAGAAGATCAAGTTCCGTCGCCTGCCCCGTCGCAAGCTGCCTCTCCGTCTTCCCAATAAGCGTCTTATCATAATCAGAAGTCAGCTGATTTAGCTGCGTTGTAAGCTGTGTCGTATAAACTGCAATCACCTGCTCCTGAATCGCCTCCGTCATCTGCAGCTCCGACCGCTTCAAAGAAAGCTCATTCACCTCACGATCATTATTCTGTAGCGACGTATCCACATTCGCATAACTGGTAGACCGCGAAAACTCTGCAAACGCATCCGTCAGATCACTCGTACTCTGACTAAGCGTTGCATCATACGTATCCTCGATACTCTGAATCGCATCATCATACGAAATATTGAAAGCCCCCTCATTATCACTATTTCGGAAGCTAAGCCAAGCCTTACTAATCGTCGGATTATACTCATGCACCAGATCCTGAATCTCATCCCACTCAAGATTATTATCCCGAAGCGTCCTCCACTCAGCATCCGTCCTTTCCCTCTCATAAGACACCTGATGCGGCGCCTTATCCACCGTAGCCCCCGTCACTGCGAGCGCCTGCAAAGGCACGCAAAGCGACAAAACCGAAATGACCGCAACAGATTTCACACATATATTCTTCATAACCTAAACTCCTCTATATATAGGAAAGCCAAAACACTGTGTTCGGGGGACTGCCGCACGAAGTTGCGGCGCCCCGGGCCTCCGACTGTCGGGGCCTCGGAGGGGCACCCGTACGAACAATAAAGCCGAAAGTCCCAGCTAGCCGGGCGGCTCGAGCGAGGTAAAAAATCGGCGCCCACAAGGCCTGATTTTTTAGGCCCATTGAAGGAAAAATCCCTTCAAGGATTTTTCCTGAATTGGGCCGGCCCGCTCGAGACGCCCGGATAGCGCTAGGACTTTCGAGCCGTGAGCTAGGGTGCCCCTCCGAGACCCCGACAGCCGGAGGCCCGGGGCGCCGCGTCTTCGCGCGGCAGGCCCCTCACAGCCCTAAAGCGAAGCCATCAGTCCGGGAAGCCATCCGTCTGGTCCCAAGCCTCCGGCGTCGGATCATCATCCGCGGCGCCAAGCCGTTCCCACTCCTCAGCAGCCTTCTTCTGGTAGTACTCCGGCGGGTTCTGCCCCTCCATGTACCCGGCATCCGGAACATCCCGATTGATGTTCTTCTTCCGCTTATCCATAAGCTGATAGTAGATCGGCAGCATGAGAAGCGCGAGCACCGTCGAAGCCGTAAGACCACCGACATCCACGAGCGCCAGGCCCTGCATCATCTGACCGTTGTCACCATAGCCGGCCGCCATCGGCACCATCGAGACAACCGTCGTAAGTGTAGTCATTAGAATCGGACGAAGTCGTGTAGCACCTGCCTCGATCAACGCTCTGTGCAGCGGCATCCCCATCCGGTACTGATTCACCGTATCGACATAAAGAATACCATTATTTACGACAGTACCAATCAGCATCAGGAAGCCGAGCAGTGACGGCATCGACAACGTCGCATCGCAGAGCCACAGGAAGCCGAACGCACCAATCAGTGAGAACGGAATCGTGGTCATGACCATGAAGGAAAACCGCATCGATTCGAACTGCGCCGCCATGACGACGAAGACAAGGAAGACAGCGACCGCGATCGCCGTTCCAAGAGACTGGAACTCCTCTGCCATTCGTGTATCCTGCGCACTCGCCTGCGTCTCGACGCCATTGGTAAGATACTTTGAAAGAACGGTCTCATCGATCGTCTTCTTCGTACTGCTATCCGCCTGATCCGTATAGCTTGCGGTCACCTCCACACGATACTTCCGGTCATCTCTCGTAATCGTCGCCGGAGAATCCGCGAAGGTCACCGTCGCGAAATCCGAAAGCCGGACAGAACCACCCGCCGGTTTCGCGATCAGAAGATCCGAAACCTTCCGGAGATCATCATATTCATCGGAAGGATACTCGACCTTCACATCGACATCTTCACCATCGATCGTCATCGTCCGGGCCTTCGAGCCGGAAAGCGCCATATAGAGCTGCTGGCCGACCTGCGCCGGTACCAGGCCCTCGGCTGCTGCCTTGATCGGGTCAATCTCGAACTTCACAGTCGGAGCTGCATTCTCAAGAGAGCTTGCGACATTGATGACATCCGGTCTTGTACGAAGCTCATTTACCAGATTATCAGAAGCTTCCTTCAGCTTGTCATAATCTGTGGAAACCATATACACAGAATAATCGCTGCTGTCTGTAGACATCTGCGACATCATGCTGGAGGATTCGACGGTCACATAGGCATCCGTCGTATCCTTAAACACATCCTGCCAGAGCTTCGCCTTTTCCTTCGTCTTCATAGAACGATCGCTCTTCAGATATACTGTCACAGAGCCGGAGCCACCGCCGCCCATCATGGCCTGCAGGCCCGAGCCGCCGGACTGAACAATATAGTTATCGGTATCCGGATCCGCGGCTACATAATCCTCGATCTTCCGAAGCGTCTCATCGACATT
>OMZX01000024.1 GCA_900315665.1 uncultured Eubacteriales bacterium
ATCCCGGTCACAGCGGAATCGCAATATGGCGGTAAGGCCGTTCTCTTCCTAAGCTCCTACAGCCCCTCCTTCGCGACAACCGGAGAAGAAATCGCTGCGATGGTCATCCAGGCCGATTCCAATGTCTACATCGCGAAGTCCCGCCGGGACGGAATGTTCATCGGCAGCCAGTTCACGCCATAAACTCGACAATCTCGGTTTGTTGACGAGTTCCCGAAAAAGCACTATATTTATGTATTATGGCTGATGAACGTACAAATCAAAAATCAAATATTATCGATCTAAAGAAAGGCGTTGATAAGGCTCAAGAGGTTCTGAACACACCAGTTGACCTGAAAAAAGCGGCTTCGAAAACGAAGGATGTTCTGAACACGCCGGTTGATCTCAAGAAGGCGGCAAAGAAAACAAAGGAAGTGCTGGACACGCCGATCGATGTCAAAAAAGGCGTGAAAAAAGCCGGTGAGGTGCTGAACACAGAGATAACCTGGGGCAGCGAAGATACCTCCAGCGCCACCGATGGAAGAAAACTACATTCCCGAAAAAAAGCGCATCCTTCTACTATAGATACGACATCCAGGGATAAAAAATCTGCCAAAAAGCCGAAGAAGAAGCTAAAGAAGATGGACCTCATCACAGATGCGATCCTCTGCCTCATCGTGTTTGTCGGGGCATTTCTTCTCGTTTATCCGACGTTTTCGAACTGGTACAACCAGCAGCATATGTCCCGTGCCATTGCGGCTTATACGGAACGAACGAAGGATATGACCCCGGAGCAGTATGATAAGTTCCGTAAGGCGGCTAAGATCTATAACACTGGACTTCTTGACAACGATCATCGTTTCAAGCCGAACGATCACGAGCATGCACAGTACGAGGCGCTTCTTGATGTGACGGGCACCGGCATCATGGGCTCCATCGAAATACCAAAGATCAATGTCAATCTCCCGATATACCATGGCACAGAGGAAACGATTCTCCAGATTGCCGTCGGGCATCTCGAAGGAACATCGCTTCCGGTCGGCGGTACTGGTACGCACTGCGTTCTGTCCGGCCACCGAGGGCTCCCGTCTGCGGAGCTTTTCACACGACTCGATGAAATGGAGCAGGGCGATACCTTCATGCTGAAAGTACTCGGTGAGACCTTGACCTACCGTGTCGATCAGATCAAGATCGTGGATCCGGATCAGCTTGAAAACATCTCGATCGATCCGAATCATGATTACTGTACGCTTGTAACTTGTACACCGTATGGCATCAATACCCAGCGGATGCTGGTCCGCGGCCATCGTATCGAGAATATCTACGCGCCGGATGACAATGGCACTGTCTACATCACGGCCGAGGTAAAGCATGTTGATCTCGTGAAGACCTCCCTTATCATGATGTGGCCGGTTGCAGCGATCCTCGTCCTGCTCGATGCACTTGTACCGGTCCGCTGGCACAGCGACTGGGGTTAAACGCTGTTGAGCAGCGAGTCTTTTCTGTCAAGGCTTCGATACGGTGACTCGTGCTAAATGCTGTGACACGCAATGTGTCTTTTCTCTTTTCCTATGTCGTATCGTGTTCTGTGATCTTTTGAGAGAGTGAAAAGCTATGCTTAATGTAATTCTGACGATGATTGTGAAAAATGAAGAGCGCTCTCTCAAACGTTGCTTAGCGGCTGCGAAGCCATATGTGGATGGGATGGTCATCGTCGATACCGGCTCCACGGACCTGACGAAAGAGATCGCGCAGTCCTTTGGCGCCGATGTCACAGACTTCACCTGGTGCGATGATTTCTCCTTAGCGCGCAATGCCTCCATCGAGCGCGCGGAATCGAAGTTTGATGCAGACTTCATGCTGGTTCTCGATGCAGACGAATATCTCCGGGAAGATGAAGCATGTAATCCTGAGCGCTTCCGGCGCTTCCTCGATGATGCAGTACAGCAGAATAGAAATATCGCCGGACTGATTCGTCGAAATGATGCTTTCCCGGCGGATGATGGTATCTCCTACAGCATCACGACCGTGACGCGGCTTCTGCCGCGCGGCACGCGCTATGAGGGATCGATCCACGAACAACCTGTGCCGCCGAAGAATATCCCGACACGGATGACACCACTTTTTGTCGAGCATGACGGATATCTCCAGGGCGGAAAAGGAGAGCGCAATCTACGACTTCTTCTAAGGGCGCTCGAAAAGGATCCGGATAATGCTTACTATCAGTATCAGACGGCTGTCACCTACCGGAATATGAAGGAGCTCGGGAAGGCACTGCCTCATTTCAGACAGTTCTACGCGCTTTCCCAATTCAAAGATAAAAAATCCCCATATTTTATAGAAGGAACCCTATTATACCTCTATACGCTTACCGATGTGGGAGGAGAAGGAAATCTTATCGAGGCCTTCTCTGTGATGGAGCAGGTGGAAAAACGCTATGAAGAAAGTCCCGATTTTTATTTCTTCTCCGGAATCTACTATATGAAGCTTGTGCTCTGTAATACACAGAAGTATGGAGGCTTCCTTCCGATGATTGAACGCTGCTACCTTAAGTGTCTGGAGCTTGGTGAAAACAATCGCACCTTTGGTGTCGTCGGCACCGGCTCTTACCGTGCGTACTATAATCTCGGCACCTGGTATGAGGTGTCAGGTCAGCTTCCGAAGGCAAAGGAGTGCTATCAAAAAGCAGCCGCCTCGATGTATGGACCCGCGATCGAACGACTTAAGCTGTTCACAAAATAATCTTTACAGTGGAAAAACAATAGGATATATTTAAAAATAACATTTATTTTGCATGTTCGGGAGTGTGAAGATGGCAGAAGCTGCGGAAAACGGATGGAATGGTCTTACGATGCAGTCCGAGTCTGAGCTTCTTCAGAGTGCACAGAAGACAGACAAGACCGCAAGAACTTTCGTACGTGAGGAAAAGAAAAGACTGAGGGCGGAAGAGGAAAAGGAGCTTTCTCCCTATATGGAGACCACGAAGGAAGAGAGAGCCTTTCTTCGTGCTATTCGCGCGGGCATTGCCGTATCGGCAGCGACAGCGACGCTCTGTACGGTTTACCTCATCCATCCATTTACCCCGCAGGATATCGTAAACTCCTCAGCACAGTTTGGTTCGGTCATCGAAACCGGTGTACTGACAAGCGGCCATGCTGCCGTCAAGACAGCTAAAGTAATTTCCTCTGCAACAGAGCATGCAGCTTCAGAGGTACAAAAACAGATCGAAGCCTCAAGAGCCAAAAAAGCTGCAGATGCTGCGCTGAAAGAGCAGATGATGCAGAAAACACTTGACCTCTACAATGGCGATTCTGCAGCGCTCGCAAACGGAAAGGATGCTGCGAACCCTGAAAAAGTGGAAGAGGAAAATACGAATCAGGGACCAGTGATCTATGAAAAAAATCCGGAAACCGGAGAGATGGAAGTCGCCGATATCCCGGATACACTCCATTATATCGAAAATGACTACAATGTCCTCCTCACGACCAGCATCGGTCCGATGCTTTATATGAATCAGGCCGATTCCCACTGGGGAGACTATAAGATCGGCGGCATGGACAATATGTCTCATTACGGATGCGGCCCGACCACTGTTGCGATGATTGCAAATAGCTTCTCACATGGCGGCGTGGCGGTAACCCCACAGGATGTCGCAGAATGGGCCTGGGAAAACAAGCTCTATCAGCTTCATGGCGGTTCCTTCCACAGCCTGATTCCCGAAGGCCTCGCGCACTACGGCATGCAGGTCGAATCCGTCACCGACCGTTCCGCCAAAAACGTACGTGAGCTCCTCGACGATGGCCACATCCTCGTTGCCCTCATGGGCAAAGGACAGTTCTCCGATAGCGGCCACTTCGTCGTCCTTGCCGAAAACGCCCCAAACGGCGGCGTCATGCTCGCCGATCCCTTTAACTTCACAAACTGCGAAAAAACCTGGGACCTAAAAGACATCCTCACCGAACTGAAAACTGCCTCCGACGCCGGCGGCCCTCTCTGGGCAGTATCACAGATGCCACAGCAGTGAATTAGTCCAAAAAACAGAAGCAATGAAACGGGAGAGAGTACCCTCTCTCCCGTTTCATTGCTTCATCCGTTTTATATTACGCGTGAATTCCCAACTGCTGGTAGATGATCCCCGGGATATTGAGCAGGCTCGCCTGCTTGCACACAGCCCCCAGCTTGTACGCCTCCATCGGCATACCATAAACTACGCAGGACTCCTTATCCTGCCCGATCGTGAAGGCACCTGCCTTCCTCATACGGAGAAGCCCCGCTGCGCCATCCGCGCCCATACCCGTGAGAATCACACCAATCGCGTGATCCCGGACATTCTGTGCGACAGAGTTGAAAAGCACATCTACACTCGGTGCATGTCCATTGACACGCTCCTCCTGGGTGACCGTCACCTCATAGCCGTTACCGATCCGAACCACACGCATCTGATAACCGCCCGGTGCAATCAGCATACGGCCCTGAACAACCTTATCACCATTCTTTGCTTCCTTAACCTCCATCTTACAGATCCGGTTAAGACGCTCTGAATACATCGCCGTAAAGCCAGCCGGCATGTGCTGTGTAATGACGACACCCGGCATATCAGCAGGGAAATTTCTTACGACGCTGAGGATGGCTTCAGTACCACCGGTCGATGCGCCAATCGCGATAATCTTATCTGTTTTTAAAATTCTTGTCGCATTGGCTACCTGCGAAGCATGATCATAATTACGTTCGTCCGTTGTTCGCGCAGCCTTGCCTGGATCCTTCGGAAGATGAACCTTGGAGCCGGCTGCCATCTTCAGCTTCTGACGAAGATTCTCATCAAACGCATCACGGTTCTGCATATTGGTCCAGTCTGGCTTCTTCACGAAATCGACGGCACCTGCGGAAAGGGCATCAAATACAGTGATGGAAAGAGAGGAGACGAGTACGACAGGCACCGGATAAACCGGAAGCAGCTGCTTCAAAAGCTCGATGCCATTGAGTCGCGGCATCTCGATATCCATCGTAACAACATCCGGCTTCATCTCCGGAAT
Source organism: uncultured Eubacteriales bacterium (assembly GCA_900315665.1). GTDB lineage: Bacteria > Bacillota > Clostridia > Lachnospirales > Lachnospiraceae > Oribacterium. The sequence goes on from OMZX01000024.1 coordinate 5,013, forward strand.
CGTCTTCAGTGCTTCATAACCATTTGTCGCAGTACCGATGATTTCAAACTCCTGTGAACTTGCAAGCGTCTGCGAAATATAATTTCTGAAAACCATCGAGTCATCGACGATAAATACTCTGATTTTTCCCATGTTTTAAATCCTTTATCTCTGCTTTGTAATTTTCTTATAAATGGCCGGCTCTACATATTCGTACGGACAAGTTGCCTTGTTGAGCCCTTCTGAGTGTCCGATGAAAAGATATCCATCCGGGACAGTCACCTCATAGAATCGTTTGACAAGCGCATCCTTCGTCGGCTGATCGAAATAGATCATGACGTTCCGGCAGAAGATGAGATCAAAAGGCCGCTTCCAGTGAATCGGATCCATAAGATTGAATGGGCGGAAGATCACATTTTTACGAAGCTCCTGTGAAACCGTAAAATCTCCATCCGGCTTTTTCACAAAATACGTGGACTTCCAGGAGGGTGGCAGCTTCGACAGAGATTCCTCAGGGTAGGATGGCTGCATGGCTGTCGCAAGAATATTCATCGAAATATCTGTGGCAAGAATCCGAAGATCCCAATTGCCCTTACCCTTAAAGTATTCCTTCAGATACATGGAAATCGTATAGGGTTCCTGTCCGGAGGAACAGCCAGCGCTCCAGATACTGAGGCAGTGATCATTTTTATGTCGTGCCTCCATCTCCGGCAGAACAACCTTCTTCATGTAGTCGAAATGTTCGATTTCACGAAGGAAATAGGTGTAGTTTGTCGTCAGCTTGTTCAGCATCGAGACCGTAGCGTCCTTATCCTTGCCGGAAAGTATCTTCTCGACATATGGATGAAAATCGCTGTAGCCTTCGGATTCCAGCGTGTTAGAAAGACGGCTTACGATCAGCTGGCGCTTCTTTCGAAGGTCGATGCCGTAATTTTTCTGTATATAGGTATAGAGTCGGACGAAATCCTCATCCGTAAGCTGTTTCATCGCCATAGTTGTTTCCTTTTCTTTCATCAAGAAAAAACCGCAGCCAGGAAATAACCTGACTGCGGTTTCAAATTACATCTGTACGTTCATCAGCGCTTCACAGTCAAAAGCCATCGCCACGGTACCATCACTCATATTGAGCATACCGGTCAGCAGCTTCTTTCTCTGACGTACCGGAATAGGATGTACATCGTCGAGATCAATATCAACAACCTGACGGACATTGTCGACAATGATGCCCATCGTCGTGCCGTCAATCGTCAGAATGATGATGCAGGTCTTTGAGGTATATTCTTTAACCTCTTCATCCATGAGAACACGGATATCAACAACCGGGACAACCTGACCACGGAGATTGATAATACCGGACACGTAAGATGGAACCAGAGGAACCGGTGTAATGTTGTGATCATTGATAATCTCAATGACATAATCGGTACTCATATACATCACGAGTCCGTTTGACTCGAAGGTGAGACAGCGCTGCAGGTTGCCGGAGGTCTGAGCGTTTTCAGAATTCTCGATTTCCTGCTCCTGCGATAAGATTTCATCAGCCATGTGAATTTCCTCCCTTATGCATTCTCAATTGCAGCGTTGTAGATTCCTAATACATCGAGGATCACGCTGATTGTACCATCGCCGAGGATCGTACATCCGTTGATGCCGTATTCCTTGAGGTTGAAGTTTGCAAGATAGGACGGCATCGGCTTTACAACTACCTGCTGTGAACCGATGAGGTCATCTGCATAAAGACAGCACTGCTTGTCAGAGGCTTCAACCCAGACGAGAATACCATCCTTCATATCTTCATAATTGCCCTTGATGTTATAGAAGCGGTCGAGACGAACAATCGGATAGAACTCACCCATCTGCTCAACCATCTGGTTTCCGCTTTCATCACGAATGATATCGGAATCGTCCTTGATCTTAAAGGTCTGACGGATGTTCGAGATTGGAATCGTGAAAACAGAATCACCGACACTGATCTTCATACCATCGACAATGGCAAGTGTGAGAGGAATCTTCATCGTGATGGTTGTACCTTCACCAACTTCGGATTCAATCGAAATAATACCGCCTACGGACTCGACATTCTTTCGAACGACATCCATGCCGACGCCACGTCCGGAATATTCGGTAACCTGCTTGTTTGTAGAGAAGCCCGGTACCATGATAAGGCCAAGTGCTTCACGCTTCGAGTAAGCCTCACGCGGCTTCGTAAGGATGCCCTTTTCTTCCGCTTTATCGAGAAGCTTTTCAGGGTCCATGCCATAGCCATCATCCTTTACAGAGATGACAACCTCAGAAGAGGTGTGTGTCGCAGAGAGGACGATCTCACCCTGAGGATCCTTGCCGGCTGCGATTCGCTCCTCCTTCGTCGCCTCGATGCCATGGTCCATACTGTTACGTACGATATGCATGATCGGATCAGAGATGGAATCGACGATGGTCTTATCAACCTCGGTATCCTCGCCAATGATTGTAAGACGAACATCCTTGTTGAGCTTCGTCTTCATATCACGGACGATACGATTCATCTTCTGGAATACACCGGAGATGGAGACCATTCGAAGGGACATCGAAATATCCTGCAGATCATCGGTCAGCTTACGAAGCTGACGCGCGGATTTCATAAATTTATCAAGCGACTCCTGATCAAGCTCCTTAAGAGCAGGAGAGGAGGTAACCATCGATTCAGTGATGACAATCTCGCCGACCAGATCATTGAGAGCATCAAGCTTCTGCAGGTTGACACTGATGAGAGACTGCTTTACAGGACCATTGGAGACTGGCGCTGCTGCCGGCTGCTTCGCAGCAGGTGCTGCCTTCGGCGCAGCCTTCTTTTCCTCTGGTGCAGCTGCCTTAGACGCTTCTGCCGGCTTCGGTGCTTCTACAGGCTTCGGCGGCTCCTGCTTCGGCGCATCGATCACTTCGAAGTTCTTGATATGCGGCTGAGACTTCAGAAGCTCTTCGGCGGTATTGGCCTGATCGAGAGACTCAAAGGCGAGGAAGAAGCCCTTCGAGATGATGGTTTTTGCTTCCTCGGCATTGGTATCCATATCTTTCGGATAGTAATTAAATACGATACCATTTTCCTTAAGAGCATTCACAATCATGAAGGCACGGAGATTCTCCATGCCGACGCCCTCTTCGAGGAAAATATGGATGAATACGGTGGCTGATTCATCGGTTGGAAGCTCTACATCGGCCTTCGCATCTGCTGCAGGAGCCGGGGCAGAAGAGCCATCCTTCGCATCCGCTGCCGGAGCGCCGCCCTCAGCCTGTGTCTCATCCTTCTTGAGTCTTGCCAGAAAATCATCGACTACCTTCTGAAAATGATCGATATTCTCATCCAGCGGCTGACCATTTTCAACCTTTTCAACCTCACCGCGGAGATAGTCCTCGGATTTAAACATGAGCTCGAAAAGATCCTTCTTATCCTGATCACCCAGGAAATCGATGCCTTTGTCACGGATAAAGAAGAACAAGTCTTCGATTCTGTGGGCAATGACGGAGAGCGAATTAAACTCCATCATCGCGCTGGAGCCCTTGATCGTGTGCATGATACGGAAAATTTCATTGATATCGTCCGTAGAGAAATCGCCCTTCTTCTCGTCGTCTACGAGCATCTCGTCGAGTCTGTCGAGAAGACCATTGGTTTCGAACAGATAGGTATCCAGCATCCCTTCCATTTCACTATTCATGAATCATATACCACCTTTTCAATCGATTTAGCCTACATACACCTTATTTCGTCCGAAAACGATAAGAAAATAAGGAAAAATCAGAAGGTCTTTACAGCAGAACGAAGACGGCTGAGTTCATTGGAAATGGACTGCACCATATACTGATATTCATAGGTAGTCTTCGCAAGCTGAACCTGCTCCTGATCCATATCGACGTTGTTGCCGTCCAGACGCATGGTCTCATTCGCTGTTCTGTGTACTGCTACGTTACTGTGCCTGATCGCCTTATTAATGTTCGGTTCCGGACGGGATGTGACTTCATTGGCCTTGATGGAACGTGCGAGGGCATTTTCAAAGGTAATAAAACGTGCCTTATAGTTCGGGGTGTCGACATTCGCAATGTTGTTCATCGTGATGTTCTGCCGTTCCCAGAGAAGGTCAAGCGTCCGCTCGTCGAGAGAAACACTGTTGCCATATATATTCAGCATACAGACCGCTCCTTTCTATAAATTAATCCATACCTCGATGGATACTCTGTCGGTCTTTTTATTTTACTGCAAAAAATACCTGACCGAAACATAAAAAATCATTTGTTTTGATGATATCATCATCCCGTTTTTAATGCAATAAGCGGATGTGCTTCTCTGATGGACTTTTTTCGATTTTTTCATTTTAAGAAAATTATTTATGCCAATGCTTACACATGACTTTGATTCATGAAAAACTTTCAAAAAACTTACGGCAAAATAAATTTTCTATTTCAATTATCGGGTAGAGTAGAGTATTATATAGAAAAGGCTTTGTGCCGATAAAAAAATCAGTGACTGTAGCAGTAGCTGCAAATAATTTAAGATGTGAGGCGTGAAATCATGAAAAAAGAGAAAAACGCGAAGCGGACGAAGAGACAGCTTGGTATCAGCCAGAGATTGTCTCTGATCCTTGGCATGGCGATTATCGTATGCCTTGCAATCATGACGATACTCGTGACGAATTTCTCAGGAAGAGCAATCACCGATCTTTCCGATGATCAGCTTTTCCAGTATTCTGCGACGAATGTTGCAAAGGTCGATGCGATCCTTTCGAAAACGACGATGATCAATCATTCGATTCAGCAGCCGATTGAACAGATGCTGAAGTCGACAGATGATACGAGTGAAGGATTTACCCAGGCTTATGCAGTGGATGAAAACGACACGATTAAGGTCGGCAATCAGATTTCCGGCGCCGGCATCAATCTTCGGAGCCAGGTAACCGGCAATCCGATCTCTGCAAGCCGCTTTAGCGCTGAAACCAATATCATCAACACGATGATCGCTGCGATGGATGACAATGAAGACATCGTCGGTGTCGGCGTTTTGTTTGAGCCGGGTGCTTTTTCTAAGAACGATCAGGTCTATGCACCTTATATGAATCGTGAGGATTTTGAAGCCGGCAAGGTGGAAAATCTTACCTATGATTCGTATGAGACGGCGGATTACTATGCACCGGCAAAGGCAGATCCGTCCGGCTTCGGCTACACGGATTCCTATACAGAGGATGGCGTCAACATGTTCTCTGCATATTATCCGATCAAGGATGCAGATGGTAATTTCATCGGTGTTGTAGACATTGATTTTGATGCATCGATGTTCGATGTGATGGCTGTTGAGAGTGCTGATTTCCCGGGCATGTATGTCAACATCATTAACAATAATGGAAGCATTCTTTATTCCACACATACGAATGTGATTGGTAAGGCGTTTAAGGATACCGTTTCAGCAGATGCCTATGAAGAGATTTCTACGAACTGTGCGAAGGGAGAGGACTTCTCTGTTACGACCTCTTCAAGCTCCGGCGTCGTAAAGCGCTTCTATACACCGCTTAAGATGGCTTCCAATGTATGGTGGGTTCAGACGGCTGTTCCGATGAAGGAATATAAAGCGACGAATAACCAGATTCTTCTTGCCATTCTTGTGATTTCTGCAATTACCGTTATCGTACTTTTCGTACTTGCCGTAAGATTGATTTCAAATTCTCTGAAGCCGCTCAATCAGCTTAAGGAAGCTTCGAAGAAGATGTCTGTCGGCGACTTCGATATTAAGTTTACCTATGCACGTGATGATGAGATCGGTACGATCATGAAGAGCATGGACGGGCTCGTCGAGATGACCGAAAAGGTAATCACGGACCTTAGCGAAAAGCTCGAAGAGATGGGCGAAGGTAATTTCCAGGTTGACCTCGCAGATCAGGAGCACATCTATCAGGGCGCTTATGTTCCGATTCTTACTTCATTAAATGAAATCAGAGATAATCTGAGCTCTGCAATGAAGGAGATTCGTGAATCTGCTTCACAGGTTACGGCAGGTGCGGATCAGATTTCCAGCGGCGCACAGGCGCTTGCACAGGGCTCGACCGAGCAGGCATCCTCTGTTGAGGAGCTGTCCGGTACGATGAATGAGATTTCGAAGAAGGTTGACGGCACAGCCGCGAGAGCAAAGGCTGCTGCGAAGATTTCGCAGGAGACGGATGCTTCCATGCAGACCGGCAACGATCGTATGCAAGAGATGTCGAAGGCAATGGAGGTTATCATCACAAAGTCGAATGACATTTCAAAGATCATCAAGACGATCGATGATATCGCATTCCAGACCAATATTCTTTCCCTCAATGCCGCCATCGAGGCTGCACGAGCAGGTTCTGCCGGCAAGGGCTTCGCTGTAGTTGCGGATGAGGTAGGTAACCTTGCAAAGAAGTCACAACAGGCGGCACAGAGCACGGCAACGCTGATCGAAGAAACACTCGAGGCTGTCCAGCACGGTGGTGAGATCACCGATCAGACAGCAGAGGCTTTGAAGTCTGTAGCGGAGGGCGCTGCAAAGATCAACACGATCGTTGCTGCGATTGCGAAGGATGCTCAGGATGAATCTGCAGCGGTATCGCAGATCACAACAGGTATCGACCAGATCAGTTCTGTCGTACAGACGAACTCCGCGACGGCACAGGAAAGTGCTGCGGCTTCTGAGGAGCTGAGCGGACAGGCTGTGGCGATGAATCAACTGGTTGCTAAGTTCCGTCTGAAGGATGACAGTACAGAAGTGCCAGTAGAGAAGCCGGCAGTGGCAGAACCAGAGACTCCGGTTGAAGAACCGGCATCAGTAAGTGAAGAAGCAACGACTAAAGAGGCTTCAAAGAAGAGTGCGGCACCGGTAGAAAAGCCGAAGGAAGTACCGAAGAGTAAACCTGCTAAGAAGCCAGCTGCGAAACCGGTAGCAGCACCGAGAGATTCCCGTTCTTCCGGTATAAATCCTTCCAGTACGAGCAGCAAGCAGACAGCAGCGGACAATGACCGTGCTCTCGAAGAGATGATGAAGAAAGAGAGCGCTGGCAAGACAGCACCGCTTGGCAAGGACAATCTTCCGAAGACTGATACGATCGCAGATCAGTATCCGGCCGGCTATGATCTCTCACAGATCAAGCTCGACGATAATGATAAATACTGATCGGGGGCAAAGAGGTCTCTGAATGAAACGATCGAAAGGATCGTATTTGTAGCGCATGACGCCATGCGCTACACTTAATTTCAATCAGCGAACTGATATCCGACAGTCACTTTCCGAAGGAACTGTCGGATATTCTGTTTTTAGGAAATTTCAGTAATATGCAGGAGTTGGTGGTATGGCATTATTTCAAAAAAGAAAAGAAGTTGGAATGAAAGAGGTTAGCGACAGGGCTCCGAAGAAACATAAAACGGGACCCCTCAACTGGAAGAGCATGAAGCTGTCGATGCGTCTTTCCATCGAAGCTGGTGCCTTTCTGGTGGCAATCTTTGCAGCGCTTGTAATCGTACTGGCGATTTCCGCCGGGAAATCCATGGGCAAGAGTACGGATCAGAATCTCGAATATATTTCCGAGAAGAATGCAAGCCGTGTGTATAGTATCATGGATTCAGAAGCGACCGTTTCAACACCACTGATCGGCAGCATCGTTCGGATGCGTGGACTTCTAGACAGTAACTTCACGAAGGTGAGAAGTAATGTTACCCAGGGACCGATGTCCTCGACGAGAAAGGAGGAGGAAACTTTCCTTCTTACGAGTATCTGGTCCTTCCTGCAGCAGGATGACTCCTATGTAGGCATTGGCGTATTTATGGAGCCGAATCAATTTGCTGAGGATATCGACGAATATGCATTCTATTGCTCTGCGGCTAATCTGGAAACCCAGAAGCCGGTCATGGTAGACTATGCATCCGCCTCGGCAAACAGATATTATCAGAAGGCTATTTCAACTGCTTCTGTCGCTATTTCTGATCCGCATGTCGATGAATACAGCGGCGAAACGATCGTGAGCTCAGCCTATCCGATCGTGCTTGACGGGACAGCGATTGGTGCAATCGTACTGGATATGAAGACATCGGTTTTCGCAAGCGCTACAGAGAAGGAAGAGGATTTTGCCTCAGAGCTTGTGGATGTCGTCAATGATGAGGGGATACTCGTTTATTCAAACAATCCGAAGGATGTGGGGAAGAGCTTCAGTCAGTTCCTGGGAGAAGCTGCCGGCAAGCAGATTCTTTCAGAAATGTCTACTGGCAAGCAGTTCCGTCTTGAGACAAATTCCTCTGGCTTCCATAAGATCCGTTACTTTACACCGGTACAGGTAGGCGATGGTTACTGGTTTACACAGACATCTATCGATTATAGTGAGTACAGAGCTCCGGTCAGGAAGCTTATTGTGCTTTTGCTTCTTTGCGGACTCGCTGCCGTGATCGTGCTGGTCGTTGCGATTTCCCGGTTCCTGAAGAGAAGTCTCCGCCCGATTGGTGATGCTGCAAAGATCGCTGAAAATATGGCACAGGGCAATTTCGATGCCGATGTACACTATGAATATCATGATGAGATCGGTGTGCTGATTACCAGCATGCAATCCATGATGTCCAGAATGCATGATATCATGCTCGACATTCAGCAGAAGATGGAGAAGCTTGGCTCCGGTGATCTTAGCTTCGAGAACAATGAAACTGATCTCTATGTCGGTGAGTTCCGGCCGATTCTAGATGCACTCGAGAATATTACCGTTCGTCTCAATGACACGATGGAGCAGATTACGGAATCTTCGAATCAGGTGAACTCCGGTGCAACACAGGTATCGGATGGCGCACAGTCTCTTGCACAGGGTGCAACGGAGCAGGCTTCCAGCATTCAGGAGCTTTCTGCAACGATGGGTGATATCACGGATAAGATTCGTGTCACCACCGAGAAGACGCAGGAAGCAGCGAAGATTTCTGAGACAGCGACAGAAGATGTCCGCCATTCCAATGAAAAGATGGATGCGCTTCGTGCCGCGATGGATGACATCACGAACAAGGCGAATGAGATCAATAAGATTATTAAAACCATTGATGATATTGCCTTCCAGACCAATATTCTTTCGCTTAATGCTGCCATCGAGGCGGCAAGGGCAGGATCTGCCGGCAAAGGCTTCGCGGTGGTAGCAGATGAGGTCGGAAACCTTGCAAAGAAATCACAGCAGGCTGCACACAATACGGCGACGCTCATTCAGGATACGATAGAGTCTATTGAGAGAGGGTCGAAGCTGACTGGTGAGACAGCAGATTCACTGGTGGCTGTCCAGGAGAACACGTTAAAGATCGGAACGCTCATGCAGACGGTGGCAAAGGCAACCGAGGATCAGACGAAGGGCGTTTCACAGGTATCCGAGGGCGTCAGCCAGATCAGCGCTGTCGTGCAGACGAATTCCGCAACAGCGGAGCAAAGCGCTGCAGCCGCTGAGGAACTGAGTGGTCAGGCCGGCAACATGAACGAACTCATGAAGAGCTTCCAGCTTCGGAAGAAATAAATATTTCATCAGGCGTACGTGACAATAAATACTTTATCGGAATAAATAAATATTTTATCGGTTGACATCCGCACACGGCTATGGTAAATTACAGTGGTTCGCAAAACGAACAGGCTGATATAGCACAGTCGGTAGTGCGTCGCATTGGTAGTGCGGAGGTCACCGGTCCGATTCCGGTTATCAGCTTAGGGGCAGGATTTATCCTGTCCCTTTTTGTATATATTTATGCGGGGAACAGGATTCATCCTGTTCCCCTTTTGTGCTTCTTTTGGTGTGCTTCTTTTGAGGGAATTTACATATTAAATCGTAAGGGTTCTATGATATAATGGGGAAAGTTTATGGAAAGGATCGACGACGTTGCTTACGAAATACAGACATCAACTGATCATGATTTCCGCTACGATGCTGGTGCTGCTTCTCGGGCTTCTGCATTATAGCTATGGGAGACTTCTGCAGACAAATGCTATCGAGCATGAGAAAATCATGCTGCAGGATACCGTTGACAATTTCGTGAATGAGATTCAAGGAGACTATAAGTCAGATCTTGATATCATGAAGCGCAGTATAAATAATCTGAAGGTGCCGATTTCTAATGCAATAAGCTTCAGAGATGAGGACGAGGCGGAACGATCCCTGGTTCGGGTCAATCGTCTTTTTAACACGCAGGGCGCTTCGGACGGCCTTTCTTATATCATGTTTGCAGATTCTGTTGATCAGAACGGCTATCGCATCCTTTCTACCTATCCGGCGAATTTCACAATCGAAAATTTTGATGGCACCGGACATACTGTTTATGCGCCGTTTGTGACCAGCATTACATTGCGCCGGCATAATGTTACGATGGTGTATGGGTATACGAAGGAAGCCTTAGAACGACATGTCGAGACGAGTACGCGGCAGAAGATTTATGGTCAGAGCTATTATGGCGGTGCGTATATCTGGATTAATAAGATTTTAAATCCGGATGGTGGTGACGGCTATGCAATTCGTCTGATTCATCCGAATCTGCCGGATACCGAGGGCATGCTTCTCTCTACCAATATGCAGGATTCTGATGGCAGATTCCCATATCGCACTGAGCTGAATGGCGTACTGCAGGATGGCTCTTTTTTTCAGACTTATACCTTTAAGGAACTCAATTCCAATCGGATTACAGAAAAGCTAAGCTATTCGAGGCTTCTTCCAAATCTCAACTGGATTGTCAGTACCGGCATCAACACCCGTTTTATCCGAATCAATGCTATCAGGAATTCGGGATTTATGTTTCTCATTACGTTTCTCACCATTTTGTTTGTCGTTGATTTCCTATTTTTGTTTCAGATGCTCCGTGTGGATGCGAGAATCTCTATGTCAGAGCATGAGCAGCGTGTGCTGGTGGAGCGGATGGATGCATCCAGGATGTCCGGACAGGCAAAACGTGAATATGGTGAAATGGAGCTTAAAAAGGCACTTGATAGTTTCCATGCGGATGGCAAAAACAGCGGCATCATGCTGATGGATATTGATCTTTTCAAGTCGATTGCGGCAACCTTTGGACAGGAAATCAGTGAGAAGCTGCAAGGGCAGGTGCTTGAAACAGTGGAGAATCTCTGCCGTCCATCGGATGTCATCGTACAGTGGTCACAGAATGAGTATCTCGGCATTTTCGCAGGAGCATCGGCACAGGGCTGCGGCATCGTCGCGGAGAAAGTTCGTAAGGCAATCGAAGAGACGAATTTCAAGTTTGGTGACAATGAGGTCAAGGTTACCGCTTCAATCGGTATTACGATGTTAAAGAAAGAGGATATGGCAATCGGCGATATCCTGAAACGCGCCGATATTGCACTTTCCAGTGCACGGGAAAAGACAAATACCGTGGTTGTCAACATTGACGCCCGGGATGTATAATACGAAAACATGTGAAAGAACATAGGAAATGAGGTAAAAGAGCAGCATGGCTTTATTTGATTTTTTTGGTAAGGCAAAGGCGGAACAGCGTAAGGCAGAAGCCGAAGCGGAAATGGCCGAAGAAAAGAAGGTACAGGCTGAAGAGGTCGCAGCACGTCAGAAGGAAGAACATAAGGATTTCCAGTGGCCGGTGCTGCCACGTTTTAATGTTTATACAGCACAGAACCAGGACACACCGAAGATTGAAGATCCTTTAAGTCCGGAGGATAAGGAACGCATCGGTTCGCTCATCTTTGAACCGAAGCTTACGTTGGATATGTTGAAGGATCTGAACCTGCAGGAGACGATGTTCCTTGAGGCGTCCCAGACACTGGCTAATCACCAGGCGCCGCTTGAGAACTTCCAGGATAATCACCAACAGATTCACAATCATTTTCTTACACTCGTACGTGGTGCTGAGAAAATTTATATTCTATATGATCTGAGAACCGGCTATCCGCTTCTTGATATGGGCTGTGCCGTGATCTATACAGAAAAGGAGCATGCGGATATTGCAGCAGAGATTTATGCTGCCCAGCTTCGCAAGGTCCGTGTGATTGAACAGAGCGGCATCGATATCCCGGCGGAGGAGAAGGATGGAAAGACGCAGATGAAATTCTTTGATTTCCTGTTCTTCCTGGGTATCGAAAATATCATGATCGACAACGGCTGGTACAAAGGAGTACTTCGCCGATCTGAAATTTCTGCGCCGTTCTATCTCAATGAAGACCCGGCTAAGATCCCACCGTACAATCCGGTATTATCCTTCTTCCTGACAGATTATGTCGAGGAGCTCCGCTGGCCGGTGAAGTATGAAAAGCGAGACGAGATGGTGCGGGCAAAATTTCAGAAGGTTCTGGAGGTGCTTCCTAAATCTGTCTTCGTGATGCCGATGCGGGATATGGTGGTCACAGAAAATCCGGAGACCGGTTCTCAGGATGGAGCAGAGGACAGTAGCGATGAGCCGAAACAGACGCATCGGATCCAGCTGCCAATGCTTACACTAAACAACAAGCGCCTGCTGCCGGTGTTTACGGATGTCTTTGAATTTTCAAAGAATTTTGGTAACAGTCCGTTCCGGCCGGTCCGGATGGCATTTAAGGATATCGGTCGTTTTCTCGGAAACTATGAAGGCTTTATCATAAATCCCCAGGGACAGGCTTTCGTCATCGAGAAGAAACCGGCGGCACCGGCAAACCCTGAAGAGCAGGCGGCGACAAAAAGCCATATGACGGAAAAAATCGAAAAAGAAGATGAAAATGAACAGGACAAGGTCGTAAGCCTCGACCAGTTCAGAAATAAAAAAGGAGAATAAAGCATGGCTTGTACGACAATTCTTGTTGGTAAAAACGCATCCTATGACGGCTCCACGATGATCGCGAGAAACGATGATTCCGGTTCTGGTACTTTTACGGCGAAGAAGCTTCAGGTTATCCTGTCATCGCAGCAGCCGAAGGTTTATAAATCGAAGCTTTCAGAAATCGAGATCCCGCTTCCGGAGCATCCGCTCCGCTATACCTGCATGCCAAATGCTGTAGAGGGTGAAGGCATCTGGGGCGCCGCCGGTGTCAATGAAGAAAATGTCTCGATGACTGCGACGGAGACCATCACTTCAAACCCGCGTGTACTCGGCGCAGATCCGCTGCTTTCACGCCCGCAGAAGACCGGAAAGCTGACAAGAGATAACGCGCTTCATATTCCACAGTATCGAAGCCGGAAGGAAACATTGCCGGCCGGTATCGGTGAGGAGGACCTCGTCATTCTTGTCCTTCCGTATATTCATAGTGCCCGTGAGGGCGTGGAGCGCCTCGGCGCTTTACTCGAGCAGTATGGCACCTACGAGATGAATGGTATCGCCTTTCAGGACAGCGATGAGATCTGGTGGCTTGAGAGCATCGGCGGACATCATTGGATGGCGAAGCGCGTTCCGGATGACCAGTATGTCGTGATGCCGAATCAGCTTGGCATCGATGATTTTGATCTGGAAGATGCGCTCGGTAAGAAGAAAAACCATATGTGTTCGGCAGATCTTCGGGAATTCATCGAGAAGAACCATCTGGACCTGAATCTCGATGGTCGTTTCAATCCTCGTCTTGCTTTCGGCTCGCATGATGATTCGGATCATGTTTATAACACGCCGAGAGCGTGGTTTATGGAACGGTATCTCAATCCTCGTACGACGAAATGGGATGGACAGGATGCGGACTATACACCGCTTAGCGATGACATCCCATGGAGCCGCGTGCCAGAGAGAAAAATTACGGTAGAGGATGTGAAGTATGTACTTTCTGCACATTTCCAGGGAACACCTTATGACCCGTATGCCCGTTTCGGCGATAAAACACAGCATGGTGCGTTCCGGCCGATCGGTGTAAACCGCACGAGTTTTCTGTCCTGTACGCAGATTCGTCCATACCTTCCGAAGGCACTTCGCGCGATCGAATGGATCGCCTATGGCTCTAATGTCTTTAATGCTTTCGTTCCGCTGTATACGAATGTAACCCGTGTACCGGCTTATTTTTCCAATACAACAGATCAGGTTTCAACAGATAACTTCTACTGGTCAAATCGTCTCATTGGCGCGCTTGCGGATGCGAAGTTTGAGCTGACAGCGATTCATATCGAGCGATATCAGGAGGCAGTGCCGTCAAAGGCTTACCACCTTCTTTCCGAATGTGAGAGCAGCTATAAAAAGAGTATGAAGGAGCCGGAGGTGCATGCACTTCTCGAGAAGGCAAACCAGAGTATCTCGGATATGCTCGAAAGGGAAACCAGCGATGTGCTCGGCCATGTGCTCTATGAGACGAGCTGCCGTATGAAGAATGCATATGCTCGCTCTGATGCCTGATGAAAAGCGGTTCATTTTAGATGATAAAAGCATATCTTGAACCGATATGGGTTCAAGGTTACCCGGCAGATGTACATTATTTTTCTGCCGGGTTGTTTAATATGATGATATTGATATGTCACAGTTCGTTTGTACTGATATCGAAAGTTGAAGCGAGGTTTCACTTGTGAAAAAGAAAGGACTGTGTCTGGTGTGCGCATTGGCGAAGGAGGTGATCGGATGGAGGACGTGCTCGAAGGGCTGAATGAAGCCCAGCGGGAGGCTGTGACGGAAACAGAGGGCTGTATCCGTGTGATCGCGGGTGCCGGCTCCGGGAAGACAAGGGCACTGACGCACCGGTTTGCCTATCTCGTCAATGAGCTCGGTGTCATGCCGGGCGGGATTCTCTGCGTGACCTTCACAAATAAAGCTGCGAATGAGATGCGGCAGCGGATTCATCTCATGACCGGGGACAATGACACTGGATACATCAACACCTTTCATGGCTTCTGTGTGAATATTCTCCAGGAGGATAGCCACGCCATTTCCTATCCGAAAAGCTTCATGGTCATAGACAATGCTGACATCGACGACATGCTGAAGCTGATCTATGAGGAGCGGGGGCTTAGTCTTCGCGATAAGACCTTCGGGCAGGCGCGGGATATGTTCGAGATGCGGAAATGCGTCACGGAGCCGGGGTATTTTCTTGATATGGTAAAGCTCCCTGTGGATAAGCTTCGGGAGAAATATCTTGCCGCGACCGAGGTGAATGATATCCTGTTCTATGGATATCTTTACCAGGAGAGGAAGACCTTTTCTGTCGATTATAATGATCTTATTATTC
>OMZX01000107.1 GCA_900315665.1 uncultured Eubacteriales bacterium
ATATTTTTGTTCAAAGTTGTATTGTTTTGCTCATTTTAACTGGAAATAAAAGTTTGAAAATTCAGCTTTTGGTCATTTTGCTATAACTACTTGAGAATGCCAACGATGAAAATCCGTAGAAATATCATTTTTTCACAAATATGATGGAAATTTATTCCATTTCAGCCAGTGGAAACAATACAACTTGAAGATTTGTACGGTTTCTACAATTCGAATGACAACAGGGACAGTTCTACCTATCAGCTTAGAAAAGCTGACAGAAAGAACCGTCCCTGCTGTCATTATGTTCGCTAAAAGCAGCAGATGTATTCTTATGCCGATGTAAAGGAAGCAGAAGCAGGAGTGGCCTGCACAGCGTCATTTTTAATGGTGCTGTGCAGGCCACTCCTGCTTCGCTCATTTGTATGTAAAGCTCAGATTTCTGTCTGCGCCGTTGTCGTCTCCGGAGCAGCCGGTGCTACGACGGAGGGATCGACCTCCTTTTTGTTCAGGATCGCCATGAACTCTTCACCGGAGATGGTTTCCTTCTCATAAAGGTACTTCGTAATTTCATGCAGCTTGTTGATATTGTCCTTGAGAAGCCGGGTGGCCTTCTCCTGCTGCTGCTTTACGAGTGCGACGGTCATTTCGTCGATCTTCGTCTGCGTTTCCGGTGAGCAGGTGAGGGATGCGTCGCCGCCGAGGTACTGGTTCTGCACATGCTCCATAGCCACCATGCCGAACTCGTCATTCATACCGTAGCGGGTGATCATGTTGCGGGCGAGCTTCGTCGCCTGTTCGATATCATTGGACGCACCGGTTGTGCAGGTATGGAAGATCAGCTCTTCTGCGCAGCGCCCGCCGGTCAGGGTTGGCACCGGAGGTTCTAGGAATAATGGTGATCTTATGTACCGGCGCAGAGTTTTTCTGGAGCGCCGCAACGAGTGCATGGCCTACCTCGTGGTAGGATACGACAAGCTTTTCCTTGTCCGTCATGACCTTGTTCTTCTTCTGGTAGCCGGCAATGACAACCTCGATAGCCTCCTCGAGATCAGACTGGATCACGCGCTCACGTCCTGCGCGGACGGCGCGGAGGGCAGCTTCATTGATGATATTTGCAAGCTCTGCACCGGAAGCGCCAGGCGCTGCTTTCGCAATTGCCTCGAGGTCAACATTGGACGCCATCTTGACGTTCTTTGCATGTACCTTCAGGATGTCGACTCTACCCTGGAAATCAGGGAGCTCCACCGGAACTCGCCGGTCGAAACGGCCCGGACGAAGAAGTGCAGGATCAAGCTGATCCGGCTGGTTCGTCGCAGCGAGGACGATGATAGCCTTTGACGAATCGAAGCCATCCATCTCGGTAAGGAGCTGGTTCAGGGTCTGCTCACGCTCATCATTACCGCCGAGGCCGCCTGCGCCTCTCTTCTTACCGATGGCATCGATCTCATCGATGAAGATGATGCAGGGTGCCTTTTTCTTCGCCTGATCAAAGAGGTCTCTGACCTTCGCAGCACCCATGCCGACAAACATCTCGACGAATTCAGAGCCGGAGATGGAGAAAAACGGAACGCCTGCCTCACCGGCAACGGCCTTTGCAAGGAGTGTTTTACCGGTTCCAGGAGGGCCTACAAGAAGTGCGCCCTTCGGGATATGAGCACCAATCTTCGTATAGCGATCCGGCTCTTTCAGGTAGTCAACCATCTCGTGGAGAAGCTCCTTCGCTTCATCCTCTCCTGCGACATCCTTGAAGGTCACCTCTTCGCCGTCCTTCTTTTCATATTCGCGGGCGTTTGACTTGCCGAAGCCGCCAAACATACCGCCACCGCCCATGGAGCCCATAGACTTTGCCATCCGCTTGGAAAGCCAGTTGCCGAGTGCCCAGAAAATAAGGATCGGGAATACCCAGCTGAAGAGGAAGTTTACGAGCGGGCTGGTCTCTACCGGGATTTCCTCATCGAAATCAACACCCTGCGACTGCAGCTTGTTAAGGACCTGTGCCTCGGTGTATTCATTTTTGAGACGGCCCGTACTGCAGGTCACGGACTGACCATTTACATTCACGACATAGATGATCGTGTTATCCGTGAGATTCACATTTGTGACTGCCTCATTATCGACGGCATTCATAAACTCTGTATAGGTCGTCGAGCGGACAGACTTCGACATCATGCCCGGGAACACGTATGTGTTAAGAAGCAGGATGATGACCAGTGCGATGAAGTAATAGAAAAAGATCGGTTTTCTATTCTTCGGCTGGTACTGGTTTCCGCCGCCGTTCCGGTTGCTGCCGCTGCCGTTATTTCCGCTTCCGAAGGAATTAAAGAAGTCATTGAAGTTCGGATAATCGTTATCGTCCTGGCCGCCGTTCTGATTGCCATTCTGGCCGTTGTACTGGTTCTGGTTCTGGCCATCTGCACGGAGAACCACTACGCTGCTATGTGCTCGTGCAGACGGAAGTTTTTGAAGCATTTTGTTGATGATACTCATACGTTTGCCTTTCAGCTTTGCCCTTTCTACAGGTTTCGAGTTCCCAAAGGATCTAGCTGAACAACTTTTTGAATCCATTTAATAAGCAGATCTCTTTAGGATTGTTGGATAACAGTATAATACAAAAAATATGTGTTGGAGCTGTGAACAAATCTAAAAAAACTATGAAATTCATCTCCAGGCATAGGGATTCCAGCTTTCTTCTATTTTCTATGCCATATTTGCATTAACATTTATTTAATTGGCATAGAATATGAGACAATTTTTACTTTTCTATGCCTATTTTGAATGTTCAAGAACCATTTCTAACGATAATTGGCATAGGATTTCATCGAATTTCAATTATTCTATGCCAGTCATCAAAATCATGGTTCTGAAATGGCATAGGATTTCAATAAAATTCTGAATCCCTATGCCATTGTTCAAATATTTAAAATAAGGGCGGCATAGAAATAAAGCAAAATGCCAATTTTCTATGCCGTCCGGCTCATTTATATACCGTTCAGTTCACTTCATCGTCTTTTTCAGGAGCTCGCAGAGCTCGTCGACAGCTTGATCGTTTCCTTCACGGATGTCATCGACAACACAGGACTTGATGTGGGAGGCGAGGAGCTCCTTGTTAAAGGAGTTCAAGCACGACTGGACGGAGGCGACCTGGGTCAGAATATCCGGGCAGTAGCGGTTGTCCTCGATCATCTTTTTGATGCCGTTGATCTGGCCTTCAATCCGGTTCAGGCGGTTCGTGAGCGAACGTATCTCCTCCGGCGTCCGTGGTTTATGCTTGTGGCGGCCATCAGTGCTGCAGCAGCAGGTCGGCATATTCTCTTTTACTGTGTCCTTACCGACATCAATTGCCTCGCAATTCTCCTCCCATGCTCCTTCCGGAGTTTTCTCTTTCATGGTATCTTCCATCATGCCTTCAATCTCCCGAATTGCAAACTATCACTTCTCGATGCCGACGAACTCATAATCCTTGTCCGTGATGGCCTTTTTAATGTCTTCATCAGCCACTGCCTTTGAGAGGCTGAGAACAGCCGTACC
>OMZX01000036.1:0-20702 GCA_900315665.1 uncultured Eubacteriales bacterium
TTTCGAAGCCATCATCTGAATACTTCTGAAAATCTTTTTATTAAAAGAATCTTCAGGGTCTGTGTATTATTCGATCTTTGATTTTCAAGGTTCTTTGCTTGCCTCTTCTTCAGCGACAGCCTCATAACTTTAGCAAAACGCTGATAGCTTGTCAAGCAGTTTTTGAATCTTTTCAGATTCAGCGCAGAGGGTGGGGTTCGAACCCACGTGCCCTTGCGGACAAACGGTTTTCAAGACCGCCTCGTTATGACCACTTCGATACCTCTGCATTTATCTTTGTGTCGTCCTTTAGTTAGCGACGCACACTATGTTACAAAACCGACAACTTCTTGTCAACCAGTTTAAATACTAATTTTCCGAATTATTTTTCGTCAGATTTTACAGTATAAAATCATTTTTTCTCGTTCAGATACAACTCCGCGAGCCTAAGATCACCTTTTGTCGTAACTTTAATATTTCTTTCGTCCCCTTCGATGATCCTCACCTTCTTTTTCATAAAGGTCTCGACCACCATCGCATCATCCGTCACCTTAACTGCCAGCGTTCCACTCCGATCTTTCGCCATCAGCTTCGCATATGCCTTCCAAATAAGATCATAGGAGAAGCTTTGCGGTGTCTGCATGAGCCAGCAGTGAGCTCTATCCGGCGTCGACTCCACAAAATTCTCATCATCCAGTATCTTAATGGTATCCTTCGCCGGTACCCCGACAACAACAGCCTCATACTGATCCGCAGCCTCTATACTCCGATGAATCACATCCGATGTAAGCCCCGGCCGGGCACAGTCGTGGATCAGAACTATCGGGTTCTCCTTCCCATTTCCAAGAAACGACTGATGCACCAGCTCCTCCTCAATCGCATGAAGCCCCGCATAAACAGAATGATACCGCTCGACACCACCCTCGCGAATCGCAAAAAGCTTTGGAAATGCTTCCTCCAGCCGCAGCGCCTTCAGTGCCTCAAGATCCTCACCATCCGTCACCAGGATAATATGATCAACCTCCGGAGCCCCCTGAAACGCCTCCAGACTGTACCGATACATCGGCTTCCCCAGAATCTCGATAAACTGCTTTCTCTCCGCCATCTTCATCCGGCTGCCAGCGCCAGCCGCAAGAACTATAGCATAAACCACTCTTTTCTCGAACATAGTGACATTCCTTTCAAAATCTGAGGAGTCACCGCTCCCCAAGCTTCAGGTTCGGGCAGGCATTCAGTTCATAGCCATCTCTCCGCCCGCGAAGAAACTCATAATACCCCGCGCAGCCGATCATGGCGGCATTGTCCGTACAGAGGATCGGGCTCGGACGATAGAACGTGATGTGATGCTCGTCGCAGGCCTCCTGCATACGGGCGCGAATCCGCGAATTCGATGCGACACCGCCCGCAATAGCAAGCTTCCTGAAGCCTCGCTCACGGCAGAGATTGATGGCACGCGACACAAGTGAATCCGCCACCGCCTCCTGGAACGATGCGCAAAGATCCGGAATATTGATCTCCTCTCCCGTCATCCGCGCCTTGTTGATGTAATTGAGCACGGCCGACTTGATGCCGGAGAACGAAAAATCGTACGGATTATCGGCGACGATGCCGCGCGGGAACTGAATGGCTGCAGGATTGCCGCCTTTCGACGCCTTGTCAACCTTCGGGCCGCCCGGATAGCCGAGACCGACCGCGCGCGCCACCTTGTCAAATGCTTCCCCCGCCGCATCATCGCGGGAGCGGCCGGCGATCTCAAACTTTCCATAATCCTCGACCACCACGAGATGCGTGTGCCCGCCGGATACGATGAGGCAGGCGAAGGGCGGCTCGAGATCTTTATTTTCGATGTAGTTTGCGCTGACATGGCCCTCGATATGATGCACGCCAACCAGCGGCTTATTCAAAGAAAAGGCCAAGGCCTTTGCCTCCGCAACACCGACCAGCAGTGCGCCCACGAGGCCGGGGCCATAGGTCACAGCGATTGCATCGAGATCTTCGTAGGTGCAGTGTGCCTCCTCGAGTGCCATACGGACCACATCGTCGATCTTCTCTAAATGCTTCCGGGAGGCGATCTCCGGTACGACGCCGCCATACACGGTATGAATTTCGATCTGCGACGAAATGATGTTTGACAGCACCTCGCGCCCATTCCGGACGACGGCTGCCGCTGTCTCATCGCAGCTTGATTCGA
Organism: uncultured Eubacteriales bacterium; assembly: GCA_900315665.1. Classification (GTDB taxonomy): domain Bacteria; phylum Bacillota; class Clostridia; order Lachnospirales; family Lachnospiraceae; genus Oribacterium. The sequence goes on from OMZX01000036.1 coordinate 2,171, forward strand.
TTCCAAGAATTGTAATATCTTTCTTTTCCATTTCAAAATTCCTCTGGAGGTCAATCATCTGTGAACTCAAGGTTTTTCGACCAGCCGTCGCGCGCAAATTTCACCGGCCAGATCTTCTGGATCTCATCCCGGTAAATCTCGGGCTTCGCCTTGCATCATCATGTGGCGGTTTTTCTTTGCGTTCGTGAGCTTCTCCGGGTCGCCGTACATGCCTTCGCAGATGAAAAGATCAGCGTCCGTCGCCATTTCGGCGATCTTGTCGGTCGGGCGCGTATCGGTGCAATAGATCACCGTCAGGCCGCGACGCGCTTCGCCCATTACCATATCCGGGGTATAGCGAATGCCATCCATCTCTACGATCTGTCCGTGCTGGAGCAGGTTCCAGGCGGGAAGCGGCACGTTGTTTGCCTTTGCCTTTTCCACCTCGAATTTGGCGAGCCGCGGAATGCTTACACGATAGCCATAGCAGGTGATTTTATGGTTAACCTTAAAGGCATCGATCTGGAATGCGCCGATTTTAAGCATTTCTCCTTCTGGCGGGAGTTCATGATACTGTACGTCGAAGGGCAGTTCGGGGGCGATCACGCGAAGCGCATCGCATACCCGCGGGAGTCCCTTCGGCCCGACGAGTAGAAGCGGCTCCGTCCGCTCGGCATTCGCAATGGAGAGGAGAATGCCGGGGAGGCCGGAGATGTGGTCAGCGTGAAAATGGGTAAACAGGATTGCGTCGATGGACTTCGGGGACCAGCCTTTTTCTTTCATGGCGATCTGGGTGCCTTCGCCGCAGTCTATGAGAATATTGGAGCCTTCGGCACGGCACATGAGGCTTGTGAGCCAGCGCTTCGGGAGCGGCATCATGCCGCCGGTGCCGAGGAGACATACATCTAGCATAATTTTTCCTTTGTATCTTCCGGACGGGGACCGAAACCCGGCTGCGGGAGGCACCGAAGGGGCACCCTAGCTCACGGCTCGAAAGTCCTCGCGCTATCCGCGTGCTCCAGCCGGGCCGGCCCAATTCAGGAAAAGCCTTGAAGGGGCTTTTCCTTCAATGGGCCTAGAAAATCCGGGGTCGTAACCCGGATTTTCTACCTCGGTTGGATCACGCGGCTAGCTGGGACTTTCGGCTTTATTGTTCGTACGGGTGCCCCTTCGGTGCCTCCCGCAGCCGGGTTTCGGTCCCCTGCCTTTCATTTAAATTAAATGTTTCATCATGATGATGGCGTCGTCATCGGGTTCGCGGTAGTAGTGCTTGCGAACATACTGCTCAATAAAACCGGCACTTGTATAGAGGGCTTTGGCTGGTTCGTTTTGGCTGCGGACCTCGAGAAAAACCTTCTCGGCGCCGGCGGTGGTGGAGCGTAAGAGCATTTCTTCCATAAGCTGCTGGCCCAGGCCGGAGCGGCGGGCGGATTCGTCGACGCAGATGTTTTCGATTTCGGCTTCGGGGCCCAGGATGCGGAGGACGGCGTAGCCTAAAATCCGCATTTGGGAAGCGTTTGTTTTTTCTCCATCCGGAACAGTTTCTTTATCCTGGCAAGGCTCTGCGGCAGCAGTCTGTCTTTCCGCCTCAAGGGTTTCTGTGATGACGATGGGGTAGTCGTATTTTGCGGTAACTGCTTGGGAAAAATCCTTCGAGGTCCAGGCCATACTGCCGAAAACGTGGCGCTCCATGAGGAGTACTTCGGGGATGTCCTGTTCTGTCATGTCGCGGAGTATGAAGTCCGCTTCTCTATGTTTATCAAGCTGAGACATTTCTATCGTTCCTTTTTCGGTGTGAACGAAACGCTACAGGTTCTCCGGGACGTTTGCGTCCTCGTAGCTTGTTTCAGGACGGATTTCGTAGTTCTGGGCTGCAAGCAGGCCTTCGCGGACTTCCTTTTTTACTTCGTCCGGATGCTCGTGCGTAATGTCATATTCACGAAGTCCCTCTCGCGCCCGCTCACGTTCTGCCTGTGGTGCGCGGATGTAGCTTAATCGGAATGCATCCCCCGGAACACCTTCACCATGCGCAAATTTTTCAGCACCGAGTACTGCAATCGACGCTGCATGCTGCAGAAGATTCTGCGGAGAAACGAAGCCGTAGTCCACGTTCAGCAGCTTTTCCAGCGTTTCTTTATAAACCGGCACTGCATCGCCAAGGAAAAGATGCCGGCCGGGCGTTGCATTTACCTTTTTGCACAGTTCCTCTACCGAGATGGCTTCCTCCTCGCCCAGCAATTTCCCGTTCCGAAAAGCACCCGTATACACCTGCTGCCGCCGCGCATCCATGATCGGGTGCACGATGGACTCCCGGTCCGAGGCATTGGCCGCTAATGCCTCCAGCGTGCTCACGGACACGAGGGGAATCGCATACGGAAGTGCGATGCCCTTGGCTGTCGCGGCGCCGATGCGAAGTCCTGTGAAGGAGCCCGGGCCTGCAGATACGGCGATGGCTGAAAGCTCTGTCACCTTTTTTCCCGTCCGCGAAAAAATCTCAGCCACCATACGAAGCAGTGTCTGAGAATGCGTAAGTCCGATATTTAATGAATATTCTGCGAGGACGACACCGTCCTCAAGAAGCGCGGTCGAGGCAATGTGCCCCGACGCGTCGATGCCCAAAATCAGCATAATTACTCCACTGTAATTTTTCTAAAATCGAAGCCCTGTGAAAGATCCTTTTCGATGTGGATCCACTTCGCTTCCTTCGGGATGATATCGAGAATCAGTTCCGGCCACTCGATGATGGTGACACCCCTGCCATAGAAATAATCCTCATAGCCGATCTCATCCATCTCTGAAACATCCCCGATCCGATACACATCGAAATGATAGAGCGGCAGCCGCCCCTCATACTCCTTCACGATCGTAAATGTCGGCGAATTCACATAATCCTCGACCCCGAGTCCCTTCGCAAAGCCCTGCGTGAACACCGTCTTGCCGACGCCCAGGTCGCCGTCCAAACAAATGATCTCCCCGGCCACCGCGGCTTCACCCAGCTTTTCTCCGAGCCGAAAAGTCTCATCAGGATTTTTTGATTCAAAAATCATATCAGTCGCTCAACTCGCCTTCTGTACGAATATAGTGGAAGACGCGGCGGCCGGTCTTTTCCTCGAACACGCGAACACCCTCGATGAAGTCCTTCTCAAACATCTCGTCCGTAACGAAGCCGAACTCATCATTGCGGCCGCCGAGCGCGATTGGGACGAGCTTTCCGCTATGCTTCAGGAAGTTTTCCTTCAGTTCCTTCTTGATGCCCTCCGGCGTACCCTCAACACGTACAAAATAGGAGAAGCTGTTGTTGCCCATCGGCTCAATCGTAAGCATTTTCTCACTCCAGCCGATGCCCTGGAACTCATGCTGATGACGGACGGCCGCGATCATATCCGATACAACTGCACTTGCTGTCGGAAGTTTACCGGCGCCACGGCCATACAGCATCGTAGAGCCGAGACAATTTCCGACGATCCGGATGCCATTAAATACACCATCTACTGCAAAAAGCGGATCCGTCTTCCCGATCATGATCGGTGCGACATAGGCAAAATACTTATCCTCTCTTGCCTGTACGGAACCAAGGAGCTTTATGGTCATGCCCATCTCCCGTGCATACTGAAAGTCCATGGAGGAAACATTGCGGATGCCTTCTGTGAAAATATCCTCATGTCTGCAGCGGCAGCCCGACGACATCGAAAGAAGAATCGCCGTCTTTCTCGACGTATCGAAGCCATCGATATCCGCAGACGGATCCCGCTCTGCATAGCCAAGCTTCTGCGCCTCACGAAGCGTATCCTCGAAGCTCGCGCCCTTCTCACGCATCTCCGTCAGAATATAATTAGTCGTACCATTGAGAATACCCGTGATCTCGACAATCTTCTCACCCGCATAATTATGATAAATCGTCCGAATGACCGGAATGCCACCGCCGACCGAAGCCTCAAAATAGAAATTACAATGATGCTCCTTCGCAATGGCAATCAGCTTCGAGCCCATCGCATCCACCAGCGCCTTGTTCGAGGTCACCACATGCTTTCCCTTTTCCAGCGCCGCCTTCACAAACTCATAAGCCGGATGAATCCCGCCCATGGTTTCCACCACAAGTCCGACCTCCGGATCCTCCTCGATCACCTTAAAATCATGTACCAGCTTGTCATTGTCCTCAGGAGAAATAGACTCACGAAGATCCAAAACGTACTTTAGTTCGATCGGTTCAGAGACCTTAAGTTCAATCTGCTCTTTATTCGTTCTAAGCACTTCAGCCACACCAGAACCAATAGTGCCATACCCCATGATCGCTACTTTCATCTACTTCTCCTTTTATCCCGGCGTCTGCTCCTGCGCCAAAATCTTAACATACTGCACATTCGGGAACGCTTCAATCTCCCGAATCAGCTCCATGATATCCGATGTGTCCTCCCGAATCTCGACCGATACCGTGATGGTCGCGATTCCATTGACCGGAATCGACTGATGCAGCGTGAGGATATTCGCCCGATATGCTGAAATCTTCGAGCAGAGCTTCGACAGAAAGCCAAGCTCATCCATCTCCTGCACGACAAGCGTGACCGTCTTCCCCTTCGTGTTGTCATAGAAGGGATAGACATCATCCTTGTACTTATAGAAGGAGCTCCGGGAAATGCCTACCTGTTCGGCTGCCTCCTGGATCGTCATGTGCGGATTCATATCGAGAAGATGCTTCACCTTCGCAGCCTTCCGAAGCGCCTCAGGCAATGCTCTCTCCCGCACCACATAATAGTCCGAACCGCCTGTTTTGTCGTCAGTCATATTACCGCTCGACCTCGTATCTTTCTTATCAGTCTCCACCCTGTACCTTACGATCCGGGCAGCCAAGCTGCATCCACTTGAGATAAGCCGTGATGAACCGGTCAATGTCTCCATCCAGCACAGCATCGGTGTTGCCTGTCTCCTCGCCAGAGCGAAGATCCTTCACCATCCGGTACGGCTGCAGCACATAGGAACGAATCTGGGAGCCCCAGCCATTATCCTTCACCTCGCCGCGGATACCGGCAAGCATCGCCTCCTGCTCAGCCTTTTCCTTGAGATAGAGTCTCGCCTTAAGCATTTGCATGGCCTTGTTCCGGTTCTGCAGCTGCGAACGCTCCTCCTGGCAGGCTACGACGATACCCGTCGGGATATGAATGAGTCGTACCGCGGAGGATGTTTTGTTGATGTGCTGTCCGCCAGCGCCCGATGAACGGTAAACTTCCATCTTGATGTCTTCAGGTCGTATCTCAATATCAATATCCGTCTCAATATCCGGCATAACATCGCAGGATACAAACGAAGTCTGACGCTTGCCCTGTGCATTGAACGGGGAAATACGGACCAGTCTGTGAATGCCGGCCTCAGAGCGAAGATAGCCATACGCATAGTCGCCATCGATCTCCATGGTCACAGACTTGATACCCGCTTCATCGCCCTCGAGGTAATCGAGAAGCTTCACAGTAAAGCCGTGGCGCTCCGCCCAGCGCGTATACATACGGTAGAGCATACCCGCCCAGTCATTGGACTCTGTTCCGCCGGCGCCGGCATTGAGACGAAGGATCGCGTTCATGTCGTCATACTCACCGGAAAGAAGAAGACGCGTCGACATCTCATCGAGCTTCTCCTCAAATTCATCAAGCATCTCGCGGACTTCACTGACACTTCCCTGGTCATCTTCTTCCTCGGCCATATCAATGAGCGCACCGATATCCTCATAGCTCTGCTGAAGATCCGTATAGGTTTTGAGATCATCCTTCAGGTGCTTGTCCTCGGTGGAAAGCTGGTTTGCCTTTTCGGGATCCGCCCAGAAATCCGGCTCCTCCATCATACGATCGAGCTCGGCGATCCGTTTCTTTTTGTTCTCGATATCGAGGGAAGCCCCGAGATCCTTGAGCGCCTGCTCCTTCGTCCCGAGCTCTGTTTTATATTGTTCGAGTTCTACAATCATTACTTCTTTCCTTAATTTCCTTCAAAAGCTGACACCAGGGACGGTTCTCCCTGTCAGCTTTTTGCGACAGCATTACTATAAATCTATATTCTGAGGAAAAAGCTGACAGGGAGAACCGTCCCCAGTGTCAGCTTTCGGCACACAGTCAGCAGTGTTAGTCCTGGTTCTTTCCGGCCTCGTCCATGAGCTTTTCCTGTTCCTTCAGGGCGCGCTTTTCTGTTTCCTGCTGCGCCATCTGCTGAAGATACTGCTGACGGCCATGGCACTGCTTATATTTCTTGCCGGAGCCGCATGGACATGGATCGTTCGGATAAATCTTCCTGATCTGACGGCGCACCGGTGCTGTAGCGACAGAATCATCACGGTTTGTACCGGTTACCTCGGCAACCTGCTCACGTTCAACCTTCTGCTCTACCTTGATATGGTAGAGAATCCGGATGGTCTCCTCACGGATCGCGCGGGACATCTCATCGAACATCTCGTAGCCCGTGATCTTGTACTCAACAAGCGGATCCTTGTTGCCATAGGCCTGGAGGCCGATGCCGTCACGAAGTACATCCATATCATCGATATGGTTCATCCACTTTTCATCGATCACACGGAGAAGGATCACGCGCTCCACCTCACGGATCTGCTCCGGATTCGGGAACTCCGCTTCCTTCTGCTCATACAGCTTGATGGCTTCTTCCTTCAGAAGCTGCTTGAACTCGCTCTTTGTCATCGACTCAAGTTTCTCCTCCGGGATGTTCATCTTCGGGATCGGGATGATGCTTAAGAGCGTATCATTGAGGCCGGAAAGATCCCAGTCCTTCGCCGGTACATCGTCCGCGATATTCATGTCGACATAATTCTCGACGATTTCTGTGATGTACTTGATAATGAGCGGGCGGAAATTATCGCCGTTCAGTACCTTCTCACGCTCGGCGTAAATGACATCACGCTGCTCGTTGTTGACTTCATCATACTTAAGAAGATTCTCACGGATACCATAGTTGTTGAGCTCGATCTTCTCCTGGGCCTTCTCAATGGCGTTTGACAGCATCTTATGATGGATCTGCTCGCCTTCCGGAACACCCAGCGCCTCGAACATGCTCATGAGACGCTCGGAGCCAAACAGCCGCATGAGATCATCCTCAAGGGAAATGAAGAACTGCGACTGGCCCGGATCGCCCTGACGACCGGCACGGCCACGGAGCTGGTTATCGATACGTCTTGATTCGTGACGCTCTGTACCGAGGATATGAAGTCCGCCGGCAGCCCTTGCCTCATCATCAAGCTTAATATCGGTACCACGGCCGGCCATATTCGTCGCGATCGTCACAGCGCCATGCTGACCGGCATCGGCGACGATACCTGCCTCCATCTCATGGAACTTCGCGTTCAAGACATTGTGCTTGATACCACGGCGCTTGAGCATGCCGGAAAGAAGCTCCGAAGTGTCAATGTTGATGGTGCCGATCAGTACCGGCGCACCGGTTTCATGAATCCGGACAGCCTCATCGACAACAGCCTGGAACTTTTCCTTCTTGGTCTTATATACCGCATCGTCGAGATCCTTACGGATGACCGGCTTGTTCGTCGGGATACAGATGACATCCATGGAATAGATGTTACGGAATTCCTTCTCCTCGGTCTGTGCGGTACCGGTCATGCCGGCTTTTTTATCGAATTTGTTGAAGAAATTCTGGAAGGTAATGGTTGCAAGAGTCTTTGACTCACGCTTTACCTTTACATGCTCCTTTGCCTCGATCGCCTGATGGAGACCATCGCTGTAGCGGCGGCCCGGCATGATACGGCCAGTGAACTCATCGACGATCAGAACCTCATCATCCTTTACCACATAATCCTTGTCGCGGTGCATGAGATTGTTCGCACGAAGCGCGAGGATGATGCAGTGCTGGATCTCAAGATTTTCCGGATCGGCGAGGTTCTTGATATGGAAGAACTGCTCCACCTTCTTCACGCCCTGCTGGGTGAGGTTGACGGTTTTCTCCTTTTCATTGACAATGAAATCGCCCGATTCCTCGATCTCTTCACCGAGGATGGCATTGATCTTCGAAAATTCTGCGGATTCCTCACCGCGCTGGAGCTGCCGCGCCAGTACGTCACAGACCTCATAGAGTCTTGTAGACTTGCCGGAGGAACCGGAAATAATAAGCGGTGTTCTCGCTTCATCAATGAGCACAGAATCGACCTCATCGATGATGCAGTAATGAAGGCCGCGGAGCACCTGCTGCTTCTTATAAACTGCCATGTTATCACGGAGGTAGTCGAAGCCAAGCTCATTGTTCGTAACGTAGGTGATATCGCAGTTGTAGGCTGCCTGGCGCTGCTCAGTGGTCATCGAATTTAGTACGACGCCGACGGTAAGTCCGAGGAACTCATGAACCTTACCCATCCACTCGGCATCACGCTTTGCGAGGTAATCGTTTACGGTTACAATGTGCACACCCTTGCCTTCGAGGGCATTTAAGTATGCCGGACAGGTGGAAACGAGGGTCTTACCTTCACCGGTTCTCATCTCGGCGATACGTCCCTGATGGAGTACCACACCACCGATGAGCTGTACCGGGAAATGCTCCATGCCGAGCACTCTCTTCGAAGCCTCTCTGACGGTTGCATAGGCCTCCGGCAGAAGATCGTCCAGCGTCTCTCCGTTTTGAAGCCGCTCCTTGAACTTTCCGGTCTGTGCCTTCAGTTCTTCATCAGACATGGCGGCCATCGTATCGTGGAGGGCAAGGATCTTATCCACCTTCGGACGGATCATCTTGAGCTCACGGTCGGAATGGGTGCCGAACATCTTCTCAATTATATTCATGTATTGATGACTCCTTTATTTCTTCTCTTTATGGTACCGGGCGAGGAGCCCGGAGTTTAACTAAAGTTTTGGCTATAACGTTAGGATTCTAACACTAATCGGGAGTTCTTGCAAGTACGGACGCGCGAATGGCGGCGCACGGCATGACTTCTCTTGCAAATTTCGTTCGGCTTTGGCGTGCTTTGCACGCCTGGCCGGGCTGAGAGGTATTGTCTGCACAGTTTGTGAATTATTTATGAATTTTTGGTCCTGTTCTTCGATTATAGTGGATATTTCTTTCAGAGATGATATAATATAAATACCCCAAAACATTGGGGAATCTGATAAAGGGAGCGTGATTTTATGAAGTTTAATATCACCGGAAGAAATGTTACTGTCACAGATGGTATGAGAGAAAAGATCGACAAGAAGCTTGGGAAGCTTTCCAAGTTTTTCACGGATGACACCATCTGCAATGTCACTCTCTCAGCTACGAAGCAGAATTATAAAGTAGAGGTAACGATCCCGGTAAAGGATGGTGTGATCCGGGCGGAGGAGTCTTCACCGGATAAATATCAGTCTCTGGATCTTGTGGTAGATGTGATTGAACGTCAGATTCGGAAGTATCGGACGAAGATGATTGACCGGTATCAAGGTGGCACTGGTTTCTCAGAGGCTTTCCTCGAGGAGTCGGATGAGGAAGCGGATGATGAGGAGATCATCATCGAGAAAACGAAGCATTTTGATCTGAAGCCGATGACGCCGGAGGAGGCTTGTCTCCAGATGGAGCTGGTTGGGCATACGTTCTTTGTATTTGAGAATGGTGAGACCGGTAAGGTCGCTGTAGTATATAAGAGAAAAGGTAACACGTACGGCATGATTGAGCCGGGCGTGGATTAATTAAGACTGAAGACAAACGGAGGGCGGTTCCAAAAGGAACCGCCCTCCGTTTGTCTTCAGTCTGTTATAAAGCGTCCGTAGCCGTATGGCTCGCGGAAGTTGTATTTACTGGTGCAGATGCCTGTCGCAGAGCTTGCTGCGTGGATAATGATACCGCTTCCGCAGTAGATTGCGACGTGGTTAATGGAGCCGCCGTACTCATAGAATACGAGGTCGCCTGGCTGGAGTTCGGCAAAGGTGATCTTCTGACACTTTGCGTACTGGTCGCGTGAGCTTCTGCCTGTCGTGATGCCGAAATGTCCGAAGATCGACTGTACGAAGCCGGAGCAGTCGGCGCCTTCTGTGAGGGAGGTTCCGCCATATACATACGGGTTCCCCAGGAACTGCTTCGCGTAATTGATAATAGCCTGGCGGCTTGCCGTCGTTGCAAGCGTCGTAACCGATGCGGAAGCTTCGGCAGAGCCTGCTGGCCCAAAGGAAATCGTATTTGTCGCTACCATGTTGGTTGTGGCAGCCTTTGAAGATGCGTTAACAACCGAGGTTTTCGTCTCGCTGTCGGCAATCGCACTGCTGACAACCATCTTGTTGGAAACAACTGAAAAGCCGGTACTTGTACCTGAAGAGATCGGACCGGCATTAATAACAGAAGATGATCCGGTTGAAGCAGTTCCTATAGCAGTCACCGTATTAGATGTACTGCTGGCGCTCTCTGTCGTGGCACTGCCCGTCGAATAAGAGGAGCCACCCATCGTCGTGACGCCGATCTCAAGTATGTTATCTGCAGAATCAACGGCTGTGCTTGTGCCTGCTGTCGCATAGCTTTCGCTTACAATGTTCGCACTGGTCTCGGAAATATTTGTGACGGTATATTCGGGAATCATCGAACCGTCCTGCATGCTGGCGAGCTCCGCACTCGAAGAAACCGCTACATCGAGCGGCCCGTCACCGATGCTCAGCACTGTTTCTGTCGCATAGGCGGACATCGATGGCACTGAAGCCATCATAAATGCAAGGGTCAAACGTCCGATAATCTGTAAACTAGCCTTACTTTTCATAATCTCTCCCGGAATAATGGTTCGAAACTCTTTTTAAAAAGAACTTTTCATTTGTATTTCGATAGAGAAATCATAACACCATATTTGCGACGAATCTTTGATAGTTTCATTACAATAATCTTACGGTGGATAAAACCCCAAATCTGACACCGGGGACGGTTCTCTCTGTCAGCTTTTGTGACACCGGGGACGGTTCTCTCTGTCATAAAAGGTGACAAAGAGAACCGTCCCCGGTGTCACAAAAGCTAAGAGAGAACCGTCTCCGGTGTCAGATCCAAGCGCCGTCGAAGTCGATGACCTGGCCGGTGAGATAGCGCGGAGCATGGGACAGAAGAAGCAACATCTCCGCACATTCTTTCGGAGTTGCCATCCGTCCGTAGGGAATCTCGTCTTCGACCTGTGCCCGGTCCTCCTTTGACATCCAGCCGTTCATGTCCGTATCGACACAGCCGAGCGCCAGCGCATTCACCGGAATATGGTTCGGCGCAAGCTCCTTCGCAAGAGCGCGGGTGTAGGCATTGACGCCTCCCTTCGTCAGTGAATAGACAGTCTCCATGGATGCGCCTGTGACGCCCCAGACGGAGGAAACGTTCAGAATCCGGCCGCCTGCATGGAGAAGGTAGGGAATAAGGGCGCGAGTCATGCGGAACATCGTCCCGAGATTCGCTCATCGCAGCGAACTCTTCATCTGGCACATCCTGGGCGAGATGGAAGGTTGAAATGCCGCCATTGTTGATCAGGACGATTTCGTTTTCGCACGATTTTTCACAATCATCAATTCCCTGATAAGGCAGATTCCAATCTTCCGGTGCGCCGAGATATTGCTGGAAAATTTCTTTTGTGAAAGGGCCGTGCACCGTGATCACCTCGCAGCTGTCTCTAAGCTCCGCTGCGACCGCCTCCAGCATATCGAAATTTGACCGGCAATTCAGCATCAGCCGGCAGCCCTCCTTCGCAAATGCCTCCGCCGCCGCTGCTCTTCCGACGCCGCGGGAGGCTCCGGTAATCACCACTGTACGCATAGGCTCTCCATTTCTCTGGTTGACAACCAGTTGAAAATTCAGTAATATATCTTTTGCGTTTCAAAACGCACGGGGTGTGGCTCAGTTTGGCTAGAGCACCTGGTTTGGGACCAGGGGGTCGCAAGTTCGAATCTTGTCACCCCGATCAGAGCGGAGGCATTTGCCTCCGCTTTTTTTGCTTAAAGTACGGCCTGCATCTTCTATTTATACGCAAGGCCATACATTTCATAAGCCAATACACAGGGCCGGAAGGGTGAACGCTCATGCAATGGGCAGTTCGTCCGCCATACGGAGGAGCTTAGAAAATACCAAAATGGACCATTAGAAGATGCCGAGCTTCCTAGCGATTTCGGCGGTGTGTCTGAGAAGAGTTTTCTTTCAAGAAAACTCCTCGAGTTCCGCCGAAAACGTGCATCTTCTTATGGTCCATTTTGTGTATTTTCTTAGCGACGTAGTCCTGGCGGGCGAACTGCCCATTACATGAGCGTTCACCCTTCCGGCCCGTCCGTATGAATTACGCCTCCGGCGACTTCGTGAGAAGATGCAGGCCGAGCCCGTCCAGCTTCTCCAGGATTTCATCGAGTGACTTCCGTCCCATGTTACGAACCTTCATGAGATCATCCATCGTCTTCGAGCAGAGCTCACCGACGGTGTTAATGCCGGCGCGCTTTAAGCAGTTATAGGAACGAACAGAAAGCTCGAGTTCATCGATGCTCATCGTGGCCTTATCGCCTTCACCGCTTCCGCCCTCGGTGCTGCCGGAAATCTCATCACCGGTCATGTCCTGCTCAAGCTCCATATCAATGAACAGCTTCAGATGGCTGTCAAGGATTCTCGCTGCCAGCGAAACTGCCTCATCCGGTGCCATCGTGCCATTCGTCCAGACATCGAGAATCAGCTTCTCTCTACCGTCCGGCTGTCCGTCATACGGGATATTGACCGGTGTAATGTTTACCTTCTTCACCGGACAATAGATGGAATCGACCGCAATCACGCCAATCGGAAGCTCTGAACGATCACGGGTGTTCGCGCCGTCATAGCCGCGGCCCTTTGTGATCTTCATCTCCATATAAAGTCTTGTATCCTTACCGGAAAGTGTCGCGATAACCTGATCCGGGTTAATGATTTCTACTTCGGAGGAAACCTTGATATCCGAGCCGCGTACGACACCCTCTCCTGCGTAATCAATGTACGCCATAATCGCATCGTCACTGGAGGAGTTGTTCTTTATCGCAAGCTTCTTCAGGTTCAGAATGATGTCTCCGACATCCTCTTTAACGCCCGGGATTGATGAAAACTCATGATATACGCCCTCGATCTTTACCTCGCTCACGGCAGCACCCGGCATCGAAGAAAGCAGGATACGACGAAGAGCATTGCCAATGACGGTGGCTTCGCCCTTTCCAAGCGGTGCACACTCAAAACGGCCGTACTTTTTGTCCTCTGACATCTCTGTTACTTCAAGTTCCGGTTTAATCGCTAATTCAGCCATCGCAATACCTCTATCTCAAAATTTCGACAATCAAACTATTATATTATAGTCAATTTTCGTTTGTTGTCTATGATTTTTTCAATTTTTCCGGGTATCCTGTATTTTACAAAAAAATAAAGTTTTTCTGTAGAAAAATTAAGAATTATGTGTATAATGATATTTGAAATTATGAGCCGGTGCAAACCGGGTCAATTTTAAACTTTGAGTGGAGAGGTATATTTACTATGAAGAAGACTTCAAAGAAACTTGTAACTGTTGTTGCAACTGTTGCAGCTGTTGCAGCTATGTCCGTAACTTCCTTCGCAGCTACAGATGCTAACTTCTGGAAGAATCTCAGCACAAGTGATGCAGCTACTATCGCAAATGCTATTCACGAAGAGTACGTTGCTGTTGGAGATGATAACCACTATGTTGATGGCCTTGAGCTTCTGAAGGATCATTCGAAGGCTCCTGTTGCTTCAGCTGGCGTACTTGCTACTGGTGCTAAGTATGCAATTGGTACGGAATCCTACAGAGCTCTTACTTCTGCTGAGAAGGCTGCTATTGCTAACGTTAAGCATGCTGAGAACGTTGCAAGCGGCATTGATAACTCCTACGTTCAGAAGTAATTTGTGAACTATAGTAAAAGGGATCAGGATGAAGCCTGATCCTTTTTTGTTGTATCTTTTGCAAAGATAAATTGGCGGTGAAATGCTCCGGCCGATAGCATTTGAATGCTAACGGCCGGAGCATTTCACCACCAATTTCTTTTATGTGAATCATGTTTATGTATAAAGCTTAAATGGGATGAGCAGCAGCACTGCAAGGAGCAGAGCGACGAGACCGGTTTTCAAGGTTTCCTTATCCTTTGCAAGAAAATAATGGATGATGTTCATGAGAGCATAAATCATGACGAAAACACCCATCACGTAGAGGATTCCGGTGGCTGTCCATTTGGGATCCTTCAGATTTTCGAGCATAAGCTGTACGCCCATTTTCCTCCTTTATGTTTTTTCGTTTATTCCTCATCGAAAAGCTTCTTTAGGCTTTTGTTTGTTTCTCGTCGGAAAGCTTCTTTACGCTTTTCTGTTTGTTTCTCGTCGGAAGGCTTCTTCAGGCTGTCCTGTTTATTCCTCATCGGAAAGCTTTTTCGCTTCCGCGAGGATGTCATCGCAGCGGTTGATGATTTCCTTTGATTCTTTATAGATATATTCGCCGGCCTTCGTGAGCCAGACACCATGATTTGTTCGATTCAGGAGCTTAACGCCGAGGGTTTCCTCGAGAACGTCCATCTGCCGCATGACAGCAGTTGGCGAAATATTCAGCTTTGCAGCGGCCTTATTGAAGCTGTTGAGATCTGCCGCAATGATGAAGGACTTAAGGTACTTGTTATACATGATGAAAGTTGCCTCCTAAACGCAAATATTAAACTAGCTGAATTTTCCTTACAAAAAAGAAAAATATTTCCAAATTCTTGCACTACTTTAACAAGCTTTTGCCATCAATGTCAACATATCCAGGTAAAAAAGTTAAAATTTTTATACATAATTTCTTTTTTTATGATTGCTTCCGGTCTAATGTAAACCAGAAGTCCACGCCTGTCCGTGTATTCCTGACGCCGCACTGCTGGTGATGCGCATCAGCGATTGCTTTAACGATGCTGAGCCCGAGTCCGCTGCCGCCATAGGACCGGGTGTGCGCCTTGTCGACCTTAAAGAATTTATCCCAGATCCGGTCGAGGTCCTCTTCCGGGATCGGATTGCCGCTGTTCTGTACATGAAGCGTAACCCGCTCCGGGAGCGTCTCTGTGTAAATGGAGATGGCATTGGGCTCCTTAAGATGGTGGAGTGCGTTGTTGAGATAATTCGTGATGACCTCTTCGATTTTGAACTCGTCTGCCCACACCATGGTACCTTCCGGCACATCCACCTCGACCTTCGCGTTCTGCTGACGGATGAGAA
This sequence comes from uncultured Eubacteriales bacterium, assembly GCA_900315665.1. Classification (GTDB taxonomy): domain Bacteria; phylum Bacillota; class Clostridia; order Lachnospirales; family Lachnospiraceae; genus Oribacterium. Next base: position 17,306 of record OMZX01000036.1, read on the forward strand.
TATCTGACTTCGTGACGATACCCTGCACGACCTCGGAGAGATCAAACAGGGCAAAGTCCGGAAGATCCTTTCCCTGCTCTATAGCGGAAAGCGTCATGAGGGAGCGGACCATCGTATTCATGCGCTTCGCTTCATCCACGATGACGCCGCAATACTCATCCCTGGTCGCCGGATCCTCCGCAAGTCCCTCCTGCAGTCCCTCGGCATAGCCCTGAATCAGTGCAATCGGCGTTTTCAGCTCATGGGACACATTCGCGACGAACTCCTGCTGCCGCACGGCAAGCTTCGTCTTATTTTCAATGTCCGACTGGAGCTCATTGTTCGCGGTTTTCAGCTCCCCGATCGCCTGCTCGAGATTCTCTGACATCTTGTTCATCGAATTTCCAAGCACGCCGATCTCATCCTGTGACGCGCCCTCATAGCGGGCTGAAAAATCAAGGGATGACATCTTTTCCGAGAGACGCGCGAGGTCGTTGATCGGCTTACAGATCTCCCGGCTTGTCATATAGACAAACAGCGAGCCTACGAGCACCGCAATCACACCGATGATGATGAGAAATTTGTTGAACAGCCGCACCGTATCCTTGATGCCGGCGACTGGCATAGACATGATGAAGCTCGTCGCATTGTCCGAAAAATAGCCCCAGCTCTCAAGATAAATATTTTTTGACGTCGTGTCGACATTCCGCTCGATCGAATAGTTTTTGAAGGTCTCGATGACCTTGCCGGTCGTATCTCTTCGGTTGCCGAGGATGTATTCATTGAGCTTACGGGCCTGGAAGCCTTCGTCGCCAAACGATGCGAAAAGCTGATCCGTCTGGGTGTTTAGAATCACAATGTTTACATTTGCGGTCTCGGTCAGGGTTTTCAGATACCGGGTCGCTTCGGTGCCGGTATCCGAGTCGCCGGAATCATAGTCGTCCGGGAACAGCGCATCGATGCCCTCGCCCTGGTTCTCTGCGCCGATGATCATCTCATCGAGCGTCTCATATGCTTCCTCGAGGGTGTGCACCTTGTCCCGCACGTAATAGCGTTCGAGGAAGAAGGAGTTTGCTAAAAGAATCGCGACGAGCAGGAGGACGATGAGACCGACGAAGATCATGGTAAAACGCCATTTGATGCTCTTCTTAAAGCTATGGACAAGACCCTTTTGATGTTTGCTCATTTTACTCATCTCCCTGCAGCTGACACTTCAGTTCTTCGTCTCCGGATTCGGGTCAAACTTGTAGCCCATGCCCCAGACGGTGCGGATGCAGTCGCCCTTTTCGCCCATCTTCGCCCGAAGCTTCTTCACATGCGTGTCAATCGTCCGCGCATCGCCGAAATAATCGTAATTCCACACGTTATTAAGGATCTTCTCACGGGACAGCGCGATGCCCTTGTTCTCGATGAAATAGAGTAAAAGCTCATACTCCTTGAAGCTAAGCTCCAGCTCCTTTCCGTCAATCGATACCGCATGCGCAGATTTGTCGACGGTGATGCCCGCGACGGTAATGGTCTCCTCCTGATTGATGCCAGACCGCCTAAGAATGGCCTCGACACGTGCGACAAGTATCTTTGGTGAGAAGGGCTTCGAAATGTACTCGTCGGCGCCGTACTGGAAGCCCTTCAGCTCATCTGTCTCCTCGGAGCGCGCTGTAAGCATTATAACCGGAACGTGGCTTCGCTCGCGAATCGTCCGGAGCACTTCCCAGCCATCCATCTTCGGCATCATGACATCGAGAATCACGAGCGCGATGTCCTTTACCGAAAAGAACACATCGACAGCCTGCTCGCCGTCACCCGCTTCTAAAACATCATAATCCTTTACCTTCAGGAAGTCTGCGATCAGCTTCCGCATTCTCTCCTCGTCATCCACGACGAGCACCTTGAGTCGTTCCATAATCTCTCCTCTTTACCCTCTATTCTACAATCCGGCATTCAGCCATTTGATTTCCTTTTCAGAACCTGCCCTTGCCGGGGTTCTAGACCTTTATTCGCGTCACGCATATCTTCCTTCCGTGATAAATCTCGACGCTGTACAGCTTTTACTATAGCGAAGATCTGTGAACAAAATGTGTAATTTTTCTTTTGCGCGGGTGCAGGCGACGAAAAATGACCGCCGCTCCTCTTCGATTTCGTCCTGTGAGACGGCCTTGTTATACGGAGTCACGCCTTCGCAGCAGTCCGGAAGAATCACCGTATCAAACTCGAGGCCCTTGCTTGCGTGGTAGGTCATGAGGCGGATGGCGCCAGTATCCTCATTTTGAGTCTGTCTATGCCCTGTTTTACCAAGGCCTCCGCCGGAAGCTCCTCCCACGCCGGTGCCGGATTGCTGTGCACCAGTTTGGTTTGTACTTTCATGGCTTCCCTGTTGAGAAAAGAGTTCTCCCATGTCCTCTGTGAAGCGGAGCCATTCTTTCGGGTCCGGGTGCTCCGTGGCGGTTTCTGTGATTTCGTCAAGAATCTCCAGGTGGTCTCGAAAACGGGCGTTGTCGGTCTCCTTCAGGAAATTCTCGTAGCCGATTTTCTTTCGGATATAGACGAGCGCTGCGGCGGTCGGAAGCATTGCAATCGCACGAAGATCCGTCTGCAGGGTGCGGAGGCGCTCGAGCATCCAGGGCTTGTCCTGGTAAAAGCGGAGTAGGGCTTCGAAGCTCATGTTTCTTTCCTGCACGGCGGCACGCTTGATATAGCGGACGGGTCGGTTCATGATGCGGAGAAAATCCCGGCGGGCGCCGGTGCCGGTTGCGAGGCGGAGATACGCAATCATGTCAAGCGCGGGGACGCTTTCGTAGATGTTTTTTACCTTTTCCTTCATAACATACGGGATGCCCTGCTTCATTAGGATCGGGAGCAATGGCCGCGCCTGCGAAGTCGCACGAAATAAAATGGCGATCTTATCCTTCGGGACGCCGGCGCGGATGGAGGCATTGATGAGAGACAGCACGGCCTGCGACTGTTTCTCCATCGAATCGACATGGTAGAGGAGCACGGAGCCGCCCTGGCCGCGGACTGCGTCGACGCGTTTTTCGTAGCGTTTTTTGTTTTTACGGATGAGATTCCCGGAGAAACGGACGATTTCCGTACGGGACCGAAAATTTTTGCCCAGCACGATGGTCTTCGTCGCGGGATAATCGCGCGGGAAGCCGAGCATGATGGACGGATCGGCGCCGCGGAAATGGTAAATGCTCTGGTCATCGTCACCGACGATAAAGAGGTTGTTTTCCGGGAGCGCGAGGATGCGGGTCACGGCATACTGTACCGGATTAATGTCCTGAAATTCATCCACCAGGATGTATCTGTATACGGACTGCCATTTATGGCGCGCCTCTTTGTTTGTGGTGAGAAGCTCATAGCACATGGAAAGCATGTCATCGAAATCGAGCAGGCGCTGCGCGCGTAGGCGGGCCGTGTA
>OMZX01000036.1:20707-36627 GCA_900315665.1 uncultured Eubacteriales bacterium
CCGGCGTCGACATTCTCCTCCTCGAGAATCTCGCGGAGGATCAGCTTTTTGTCGCGGTCTTTGATGATGTTTTCTGCGGTCAGCTGGTAGGTAAGGCGGAGGATCTGGAAGAAAACAGAATGAAAGGTGCCGAAGGTGACATTGCCCTGAAATTCCTGCTGGTTCGGATGGAGGCGCTGGTCCTCGAGAAGAAGCTTTCGGAAACGGCCCTCCATCTCGAGGGCGGCATCCTTCGTGAAGGTAATGACGAGGATCTCTGATGCCGGTACGCCATTTTTTAGAAGCTGGAGGATCCGGCGCGTGATCACCGTCGTCTTCCCTGAGCCCGGGCCGGCCAGCACCATCGCCGGTCCCTGTCCATGTTCAATTGCCTTCAGCTGATCCTCGCTATAACCCATGCTGTCTTGTCTTCTCCTATGCAAAGGCCAGCCCACCCTGGTCCTTATCTCATCTTATCTTCTAGCCAATGATATATTAAATATGGCAATAAATACTCTAACATAGATTTCATACTTTGCATATTGTCCAAAAAATGACAAGTCGTGCTGTACGATACTGGTCAAATTGCTTTGTTATGTTGTTTTATTTAGCGATTCAAACTTTTTTCATTGTTTTGGTCTTGTTTTAGTTTTTTAATAGGGTCCCTTTCCTTTTGATAAGCAGATGTTTTTCCCTACTCGCTCCATCCATCTGCTTGTGCATTTCAACCTGGCGAAAAGCCATGCAGATGGATCCTGCCACTACGCAAATTTATCTGCTCCGGTTGAAATAGCTTGCGGGTGGCACCCGGAAAAAGTTGACAGCGAGAACCGTCCCCGGTGTCAACTTTTTTGACGGCTTCACGATAATAGGCCACCGCGCATAAAATGCGCGATGGCCTTTGCTATTACATTATCCTTCCAATTTTGCGATGCCGGCCTGGATGCGGCGGAGGGATTCGTCCTTGCCGAGAACCTCCATGATTTCAGTAGCACCGGCCGGTGTCATCTCCTTGCCGGACAGTGCGATCCGGATCGGCCACATGATGAAGCCGGTCTTATAGCCCTTGTCTGTGCCGAACTGCTTAAGAAGTGCAAACAGCGCGTCGTTTGAAAAATCCTCCTCAGCTTCGAGAAGCGGCTGTACCTCCTTAAGAAGCTGCAGAGAATTCTCAAGCGTCGTCTTCGACTTCTTGTTGACATAGAGAGACGTCTCATATTCCGGCACGGCCTCAAAGAAATCGATCATCGGCTCGATATCCGGGAAGATCTCGATTCTTGTCTTCACCATGTTGGCGATGTGACGGAAATCAAGCTCCTTTGTGATGACATGCTTGATATACGGAAGCGCTCTCTCATAATACTTCTCGAAGTCCATGCTTTTTATGTACTCGCTGTTCATCCAGCGGAGCTTCTCCATGTCAAACACTGCCGGGGACTTCGAAATCCGCGTATAATCAAACTTCTTTACAAGCTCCGGAAGCGACATGATCTCCTGATTATCGTCCGGTGACCAGCCAAGCAGTGCGACGAAATTCACGACTGCCTCTGCGACATAGCCCTGATCGATGAGATCCTCAAACGAAGAGTGACCCGAGCGCTTCGAAAGCTTCTTGTGCGTCTCATCCGTGATAAGCGGACAATGAATATACTTCGGGATCTCCCAGCCAAACGCATCATACAGACGATTGTATTTCGGCGTGGAGCTAAGATACTCGTTGCCGCGAACCACATGCGTGATCCCCATCAGATGATCGTCGATAACATTGGCAAAATTATACGTCGGATAGCCGTCGGACTTGATGAGCACCATATCGTCGAGCTCTGCATTATCGACCGTCACATCGCCATAAATCTCATCATGGAAGGTCGTCGTGCCCTCGGTCGGATTGTTCTGACGGATAACATACGGCATGCCGGATGCGAGATTCTTTTCGATCTCCTCCTTGGAAAGGTGCAGACAATGCTTATCATAGTGCATGATCTCTTCGCCATTCACCGTCGTCTTCAGCGTTTCCAGCCGCTCCTTCGTGCAGAAGCAGTAGTAGGCCTTGCCTTCGTCGACAAGCTGCTTTGCATACTTCATATACAGCCCGGCCTTCACACGCTCCGACTGGACATACGGTCCGCAAGCCCCCGGCTTATCCGGCGACTCATCCGGGATCAAACCTGTATCATCCAGCGTCTGATTGATCAGCTCAACCGCGCCCTCAACATACCGCTCCTGATCCGTGTCCTCGATTCGAAGCAGGAAATCGCCATCCTCATGCTTCGCGATCAAATAAGCGTACAAAGCCGTTCTCAAATTACCCACATGCATCCGCCCCGTCGGTGAAGGTGCATATCTAGTTCTAATTTTCATATCCACTCCATTCCATCAGTTGCTTATGGCAACTGGTTTAAAAAGCAAATCGGCTTCCGCACGAAGGCACTAGAGCCTAAGGCGGAAGCCTTCATCCTGTATATTACATTAATTCTTTAGATCCATCGGTCTCATGGTGAGGTTGATGCGGCCCATCTTGTCGATCTCCTGCACCTTGACCGTCACTTCGTCGCCAATGTTTACAACATCCTCAACGCGGTTCACTCTGCCATCCGCAAGCTTCGAGATGTGTACCATGCCGTCCTTGTTCGGGCTAAGCTGTACGAAGGCGCCGAAATTCATGATGCGGACAACCTTACCGGTGAGCACCTGGCCCGGCTCGATGTCATTGACGATCGACTCAATGATCTTCTTCGCCTGCTCAAGCTTATCCTTATCGATACCGGAGATGGAAACCATACCATTGTCATCGATGTTGATCTCCGTGCCGGTCTCCTCAATGATGCCATTGATGGTCTTGCCCTGCTTACCGATGACATCGCCGATCTTCTCCGGATCAATCTGCATCGTGATGATCTTCGGTGCATACGGTGAAAGCTCCTTACGCGGCTCGGCGATGGCATCATGCATCACGCCGTCCATAATGAAGTTTCTTGCTTCATGGGCTCTATGAATCGCCTCAGTAACAATGTCTCTCGTAAGACCATGAATCTTGATATCCATCTGGATCGCAGTGATGCCGGTGTGTGTACCGGTTACCTTGAAGTCCATGTCGCCGAAGAAATCCTCGAGACCCTGGATATCCGTGAGTACGATGTAGTCATCATCCGTGTCGCCCGTTACGAGGCCGCAGCTAATGCCGGCAACCGGCTCCTTGATCGGCACACCGGCAGCCATTAAGGACATGCAGGATGCACAGGTCGAAGCCATCGAGGTGGAGCCATTGGACTCTAAAGTCTCTGATACGGCACGAATCGCATACGGGAAATCCTCTACAGACGGGATGACCGGAAGAAGCGCTCTCTCTGCGAGTGCACCATGACCGATCTCACGACGTCCCGGACCTCTCGAAGCCTTCGCCTCGCCGACGGAATATCCCGGGAAGTTGTACTGATGAAGGTACCGCTTCTCCGTCTCATATTCATTGAGACCCTCCACCTTCTGCACTTCAGAAAGCGGCGCAAGGGTTACGATATCAAGGATCTGTGTTTGGCCACGCTTAAACATCGCAGAGCCATGCACACGCGGGATGAGATCAACCTCTGCAGAGAGCGGTCTGATCTGATCGATGCGGCGGCCGTCCGGTCTCTTGTGATCCTTTAAGATCATCTTACGAACGGTCTTCTTCTCATACTGATAGATGGCATCCGGAAGCTGTGCGAGGGCATCCGCATCCGAAGCTAATGCTTCCTCAAGCTTCTTCGTTACGTTAGCGATATTTGCGTCTCTCGTCTGCTTGTCATCGGTGAAGACAGCCTCTTCCATCTCTTCGGACGGCACGATGGACTTAATCTTATCGAAGAGCTCCTGCGGTACAGCATAGCTCTCATACGGTGTCTTCTCACGACCGCACTCAGCAATGATGGAATCGAAGAAGCCGATGATCTGCTTGTTCACTTCATCTGCCTTATAGATGGCCTCGATCATCTGATCATCCGAAATGCAGTTTGCACCGGCCTCGATCATGATGACCTTGTCACGGGTAGAAGCAACGGTCAGCTTCAAGTCAGAAACTGCCTTCTCCGCATTTGTCGGGTTGATGATGAACTCGCCGCCGATCATGCCGACCTGAGTCGATGCACAAGGTCCGTCCCAAGGTACATTAGAAAGAGCTGTTGCAAGGGATGAACCAAGCATCGCAAGGAGCTCCGGCGAGCAGTCCTGATCTACGGAAAGAACGACGTTGTCGAGGAGGACATCATTACGATAATCCTTCGGGAACAGCGGACGCATCGGACGATCGATGACACGGGAGGTAAGGATCGCAGAATCGCCGGCTCTGCCTTCTCTCTTCTTGAAGCCGCCCGGGAACTTGCCCACCGCGTACATCTTCTCCTCATACTCAACCTGAAGCGGGAAGAAATCGATACCATCACGCGGTGCATCGGAAGCCGTGCAGGTTGAAAGCACTGTCGTATCGCCATAATGCATGAGCGCGGCGCCATTCGCCTGTGCACATACACGGCCGATATCGACGGTCAGTGTTCTTCCTGCGAGTTCCATGGAATAACTTTTGTACATAACACTCTCCTTTTTATTTGATGTTACAGGAGATCCAAAAATACTGATGAGACCGAGGCGTGTACTGGCTTCGCGGTCGACTGCCCGAAAGGCTTCATGGGGCAGTTCCATCGCCCGTCCCGAGCTCATCAGCATCTTCGGATGACTCCTGTTATAAAAAAGGGCAGAGAATAGAATATTCTCCGCCCTCCGATATTGAAATTACTTTCTGAGACCCAGCTTATCGATGAGCTTTCTGTAACCCTCAAGATCGGACTTCTGAAGGTATGCAAGAAGTGCTCTTCTCTGGCCAACCATCATAAGAAGACCTCTTCTACTATGGTGATCCTTCGGATTTGCCTTCAGATGCTCGGTGAGCTCTGTGATACGCTCTGTAAGAAGTGCGATCTGCACTTCCGGTGAACCTGTGTCTCCCGGCTTGCGGCCGTAAGCAGCGATAATCTCTGCCTTCTTTTCCTTTGTAATCATGTTTGTTTCCTCCATATATTCTTTGACTTACGTTAACTTCGATGTCGGAAGAGGTCCGTGCATCCAGGTCAACGCGCAACACAAGTAATATACAGAAACAATAATATAAAGTCAAACAAATTTTAAAATTGGTACAAAAAAATAACCGCCCGAACCCTGCAAGTTAGGCGATTATTTTTCAACTAATCTCGAAGGGCTAACCGTCTATCGGTGAGCACCTTTTTCATTTAGTAATATAGCATTCCATCCTGAAATTATCAAGATGTAACATCTGGGATGCAATACTTCTTCACATACTGCATGTCCCTCTCAAGCTGTGCATGCAGTGCACTAAGCGTCGGGAATTTCTGCTGGTCGCGGATGCGGTCGAGGAATTCGACGCGTATTTTTTTGCCGTAGAGGTCGCCCTCATACCCAAGGATGTAGGTCTCAATGCTTACAGGATTGTCTTCGCCGGTGGTCGGGTTCGTACCGACGTTTGTCATGCCTTTATAGAGCTTTTCGTCGACGAGGACGCGGGTCACATAGACGCCTTCCTTCGGGATGGTTTTTCCTGCCGACGGGAAGATGTTCGCGGTCGGGAAGTGAAGAACACCGGAGCCGATATGCTTTCCATGCTGGACAGCACCGGACAATGTGAAATATCGTCCGAGCAGCTCGCCGGCACGCTTCACATTGCCCTTTGCGATTTCCTCCTTAATATATGTGCTGGAAATCTCCCGGTCATGTCCTTCTTCATCCTGCACGACACGCTTCGTGATGACATGCGCGATGTAGCCATATTTCTCCTGTAAAGAGCGCAGCATGTCAGCATTGCCCTGTGCTTTATAGCCGAAGGAACAGTCTGTGCCGACCACGATATCCCGCGCGTGCATCGCTTCGATAAGGACGCCGCGGAGGAAATCCTCCGCCGGTACCTGCATGGTCTCACGAGTCACCGGATAGGAAAAAACGTAGTCGAAGCCCTGATTCCGAAGGCGTGAGATATGCTCCTGCTCGGTCGAAATCGTCGGGCGGTTTTCGTGAAGCACAAGATTCTGCGGATTGCCGGAGAAGGTCAACACCGCAGTCTTCCGCCCGGTTTCGCGGGCGATTCGCTTCACGTTTTCGAAGATCAGCTGATGACCGAGGTGACCGCCATCAAATTTGCCGAAGGTCGTGACGGTATCCTCCGGGATATAAATCGCGGGACGCACGGCTGTCACGAGTTTATCTTCATCCTTCAGCGCCTGCAGATCAGCGATCGTATGGCTTTCTTCTACTTTGAAACTGCCGACGCGTGTCCGCTTGAGCGCTGCCATGCAGGCGCCGCAGCCGAGCTTCTTTCCGATATCCGAGATCAGCGTCCGGATGTAGGTTCCTTTCGAGCACGTCACCTCTATGGTGACATGCGGGAGCTTTATATCCAGTATCCTGATATCTTCAATCTGCACATGGCAAGGCTTTCGCTCGACGGTCTTTCCCTGCCGCGCGAGATCGTAGAGCTTGTGACCATCCACTTTCTTCGCCGAATACATCGGCGGCACCTGATCGTACTCCCCGATGAAGGAGGCTACGGCCTCACGAATCGCTGCTTCTGTGATCAGCAGGTCATCCTTCTCGAACTGCACTCTATTTGCAGCGCCGGTCCTGTCAGCATTGGCATCCTGATCCGGAGTATACAGGGAATCAGAAAGGGCAAGCGGACGCTGTGACAGCACAGTCCCGGTGATGTCCTCGGTGTCGGTCGTGACGCCAAGCAGCATATCCGCGACGTAGGTTTTGTCCGTCCCGGTGATGGCGTTCACAAGCTTCGTCGCCTGGCCGGCGCAGACCACGAGCACGCCCTCCGCCATCGGATCGAGCGTTCCCGTGTGGCCGACCTTCTTTTCCCCGAGGATGCCCCTAAGCTTCTTCGTCACATCAAAGCTCGTCCAGCCTTTTTCTTTATATACATTGACGATACCGTCCAACTTCACTCCTATCCCTTATTTCAAAATGCTTTATGAAAATCCCTAAATGGGCTGCCGCAAAAGCGACAGCCCATCTTACTATGCCATTCTTCTACTGACAAACAAAGGCGCATCCATCTGCTTCGCAAGCTCCGCCGTGATGTTGTTGATGACATCATACGGGGTGCCCTGCAGCGTACAGCCGGCTGCCATCACATGACCGCCGCCTGAAAAGCGCTGGGCTACTGCAGCTACATTCAAACCATCATTGTTACTGCGAAGACTCACCTTGAAGGTCTGCGGCGTCACCTCATAGAAAAACACTGCGGCATCAATCTCCGACGTCTCCCGCATCGTCGAGACGATCCCGTCGATGTCCTTTGACGTCACATGATAGAACTTAAGATCCCTGAGTCTTAGCCATCCGACGATAACCCGGCGCTCCATCACAAGCATGCTCTCCATGAGCACCCGCCCAAGCACCTGCTGCTGCGTATAGGTCTTCGTATAAAAGCTGTCATCGATAATGCTTCCAAAATTGATGCCCTTCGACATGAGGAAACCGGCAATCTCCATCGTATGCGGCGACGTCGCGTTATACTTGAACACGCCCGTATCATGCACGATGCCCGTATAGAGACAGGTCGCGACATCCTTCGTGATTTTCTCCCGGTCCATTAAATCAAACACTACCTCCGACGCCGACGACGCCTCCGGCAGAATCTGACACGGAATATCATGATACGAATCATCATTCAGCACATGATGATCGACCACAAACACCTTCTCCGCATGATCCGCCAGAACCTTGAAATCCCCAAGCCGGTCAGCACTGTTCAAATCACAAATGATCGCAAGCGCATACTTCCGGTCCGACGGCACATGAATAATCTCCGAAAACCCTGGCATATACGAAAACTTCGGGCTCCCCTGCATGAGGTAAACATTGATCCTCTTCTCCGGAAAATTCGCCCGCACATAATTATAAACACCAAGCGTCGACCCATGACAATCGCCATCCGGATTCGTGTGCCCGAGCACGCAGATCGACGCCGCCTCTCCGATCATATTCAGAAATGTTTCCTTTGCATCCGACATCTCCATGCTCCTTTCACTGCTTCGTCCAATGCTTACACTTCGCTCTCATCCGACACATGCTTCGCTGCATCCTCTTCCTCGACCTTCCGGATCAGGGCATCCATCTTCGCACCATACTCGATGGAACGATCCGGAATAAACTGAAGCTCCGGCGTATGACGAAGATTCACCGTCTGCGCAAGACCCCTCCGAAGAAATCCCGAAGCCGCCTTGAGACCCTCCAGCGTCTTCGCCATCGCTTCCTCACTCCCGAGCACCGAAATATACACCCGGCAGAACTGAAGATCCGGCGTCACATCCGCATCCGTCACAGAAGTCATCGGCGAAACCCTAGGATCCTTCAAATCCCGGATCAGCACGGATAACTCCCTCTGCACCTCTGCATTAATTCTAGTATTCTTAATTGAACCTTTTCTCAAAATAATATCCTTTCAAAACCAAACGAAAGGGGCTGTCGCACGACGGTGCGACTCCCCTGTGTCTGATGTAAGCATTGGCGATCAGGTACGCTTGACTTCTTCCATGACGTACACTTCGACGACGTCGTCCACGGCGATGTCATTGAAGCCGTCGAAGACGAGACCGCACTCATAGCCGGCCTTGACCTCCTTGACGTCATCCTTGAACCGCTTAACGGATGCAATCTCACCATCGAAGATCTGATCGGATCCGCGCGTGATGCGCGCCTTCGCGCCACGCTGGACGAGACCATCCTTCACCATACAACCGGCGATGTTGCCGACGCCGGACGCCTTGAAGATCTGACGGATCTCGGCATGACCGATAACCTTTTCCTCGAAGATCGGCTTCAGCATACCCTTCATGGCTGCCTCGACATCATCGATCGCGTTGTAGATGACATCATAGAGACGAACATCCACATGCTCACGATCCGCGATATCCTTTGCGACAGCGCTTGGCTTCACGTCGAAGCCGATGACGATTGCGTTCGATGCGGCTGCGAGCTCGACATCGGACTCGTTGATCGCACCGACACCGGAGTGAATTACCTTGACGGCAACCTCGTCGTTCTTGATCTTCTCGAGGGAATCCTTGAGCGCTTCGACAGAGCCCTGGACATCCGCCTTGATGACGATCGGCAGCTCCTTGACCTCGCCGGCCTTAATCTGATCGAACAGTGCGTCGAGAGAAACCTTCTTCTTCGACTCCTCGATCATCTTTGCCTTGTTCTCGGTCACAAATGCAGCCGCATAGGCCTTCGCATCCTTCTCCGAATCCTTCACCTGGAAGATCTCGCCGGCGTTCGGCACAGCGTTAAGGCCCAGGATCTCGCAAGGCTGGGACGGACCCGCCTTCTTGATGCGCTTACCCTTATCATCCGTCATCGCACGAACCTTACCATAGGCAGCGCCGACAGCGACGATATCGCCCTGATGGAGTGTGCCCTTCTGGACAAGAAGTCTTGCGACAGAGCCACGGCCCTTATCAAGCTCGGCTTCGATCACGACGCCATACGCCGCACGATCCGGGTTTGCCCGGAGCTCCATGACATCGGCTTCGAGTGCGATGTTCTCGAGAAGATCCTCGAGACCCATGCCGCTCTTTGCAGAAACCGGAACACAGATCGTATCGCCGCCGTATTCCTCCGGCACGAGATCATACTTCATGAGCTCCTGCTTTACCTTGTCCGGATTTGCGGTCGGCTTATCCATCTTATTGATGGCCACAATGATCGGCGTATTGGCCGCCTTTGCATGGTGAATGGCTTCGATCGTCTGCGGCATGACACCATCATCCGCTGCGACGACGAGCACCGCGATATCCGTCGACTGGGCGCCACGCATACGCATGGCGGTAAATGCCTCGTGGCCCGGTGTATCGAGGAAGGTAATGATACGATCCTCGCCATTGACCTTGACCTTGACCTGGTAGGCACCGATGGACTGTGTGATACCACCGGCTTCCTTTGCCGTCACGTTTGTCTTACGGATGGCATCGAGGATGGAGGTTTTACCATGATCGACGTGACCCATGACGCAGACAACAGGCGGTCTCGTGATGAGCTCCTCATCCGAATCCTCGACATCATCCTTTACAAGCTCGGCAATGACATCGACCTTCTCTTCCTTCTCGCAGAGGATATTGTAATCCACGGCGATGTTCTCAGCGTCTTCATAGGAGAGCTCTGTGTTCAAGGTCACCATCTTGCCCTGCATAAAGAGCTTCTTAATGATGTCGGCCGGCTTCACCTTCATCTTATCGGAGAGATCCTTCAGCGTGATCACTTCCGGAATCGTGATTGCCTTGATCTCTTCTTCAACCGGCGCCTTTACCTCAGGCTTAATGAACGCGCCCTTGCCGGTCTTCTTTGACTTGTGTACGACCTCGTCCTCACGCTCGTAGGACTGCTCGGCGCCGTACTTGTTCTGCTTACGGTTGTTCCGGCTGCGCTTCGCTGCCTCGGCCTTCTCATTTTCATAATTTTTAGCAAATGCTGCCTTCTTCTGCGGCTTCTTTGCATCCGGTGCGGTTCTGCCTGCGGACGGCTTCTGGGAAAGGGTGTCGGCGCTTTCAACGCTGTCACGACGGCCGAAGCCAGCTCTCTGGCCAGGTCTCTGCTGTCCGGTACGGTCACCTGTGCGGGTGAAACCGCCATCACGGCTGCCGAATGAAGGTCTCTGTGTGCCGGTTCTCTGTCCGTCACGACTGCCGAATGAAGGTCTTCCTGCACCTGTACCAGTACGCTGTCCGTCTCTTCCCTCGAAGCCTCTGCCGGTCCGGTCACCAGTTCTTGTGCCCTGGCCGCGTCTTCCGTCAGCAGAGAAACCGCCACGGCTGGAACGGCCGTCGAAGCTATGCTGGGAGGCTGCACGGAGCTCCCGTGCGATCTCCGCGTTACCGCTCGAAAGCTTCGTCGGGGTCGGTTTCGATGGCTTCACAGCCGTCTTTTCAGCCGGTGCTTCCTTCTTTACGGCATCTGTCTTTGCCTGGGAAACGGCCGGCGCCTCGCCTGCTGCCTTCTTCTCATTGGCGAGCGCTATATCAGCCGGCTTCTTTTCAACGGCTGCGGTTGCAGCTGCCGCCGTCTTACCATCCTTTTCAGTTCCTGCCTGGGCGTTAGCCTTTGCCGCTGTCGAAGCAGCACCTGCTCCATCCGCCGGAGAAGTCTCTGTCGAAGAAGCCACCGGCTGACTAGCGGAAGCCCCGGCCGCTTCTGCTGCAGCACGCTCTGCTTCGCGCTTTGCTGCAGCTTCAGCTGCCTTCTTCTCGGCTTCAGCCTGTCTCTGCTTTTCCTGTTGCTCCAGCTCACGAAGCGGGGTCACCCGGGCGGTCCCCGGCGGAAGCGGACGTCCGTTCGGGCTTACGCGCTTCTTCTCATCCTTTTCTCCTGCCGGCGTTTTCTTCCCGAGTACACCGAGGGTATGGTTCTTGTGGTTCGCGGAGTTCTGTGAATGGAATACGACGGCAAGCTTCTTTTTCTTTGGTGCCTGCTGTCCGGACTGATCAACGCTCTTTCCATCCTTCTGTCCGTTCACGTTCTTTGTCTTGTCATCCATTCACATTTCCTCCATCCAAAATTTTCATGATTGCTTTTGCAAACCCCTGGTCGGTCACTGCCGCACTGGATCGCTCCGCACGTCCCATGGCGTGCCCGAGGGTTTCCTTCGTTCCATACTCAACATACGGAATGTGACGATACTCCGCCATATTCCGGAACTTCTTCTTCGTGTTGTCCGACGCGTCGGTGGCGATCAGCACGAGGCGTGCCTTGCCCTCCTTCACGGTCGTTTCCACGGAAAATTCCCCGCTGACCACATTACCGGACTTTTGTGATAGTCCGATGAGTCCCAATACCTTATCTGTCAAGATTTCCTAATTCCTCTTTTAACTTTTCGAAGGCTTCTTCAGGCACCGCTTCCTTGAAGGCGCGGTCGAAAGCCTTTTTCTTCTGTGCCTTCTCGAGGCACTCCAAATTTTTACATATATAGGCGCCGCGGCCGTTCTTCCGACCGGTCGGATCGACGGAAAATGTGCCGTCCGGTTCATGCACGATCCGGATCAGGTCCCGCTTTTCCTTCTTCTGTCCGCAGCCGACACAGGTCCGCTCCGGCACCTTCTTCACTGCATTTGCCATGCAATTACTCCTTATTCCAATGCTTACATTTGTGACACCGGGGACGGTTCTCTCTGTCAGCTTTTTCTCGAAGTGTCAAGGATCTAGTTCTTACTGGCAAAAAGCTGACAGTAAGAACCGTCCCCGGTGTCACATTTTGTGCATGATGGAAGCATTATGCTTCGGTCGTATCGTCCGGTGTTTCCTCTGCGGCGTCAGCAGCTTCTTCGTACTGCGCGTCAGTCGACTCATCATATGCGCCGTCTTCCTCGTACTCGCCTTCCTCGCCCTCGGACTGGTAATCAATGCCCATCTCATCGAAGAGGCCCTGCTCCTGTGCCTGGGACTCGGACTTGATGTCGATCTTATAGTTCGTGAGCTTCGCTGCGAGGCGGGCGTTCTGGCCTTCCTTACCGATGGCAAGGGAGAGCTGGTTGTCCGGCACGATGACGATGGCTTCGCGGTTGTCCTGATCGGCTACGACAGCAATGACCTTCGCCGGGGAAAGGGCGTTCTCGATGAGGTATGCCGGGTTCTCGTCGTACATGATGATATCGATCTTCTCACCGTGGAGCTCGTCGACGATGGCGTTCACACGGTTGCCGTTCAGGCCGACGCATGCGCCTACCGGATCGACATCCGGATCGTTTGAAATGACGGCCATCTTTGTTCTGGAGCCGGCTTCACGGGCGATTGCCTTGATCTCAACTGTACCGTCGCGGACCTCGGCAACCTCCTCCTCGAAGAGGCGCTTCACAAGCTCCGGATGGGTTCTCGAAATCATGACACGCGGGCCTCTCGTTGAATCCTTGACCTCGACGACGTATACCTTGATGCGGTCATTCGGGTTCAGCTTCTCGCCCTTGATCTGCTCATTGTCTGCGAGGTAGCCGTCGACCTTGCCGAGGTTCACGATGACGGAGCGTCCGGTATCGCGCTCGACGGTGCCGGTCACGATCTGCTTCTCCATCTCATAATATTCGTTGTACAGAACGCGGCGCTCTTCTTCACGGATCTTCTGGACGATGACGCCCTTTGCGTTCTGCGTCGCAATACGGCCGAAGCTCTTGGAATCCACCGGTACCTTCACGATCGAACCAAGGGTCACGGTCGGATCCTTCATGCGGGCATCCTCGAGGGAGATTTCCTCGTTTTTGTTTGTGACCTCTTCTACGACGGTCTTGTCGGCGATGACGGAAAACTCGCAGGTGTCCGGATCGACGGATACGTGGATGTTTTCGGTGTTGCCGAAATGGTTTTTGCAGGCGGTCTGGAGGCTCAGCTCAATGGCCTCGATCAGGGACTGCTTCGGGATGCCCTTTTCCTTCTCCAGTGCTTCCAGTGCTTCGTTCAGTTCTGTGTTCATCTTTTTTGTTTGCCTCCTGTGGCTATATGTTTATTCTTCCGTTTCAGCCGTTAGGTCGTCATTGCCCGGGTGGTCTTTAAATCCCATGGAGCAGACTTCGAGCATGTACTGTTCGGGGATGAAGTCTTCCTGATCCAGCCACTTCGAGAGGCGGCGGGAGATGGTGGCGCAGTCGTTTACGTTCATGTCGGACTGGTCCTGTTTTCCGATGAAGGCGCGGAGATACCACTCGTTGTCTTCTTTTGTCCAGGTGACGCTGTCGCAGTAGAAGCCGGCGCCGGGACAGATCTCATCGAGATATTTCTTTACTTTCTGCTCGTACATGCTTTTTCCTCTAAACTCAACAGAAAGGAGCGGGCCATCGGCCTGCTCCTTTCAACTAGTCAATAAATACTCTAATCTTATAGCACAAATTCTATATAAAATCAACATTTCGAAACTAATATTCTTTTTATTCTTTTTATTCTTTTGATTTCTTTTGATTTCAAGAGATTTTTCTGGAAAATATCTGATCACTCTTCGCTTATGGCATATTATATGGACACCAACTGATTTTTCTATGCCTCAAAAAAATCCAAATTTTTTGCAAGGCATAGTATCCATCTATTTTGGAACTTTACTATGCCAAAATCATAAACATTTTCTTCATGCTGTTTGGAAATAAGCATAGTATTATGTGCATTATCTCAAAAACTATGCTTTCATATCTCTTTATCATCCTAAGACCGGCATAGTAATGTAAGGACTCGATGCATTACTATGCCGATTTGAAATTTCTTGATTTTGGGTCGGCATAGTAATTCGCATTCAACCAACTATTCTATGCCTTGGTTCAGGTCAAAAATTTATCACGGCATAGGAAACTATTTGTGCCCTAATATACTATGCCTCCGTGATGACAAGAGGCCTTGATTTCATTGTCAATTCAACAAAAAAGCTGACAGATAGAACCGTCCCGGTGTCAGCTTACATCAACTGGTCCTGGTTGTTCTTGCCGCGGTTCAGGATGGTCGGAATCTCGGCGAGGGAAACGATGCGGTATTTAAGCTCCGCGCGGGAACCGGCAAGTTCCTTTAGCTTTCTCTGGAGCCGGTGATAAATCACGGAGCAGTCTTCCTTCTTCGTGCCGATCAAAAGCACGAGATACTGGCTTGACGAATACTTCGTGTATACGTCACCCTGACGTAGGCACTGATACAGGGCATCTTTCAGGGCTTCGGAGCGTTGCTCGAGGCGCTCCTGATTTGCGATGGGCTTTCCTTCGTAGTCGACGAGCGTACAGAGCATCATGAAAATGCTGTTGCCGCGGCGCATGAGGTTCCGGCGGAGGACATTGTAGACGTCGATGAAGCTCGAGAACACGCAGAAATAGGAGCCGAGATGGTTCTTTTCGCCAATGTTCTCTTTCAGCGCCTGGTCCCGGTCGAGGATGCCGGCCTGAATGTCTTCGATGTTATCGGAAACGACCTTCACGTTATCATAGATCCGCTCATAGCAGTGAATGAGCTCGTCCGGAAGCGGCACCTCGAGCTCGTCGAGGTAGTACTTCGCGGTCTTGTTGTAAAGCTCGTAAGCCTCCTTGTACTGTTTCTTTAAGATGAGCGCGTCGATGACATTGACCTGCCAGCCGCTGTCCGGATAAACCCGGCTTGCCTGTTTGTAGACGCGATAGTAGGCGTCGTAGTCCTCCATCTTCTTATAGTAGTCGCCGAGCCACTGGACGAGCTGGTCATAATAGCGCTTGAGGCGCACGGACTCGACCACGACCCAGTTGTCGGTCGAGAATTCCGGCAGCAGCTCACCCTGGTAGAGGTCAAATGCCTCCTGCAGGTACTGTGCCTGTTCGCGTTCGATATCGGTATGCTGTGCCTTCTCGAAGAGCTCGCGGAAGCGGAACACATCAATGGAGAAGGTGTAGCCCTCGACCTTTTCCGGATAATAAATGCCTTTCTTACCCTCGATGTAACGCTTGCCCGGAACGCCGGCCTTCTTGAGCTGGGTTCTCGCCTGGTGAAGGAGGTTGTTTAAGCTGTTGTTCTCATCGAGGAGGTCCTTGAAGCCGAAGACGCCGTCAATGAGCTCCCGCTTCGAGATGCCCTTTTCATAGTTTAAAAGCACCAACTGGATGAGCTTCAGAAAATTTGCCTTGTTGTTCTGTCCGAGTCCCTTGACCTCGCCGTCAACGCTAAGCCTGAACCCGCCCAGCATCCTGACATCGATTACTTTTTCTTCCATCGCGACACCCCTTGCTCTCACTCAAATCCTTTTAGAATATTGATAATAAAAAAACAATTTTACTATTTTTACCTACTATAGCCTTTAATTAGTGAAAAGTAAACTATTTCAGTGTTATTTTAATAATATTTATTTCGCCTTTTTAAGACTTTTTATAAGTAGTCAGGTTGAACATATTGTCATGGCAGATGGAATGGTATAATGC